>JAZKZE010000110.1:0-21446 GCA_045612485.1 Victivallales bacterium | reverse complement strand
GCCCTCATTCTCTCGCGGCTTAGTGCTCGCTGCTGGCTCATACGCTCACAACTCCTTGTGAGCGTCCGCAAGGCGATTGCCCTGCGGTTCATTCGCACATC
This sequence comes from Victivallales bacterium, assembly GCA_045612485.1. Lineage (GTDB taxonomy): Bacteria > Verrucomicrobiota > Lentisphaeria > Victivallales > UBA1829 > RGIG5327. The sequence continues at coordinate 21,345 of JAZKZE010000110.1, read as the reverse complement.
CACTGCGCGCTCGGCGGCAACCGCCTCGCCTGGCAACCGAACATTTCTCTTTTTTCCATGATTTTATGGGACAGCTGTGCTTTTCTTATGTGAAAAACACTTTTCCCCTTGCAATTTATATTTCTGTGCAGTAAATTGTAGGATATATTTTACAATAACAGGAGAAAAAAAATGTTGAGAAAAGCCTTTTACATGGAAGTACAGGACGGCAAACTTGCCGAATACACCAAAGCCCATAATCCCATTCCCGATGAGATCAGGGATGTACTGAAAAAGCACGGTGTGAAAAATTATTCCATTTTCCACCACCCCGGCGATAAAGTCATGTTCGGTTATCTGGAAGTGGAAAGTGAAGAGGAGTTTGCCAAGATCGCTTCATACGAATGTTGTCACAAATGGTGGAAACAGATGTGCAACTACCTTGTCACCGCCACCCCGGATGCCGTAAAAGCCAAAGAAGAACCTATGGAAATGGTTTTTCATCTGGATTGAAGAACTGTATTCCGGAAAGATAAAGCAGGGAAGAAATACTTATGCATGAAATGGAAAGAAAAGTTTATCATTGCGACTGCGGAGAGGATGGAAAACTCAAACTCAAAGCGGCAGTGGCAATGATGATGGATTGCTGTCAGTTTCAGGAATACGGGGAAACAAAGTTCTGCAATTTTCTCCGCAGCAATGACACGGCAGTATTCCTGACTTCCCTGCAAATGAATATTTTCCGTTTCCCTGCTTTTCAGGAAAATATCAAAGTAAAAGTAGTCATCTACGGCGGTCAGGGCATTTACGGTTACCGCCGCCTTACCATCCGGGATGAAAATGGGGATCTTTGCATGATCGCCAACGGTATCGGCTGTTTCTTCAATTTCAAAACAGCAAAAGCCGTGAAACTTCCGGACAATATAGGGGAACTCATCTCTTTTGATGAGCCTGAAGAAATGGATTGTCCGCCAAGAAAGATCCCCCTGCCTGCCCTACCCGGGGAAAAAGTTGCGGCACTTAAAATCACCCCCTCCATGCTTGACCCCAATGGTCATCTTACAAGTTCTGAATATTTTGCCATTGCCGGAGATTTCCTTCCGGAAGATTTCCGTTACAACAAAGTACGCATCGAATACAAAATGCAGGCAAAAAAGGGCTCGCTTCTGGAAGTATATCATCACAGAACAGAAGAAAATACGATCGTTGCGGCGATACGCAATCCGGAACAGAATATCCTCCACGCTCTTGTGGAGTTCCGCAAAGATTGAATTTTACCGTCTTTTTTCAAGCCGGATCGCCTTTGATTTCATAAAATCGGGCAAAAAAATCTGCTTTTTATTTGACAATATCCCTTTTCCGTGGCAAATTAATACGGGTATTATCTTTTAAACAATAACAATAAACAGAAGGAGCCGATTTATGAAATGGCTTAACGCTGAATCGTCTGCAATGCTGGTTTACTTTGTACTGGTCATTGGAGTGGGTATCTATTTTTATTTCAAAGGCAGAAAAGAAGGAAACGGGGAAAAAGAATACTTCCTCGGCGGCAGAGATATGAATGCCTGGGTTTCCGCCCTTTCCGCCGGTGCTTCCGACATGAGTGCATGGGTGCTTATGGGACTTCCCGGTGCTATTTACGCTGCCGGGCTTTCCAAAATCTGGATCTCTGTGGGACTTCTCATTGGTACCATCTGTGCCTGGATCACCGTTGCCCCCAAACTGCGCCGTTATTCCATCTATGCAAAAGATTCCATCACCATTCCCCAGTTCCTTGCCAACAGATTCCTTTCTGACAACAAAACTATTCAGATCGTTTCTGCTATCGTCTTTATGGTGACATACTGCGTTTATGCTGCCGCAAGTATCTATGCCTGCGGTCAGCTCTTCAATACTGTTATCGGCATGAAAGCTTCCACTGCCATGATCATTGCCACTGTCGTCATCGTCGGCTATACCTTCATGGGTGGTTACAAGGCTGTTTGCTGGACAGACTTCTTCCAGGGACTCATCATGCTGGGGGCATTGATGCTTGCTCCTATCTTTGCCTGTATAATGATGAAAAGCCCGGAATTCGCCAAACCTGTCATCAAACTTTCCGAAGGATATTTCGCCCTTACCACCGCATCCGGCTGGGAAGGAACCAAAGAGATCCTTTACGGTCTGGGCTGGGGACTCGGCTATTTCGGTATGCCTCACATTCTGATCCGTTATCTTTCCATCAAATCTGAAAAAGAGGTGCGTAAATCCCAGATCATCGGCTGCGGCTGGATCCTTCTCATCCTTGCCATGGCTTCTGTTGTGGGTATTCTGGGAAGAGAATATCTTGGTGACAAACTTGTTGTCAAAGGCAAAGAACTTGTCTTTATTGAAATGGTACGTTCCTCCTTTGCATGGCTGGGCAATCAGATCGGTTCTGTGGGGATCGCCTCCTTTGTTGCCGGTATTCTCCTTTCCGCCATTCTTGCAGCCTCCATGAGTACAGCAGACTCCCAGCTTCTTGCCTCTTCCTCCGCTTTTGCCTCCGACATTTACAAACCCGTCTTCCGCAAAAATGCCAATGATAAGGAAATGCTCTGGGCTGGACGTGTGGTCGTTGCCATTATTGCCGTCACCGCCTTCCTTATCGCCAGCAATCCCAAATGCCAGGGGATCATGGCCCTTGTGGAATGTGCATGGGCGGCTTTCGGAGCAGCTTTCGGTCCTGTCATCATCCTTGCCCTCTACTGGAAACGCCTTACCTATAAAGGAGCTGTTGCCGGTATCATCGTGGGCTTCCTTGTGGATGCTTTGTGGTATGCATTCCTTGCCAAGACCGGTATCTATGAGATCATTCCCGGATTCATTGCAGGTATGATCGCCGCCGTCATTGTTTCTCTTCTGGACAAAGCCCCTTCTGCCGAGGTCATTGCCCTTTTTGAAAAAACAAAAAATGAAAGCAGTGACAAAGAAGAAGCAAAATAATCTTTTTCCATAAGGCTCTGTTCCCAATAAAGGTTGATTTTTGATCGGGGAAGAAGGAAAAAACTTTTGAGGAAATTTTTTCCCTTCTTCCCCGAACCCCATCATCCCATTAGAAACCTTTTTGCGGCATTCCGATTTTTGCAACGCAAAAATCAAAATGCCATCATAAAGTTTTAATAGTAGAAGGATTTACCACCCCTTATGGGAAACAGAGCCATTTTTTTCTGCCGCAGCATTTACCGGATTCCTTGAAATCTTATTATTCAATGCTATAATAAGGAGGGGTATTTATGAGTCGTATAATTTCCAAGGAAGCTCTTATGCAAAAGCGATTTCTTATCTTCGGAGCCAATCCGGATGATCCGGATATCATGTTCGGCGGAACTGCATTGAAACTTATAAAAGCCGTTCATGCCGTTAAGTTTGTTTCCGTTACAAACGGTTGTGCAGGACATCATATTCTTTCCGAAAAGGAATTGATTCTCAGATGTTATCAGGAAGCTCAGGCTTCGGCAGAAATTCTTGGTCTGGAAAAGTATCAAATCATGAACAAGTATAAGACACATTATTCCCGGTCGGAACAGAAAGTTTTTCTGCTGCCTCGCGTAAATAATCTTCAATCAGCCGGGTAATATGAGCATAATAACAGATTAAATTACCCCATCTAAAAACTAATTTTGAGGTTATAAAGAAATGAAAGATTTATATTCACCGGAAACAATTTTAAGCTCTGCAAACGAACTGCTCCGCAAATACTGCACTTTTTCAGAAAAAATAGAGCTGTCCATCGATACACAGTTAAAGGATGAAGAATATTCTGTTGATCAAAACGGAGAAAATATTAAAATCTCCGGCGGAACTGCACAAGCCGTTGTATTCGGAGCCGGAAGATTAATCAGAGAACCGCATTTCCGGGGAAAATCAGCTCCGGATAAACCATTCCGTGGGATTTATTTTGCAACTCATTTCGGGAACTGGTATGACAATGCAGCAGAAGAGGAAATTGACCTCTATCTGGAAAATCTTGTCATCTGGGGCTGCAATACAATCAAAGTCTGGTTTGACAGACACCAATTCCGGAATATTATGGAAACTGCTGCACAGAAAAAATTGAAAAACCTGAAATATATTCTCCGGAAATGTGCCCGGCTTGGAATGAAAAATTTTCTGACCTCTCTTGCAAATGAAGCTTACGCAGGAAGTCCGGCAGATTTGCGTGCCGACTGGGTCGGTTTGAAAAACGGATATAAAACAGCAACAATCGCCGGACACTATCACGTGGAACTTTGCCCGAGCAAACCCGGTTCTGTTGATCTGCTGATCCATTGGCATGAAGAATTGCTGGATGCTTTTTCAGATGTCCCTATTCATTATTTTGAAATTTTCTGCTATGATCAGGGAGGTTGCACCTGTCCAGAATGTGCTCCGTATGGAGCAAACGGTTATTGGAAACTCATCCCTGCCATATCAGAGTTAATACGGAAAAAAGTTCCGGAATGTAAAATTGTTCTCAGCACTTGGAGATTTGATTGTTTTACAGACGGGGAATGGGAATATTTGCGCCGGAATACAGAAAAACTGCATCAGTATGCGGATATGCTTTCCGTAGATAACTACGATCTGAAAAATCTGAAAACAGTACAGGATAATATCCCGGCAATGGGCTTTACAGATATCAGTATGGGCGGAGAACTTCCCTGGGGCGGATTCGGAGTCAATCCGGCTCCGACATTTCTGGATACCTTCCGCAAGGAAGAACGGTTATGCGGAAACAGCGCATACAGTGAGGGAATCTATGAAGATATGAATAAGATTATCCTGCTGGGTATTGAGTGGGATACCAACTGTTCGGCATTTGAAATGCTCAGGAAATATGCAGCTTTTTATTTCGGTGAACAATCGCAGGAATTTGTTGCAGAAGCGGCAGAACTCATGGAACAGAATATGGATCACTCTGCAATTATCAATCAGGGAGAAGAAAAACACTGTGCCTATTTTACCGATAAAACAGACCCGGAAAAGCCATGGACTCTAACCTATGAATATCCGAAAATCTGTAAAGATAAAGCAGAAAAATGTCTGCACCTTGTGAATAAAGCTGAATTATACATGAATGATGAACAGAAAAAATCCTGGAGATGGAGATTATTCCGTCTGAGAGCAGAAATTGACATGTGTCTTGCAGAAGGAAATGATCCGGAATCGTTCATGCAGGAATTGAACAGAATTTACCTATGCGAAGAAAACACTCTGCCATGTCTGCTTCCGCCAGCCGGTTCTACTTGGAACATGATCATTTCTCAACGCAGACCCAGCCTGGTCTGATACCTGAACCATAAAAAAGCCGTTCCGGAAATTTTTCGGAACGGCTTTTTTTACAGATGATCTTCTGTTTTTGTTCTGTTTCCCATAAGGGGTGGTAAGTCCTTCTACTATTAAAACTTTATGATGGCATTTTGATTTTTGCGTTGCAAAAATCGAAATGCCACAAAAAGGTTTCTAATGGGATGATGGGGTTCGGGGAAGAAGGGAAAAAATTTCCTCAAAAGTTTTTTCCTTCTTCCCCGATCAAAAATCAACCTTTATTGGGAACAGATCCTTCCATAACTGTACGCCTTTCAGAAAGGTTTACAGCAGCTTTTTTTGCGTAAAAATATATTTACGGACAGGATCTATTTTCTGTAAAGGGGATCCACTCCTGTTTTAAAATAATTCTGCCGGTATTCCAGAGGGGATATTTTGTAGGCTTTTTTGAACTCCCGGGAAAAGAAGGCGACACTGTTATATCCGCAGATCTCCGCCACCGCCGTAATGGTGTAGGCTTGTGTAAGCAGATACCAGCGGCTTTTTTCCAGTCTTTCCGCAATGATATACTGGATGGGGGACATATTCATCCTCTTTTTGAACATATAGAAAAGAGATCTTTCGGAAATACCGAACTCCCTTGCCAGATCCTCCACCGTTCTGTAATACTGGGGAGCCTGACGGATGGCAAAAAGCAGCTGGTCAAATTTGTCAAATTTTTTATTTCCCTCTTCCGATTTGTCGATCTCACAAAGAACCGTATAGGCAAGTACCGATAACTCTGTCCGGGGATTATTCTCTTTTGAGGAAGCGGAAAGAAAAATCTTTTCAAAACTTTCTTCCACCTTGTCTGTATCTTCCAAATGACAGATCTTCCACGGCTGAACGCCCCCTTTTCCGCACATCCATTCGATAAGGGGAGAGGAAACAAGCATCAGCTGTTTCTGGATAAGTTTGCTTTTTTTATCGGTAACAAGGGAATGTGCCACCTCCGGACGGATGATAAGAACATCCCCGGCTTTGACGCGGATACGGGAATTATCCGCAAGATTGGTAAAAATTCCTTCCCCTGCGGAAATATAATTGATCAGAAAGTAAAATGCCACAGGCGGAGTTGCCGGTTTGAAGTGGGGCTGGTTTTTGGTAACGCCTCCCGGATATATCTGCACAGTACCGCAGGCATACACATGGATCATATTTGTACTTACCGATGCCCGGAATTTATGGTCAACATATACCTCCTGATCCACATGGGATTTTGTATCATGCCTTCTCTGATACGGGTTGGAATTTTTTGTTTCCTGTTTCATATTCTCCTCCGGCTTTTTCCATTTTGCAGTATAATATAAATCTTTAACACAATAATGCAAACTTTATCTCTTGTTTTTTATGGATATTACATTATAATTATTAAATGTAAAATCAAAGATCTGCAATAAATCAATGCAAAAAAAGAAAGGGGCTGCCGTATGAAAATCGTGCAAAAAACATTCACTCTCATCGAATTACTTGTAGTTATCGCCATAATCGCCATTCTTGCAGGGATGCTTCTTCCCGCATTGGGAAGAGCAAGGGAAACTGCAAGGAATATGCAGTGCAAAAACAATCTCAGACAGGCAGTCATGGTCATGTATCATTATACCGATGACCATAAAGGCTGGGGGCACGGCTGGGCTTTTGCCTTTAACGGACTGTATCAATCTGCCAAATATCAGGGGGAGAATATCTGGGTTTACCGTCTGGGTACTTACAAACCTGATGGAGCAAATCCTGCCTGGGGATACGGACAGGGCTACTTTAAAGATTACAATTATCAGGCAAACAAAAATCATATTCTGCGTTGTCCTGTGGCTACGGCTATGAGAATAACAGGAGCCGCCAATACCACATACAGTATCAGTGAAGGGATCCTTTCCACCAAACGGGATCTTACCAAAGTGATCGTTGATTCCAACTACGGGATGTTCAAGCCGGAAAGTTATAAGGCTCATTCCCGGAATATATGGATGTATGATGCAAAAAACTATGCCAATAACTGTCAGTGGGCTCCCCATTCCAATTTTTCCTTTAACGGCGGCTTTATGGATGGTCATGTGGAAACCGTGGGAAAAAGTATCTTTGTTTCCGGTCAGTTGGATTACGGCACAAAAATATACAGTCTGTCTCTGTCTGCCCAGGTAACCCGCTGGCCATGGATCGTGGAAAAATAAAAAATCATTATACAGATATTCAAAGGAGTTTTCAAATGAAAAACGGAAAATTACAGGCAGCCATCCTGGGACTCGGTGAAGGGTTCCGCCATGTAAAAGCATACAGAGAAAACCCGGATTTTGAACTTGCCGTGGTTTGCGATCCCCATCCGGACCCCCTGCCTGAAAGACTTGCCCGCAGACTTGTGGAATATGATCTTGCCAATACAACAAGAAGATACCATGATTATAAAGAGATCGTCAATGACCCTGAAATCGATGTAGTTTCCGTGGTTTCCCCGGACTTTTATCATGCGGAACAGTGTATTGCCCTTATGGAAGCAGGCAAAGATGTTCTCTGCGAAAAGCCCATGACTCTGGATCTGGATGAAGCCGCCGCCATTGCGGAAACAGTCCGCCGTACAGGAAGAAACTTTATGATCGCCCACCCCACAAGATATACCCCCGCCTTCATTCTCGCAAGAAAGATGATTGCCAGAGGCGACATCGGCGAACTCTTTATGGCGGAAACCGAATACGCCCACAATTACACAAATGCAGGGGGCGTCGGCAACTGGAGAAAAGACAAACGCCGTGATCCTCTGCTGGGCGGAGGCTGTCACGCGGTGGACTTTCTGCGCTGGGCGGTGGATGATCTTATTGATGAAGCTTTCGGCTACGGAGTGAAAAAAGGTCTGGTGGACTGGCCTGTGGACTTTGACTCCTACTTTGCTCTTTATAAATTCAAAAACGGGGTCATCGGCAAAGTCATGTGTTCTACTGCTGTCTCCCGCCCCTACACCATGAGAAGCGTGTTTTACGGTACAAAAGGAACCATTATCTGTGACAATTTAAGCCCGGAAATGCAGCTTTCCAGCGTTCCTTTCTTTGACAGCAAAAATGATTCCACACCCTTTATCAGTATTCCTGTGGAAGTCAACAATCACAATGTGGAAGCACAGGTAAAGTTGATGGGAGATATTATTCTGCGGGGAGCGGAAAATCATGCCGATGTTGTGGAAGGGGCAAGAACGGTTGCCGCCTGTGCCGCAGCCATTGAAGCAGCCCATACCGGTAAACCGGTAAAAGTCCGCAATGATTTCTGATGATCCATTACCGGAGAAAATAATGAATAAAATAAAATATTATTTACTTGCCGCTGTATGGTTCTGTACAGCAGCAGGATTCTGTGCTGAAGTGGTTTTTGAAACGACTTTTCAGCAGGATGAAAAAGGAAATATCCTTGACAATGTGAACAAAAATTTCAAAGGGAAACTGCATAAAGGCTCCTCCATTACAAATACCCCTTTCGGTAAAGCCCTGAAAGTGGAAAAAATTCTGGATAACGGAGCTTTTTTCGGGAAAAATCCCGCTCTTTCCATGGATAAGGATTATACCGTAAGCATGTGGATCAATGCCGCATCTTTCCCCGGAAAAAAGGAAAAACGGGGGTTTGGCTCCATGACCATCCTCTCCTGGGGTTCTCTGCGTCTTTCCGTGGATAACGGTAAAGTAAGCATACAGACCTTTGCAGGGGAAAAACGCAATATCCTTTTCAAAACCAATACGCCTGCAAATGTATTCGGGACAGATCAGTGGGTGCATATCGCCTTCACATGGAAAGTGGGCGATGCCATAAGACTGTATGTAAATGGTGAAAAGAAAGGGGAACGGAAAAACAGCATCAAAACAAAAACCTCCCCGGCTGTGGCAAATCCTCCCGCCTCTCCCTTTACCGACTCTTTCCTTATCGGTTCCCTGCGCAATTTCTTCCCCTTCCACGGCAGGATCGCTCAAGTAAGATTCTATAAAGAAGCATTGACTGAAAATGAGATCATGCAGGCGGAAAAAGAGTATGCAAAGAAAATTTTGCAGGATATGAAAAAAGAGCTTGCAACTATTGACGGAAGCAATGCTCTCATTCATAGGATCAATGCGGAACTCAAAAAAGATGTTCCCTTCCTCCCCGTCCTTACTGCCATCGGTGCGGAAAAAAGCCGTCTTGTAAAGTTTTCCGACTTTTTAAAAAAAGTAAAAACAGCCGGTGACGGCTCTCTTGCTTACAGTATCGTTGACCCCATGGGGCCGGTGATCTATTACAGAGATACCGCCCTTCCGGAAGAAGGACTCAATGGAAAATTGCTGGTCGTTGCTGCTCAAAACGAGTATGAACCGGCATCATTCATTGTTAAACCCCTTAAAGACATCAAAAACTTTCTTCCGGTCATGGGGGATCTTGTAAGCAGAGAAGGAAACAAGATCCCGGCAAAGGCTTTTGATATCCTTCTGGTAAAACAGATCATAAGTGCAAACAGGATGCTGCACCCCAATGTACTTATCCACGATGATAAAATGCTCAAAGTGGATGTGGAAAAGATGCAGATGAGTGTACGCTGCACCTATCCGGACGGCGTGAAATATATAAATGTGACTCCGGAAAAACTTGTACGGGAAACCAACTTTTCCGTAGATAAATACCCCATTTACGACAGTAAAACCCTTCTGCCGCTGGATCTGAAAGCAGGAGTCAATCAGCAGTACTGGCTGACCCTGAAAACAGATGAAAAGATGGCTCCGGGGCTTTATGAAAGCAAAATCGAACTTAAAAGCGGCAGCAGAACGGTCGCCACGATCCCGGTAAAGGTGCGAATCCTCCCCTTTGCATTACCCGAACCTGCCACAAATTATGACATCAATAAAGAATTTTCCGTTGCCACATACTTTTTTGACCACATCCAGAGCGGTACAAAAGGCGTGACAAAAGGTGCCCTCAACCATACCCGCCCACTTACAAAAGAACAGTTGAAAGCCTATCTCATCAATCTGCGGGAACACGGGGTGAGACACCCTACCATCATCATGGGCAACTACTTTCCCGGCTGGAACACCTGGAAAAGCAAAAACAGGAAATTCGGTCCCCGCACCACCAACGGGGATAAACAGCAGATGGAATGGATGAAAGAAAGAGTAAAGATCCTCAAAGAGTGCGGATTTTCTCTGGATCCCATCTATTTGCATACCGGCGGAAATATTGGATTTCGTGAGTTTTACAAACGCGCTGAGCATAAAAAACACCTGGAAAGTTTCATTAAAGAGGGCAATAAGTTCTATAAGGAGATCCTGGGACACGATAATATCTACCATTACGGACTGGATGAAGCGGAAGGGGAAAGACTCCTTGCAGAATATGATGTATGGGAAGATATGCGGAAAATGGGGGCAAAGATCTATACCACCATCAAGAAAGCCAATACCCCTCTTGTTGCCGGAAGGATCGACGTTGCCATTGCCGTACATCAGCCGGAAAAAGCAACTGCTAAACTGATGCACGATAAGGGCGGCAGAATGTGGGCGTATGCTCAACCCTGGGCAAGACATTACAGTGCCTATCCCCAGAGAAAAGGCTATGGATACGATCTTTATTTTGCCGACTATGACGGAGTATGCAACTACAGTTACAATCACTGGAACTGGCAGAGTCTGCCCTGGAATATGTATAATACAGCCGCACCCAATCTCTCTTATATCATGCCTAAAGCTGATGGGGTGGTGGATACTCCCGGCTGGGAAGGACACAGAGAGGGAACAGATGATGTGCGTTATGCCACCAAGCTGCGTCAGGAGATCCTGAAAGCCAAAAAAGGTTCTGACAAGGTGAAAAAGACAAAAGCCCTCAAAGCGGAAAGATTCCTGGATACCGTCAATATCTACGCTCAGGAATTTGATCCTGCATGGACAAGATACCATATCATCGACCATATCCTGAACCTCATTGAAAAATAATTCTACAGAAAGGCTGATAAAATGAACAATAAAAAAGCTGTACTGCTTTTATGGGGATTTCTTGCCTGTTTTGTACTGATGGGAGCCCCCAAAACCTATCAGGTATCTTACTCGGAAAAATATCCTGTTCCGGATGGAAAAATTCTTGGTGATCCCGCATGGGAAAGCGTCAAATGGGAAGAAAATTTCCTTCTTCACAGAAAAAATGCCGCCCCCCAATACCCCACCCGTTTCAAAGCACTCTACACAAATGATGCCCTTTATGTGGCAGTAGAGTGTTATGAGGAAGATGTGACAAAACTCAAAAAAGTATATAACTTCAATGAGTTCTGGATCTATGATACCGTGGAATTTTTCCTGATGCCTGCCAAAGATGAAGTCATGCAGTTTATTGCCAACTATGAAAGCATGACCTATGAAAGTATCCCCGGTAACGTAGCGAAAAGAACCTCATTCCGTACCGGTTGGAAGGCCTCCGGTACAAAGGGAAAGAAAAACTGGAGCGTGGAATATTGTATTCCCTTTTACCTCATCGGCAAAGTTCCGTCTTCCTCCGATCTGAAAATTGCGGGCAACATTTGCAGAAATTCTGTCACCATGAAAGAAAGAAGCACATGGTCTTTACAGATGAAGGCATTTAAAGATCCTTCCGGATTCGGAAATCTCCTGCTGAAAAAAGTACCTGCAAAAGCCAAAAAAGCATTGGAAGAAGCCTTGAAAAAGCCCCATTGGCTCTCTCTTGTGGAACGGTGGAATAGTATCCGTAAAGATCCCGCATGGGAAGATATACTCAAAAAATTCCCTGCGGAAAAAAAGGAACTGGAAAAACTGTTTGCCGATGAAAAGAATTATCCTGCAAACAGCGGAAAATTCTATGAAAAACTTTCCCGGATAGAATCCTATGCCTCCAAACAGGAAGTGAGGGAAAGAAAACGCATCTGGAAACGTCTTTTTGAGGAATAAGGAATAAAACGTCTTTTACCATTCCGGGATATTCTGCGACATTGAAGAAAAAACTTTATTTATTTCCACAGTTGTCTCATAAAAATTCCGGAAAAAAGAAAAAATATTGTCTGCCAGGCGAGGCGGTTGCCAACCGGCGCGCAGTGGACGTGCGAATGAACCGCAGGGCAAACGCCTTGCGGATGCTTACACAGGAATATAAGCAATGAACAGGAAGCGGGCACTGAGCCGCGAGGGCATAAGGGCATCTATGCCCGAATGAACGCAGGCGCAATATAATGAAAAAAAGTTTACGCATTGCTCATCAAGACGGATTGAAGCGACAAAAAAGTGAGGGGGATGGGGAGAGAAAAAAGCGTAAGAAAAAGTCTCTCCCCGGAAAACTCATGAATCAAACCAATGATATGTTTCTAAAAAAATCTGACAAAATCAATTTTTCAAAAATCAATTTTCTCACACTCAAACAAGGTAAAAATAGCCGTTTTTTGAAAAATTATGGGATATCTGTGCAATTTTTGCAGTATATCCCGATTTTTTTTAAAAAAATCTTCTTGACATTTCAGAAAAAGCGTGTATATTAAATGACATCAAAGGGAAAATTCCCTGTTACTGCCTGATGGTGTAATGGTAGCACAAGTGATTCTGGTTCACTTTGTCTTGGTTCGAATCCAGGTCAGGCAGCCATTTTTTTGCCCATATTCCTGAAAGATTACCCGTTGTTTTCCTCTTCAGAGGGGTATTGTATTTATTTTCCGTAGTTTTGCCGGATCAGTTGAAAGAATCCGGCAAGAAGATTTTATTTTCTGTTGGGGAGAATATTTACAAGGGGAAGATCCAGTGCGTCCGGATAACTTTCCTCTCCTTCTGGAACAGGATAAACCGTATCGTGAAGATCAAAAAGCCCATCTACGGCACATTTCACAAAGTCAATGGTGTTTCTTGCTGAAAAACGGTGTACTTTGGATTCATAGCCGCCGGAAACAAAAAAGTTTGCAGGCACAATATAATCAATATAGGAAGTGGAACAGAACGCCACAAATGTTTTTTTGAAGGGACTGTGCCATTTGATCTCCTGCCCGAGTTCCGCACAGGGTTCGCCGGGAACGCCTACAAAAGCAACCTCCCCGATATTTACGATCTGGATCTCTTCACAGAACTCCTCCTGATCCACATAATAGGAAGCAAGTTTTTTGGGATTTTTATAATATCTTTTCCGCAAAGGCGCAGTAAACAAACAGATTTTTGAACCCACTTTGGCATTTTCCAATTTGAATCTTCCCGGATTACGGGTCGCATCCAACATTGCGGCAAGCATTCCCTTCCCCAGATTGATCCCCATTTCCGTCATGGCGGCAGATCCCAGTTCATCCCCTTTGGGGATCATATTCCCGGAGGCTCCGGATATATACATACATTCTGCTCCGCTTTCCTGTGTCACATAATTTCTGAACGCACCGGGAAAGTCTGCTGAAATCGTATAGCAGCCCAGACCTGGCCCATGTCCGGCAAGGGGGTGGGCAGCATAATTACCGATGGCGTAGAGAGGATCACGTTTGCCTTCTGCCGTAAAAAGAAGCACACCGAATTCCTTGTCCGCAAATCCATCAGCCAGCGGCAGCATTTCCCGGCGGTGGGGGGTAAATGTTGCCATATTATCTGAAGAAGTATAACGGCGGTTGCGGTTTTCATCTATTTTCAGGGAATAAAAATATACATCGCATGCAACAAATTTTCCCTCCAGAGCTTTTACTTCCCCGTAAATGAGTTTTTCCAGCATTTCCACATAAGAAACATTTTCTTTATCTTCCGCATTGGCTTCCGCAATAGTCTGCGGTCCGGAATGATTATGTGTACAGGTAAAAAGCACCCCGCTTTCCTCCGTTCCCAGGATCTCCGCACAATTTTTTCTCACCCTTTTTACAAACCATTCATCCAGAGCAAGCAAGTCAAAAGAGATGATCAGCACCTTTTTTTCCCCGTCATCACAACAGAGTCCATCCATATAAATATCGTCTCTTATTTTTACAGCAGTATCATTATAACTGTATCCGGCAACAAGACAGGGGATCTGCGGAGTGATTTTCTTTTTGAAATAGGCTATTTTCATTTCTGTTCCTTTATTATCGTTTACTGTTGTTCTTTTTATGGATTAATATACTCCTGCAGGAACTATTTACAAGTCACCGGCAAATTCCCTGCAATAAAATCACGCAATAATACAATTTTCAGAAGTTTTTCCCACGGAAAAAGCCTCTTTGCAGATCTATTCCGTGCAGGAAATTAAAAAAAATCAAAAAAAAATCGCATTTTTTCAAAAAATCACTTGAACTATGAAAAAAGTGGAGTAAAGTAATAATTGTAATAACTCCAACATTGAAGTTATTACAAAACAAAAAAAGCAAAAATCAAAACTCAACTATAAAAAAAGGAGAAATGAAAATGAGTAAATTTGTATGCAGCGTTTGCGGTTATGTCCATGAAGGAACCGAAGCCCCCGAAAAATGCCCCCAGTGCAAAGCCCCTGCTTCCAAATTCAATAAAGCGGAAGAAGGCGAAATGAAATGGGCTTGTGAACATGTTGTTGCCACCTCCACCGCGGATCTGGATCCTGAAGTAGTGGAAGGTCTGCGTGCCAACTTTACCGGCGAATGCTGCGAAGTGGGTATGTACCTTGCCATGAGCCGTCAGGCTGAAAGAGAAGGCTATCCGGAAATCGCCGAAGCCTACAAACGTTATGCTTTTGAAGAAGCTGAACATGCAGCAAAATTTGCTGAACTTTTGGGCGAAGTGCTGGTTCCCTGCACCAAGACCAACTTGCAGATGCGTACCGAAGCGGAAGGCGGAGCATGTGCCGGTAAGCTGGCTCTGGCAAAACGTGCAAAAGAACTCAATTACGACGCCATCCATGATACCGTACATGAAATGGCAAAAGATGAAGCCCGCCACGGTGCCGGCTTCGCAGGCCTCCTGAAACGTTATTTCAAATAAGCCTGTATCAGAAAAGTTCTTTGCCGCTGTAATAGTACGGCAGAGAACTTTTTTTGTAAAAATTTTCAATCTTCAAGGGCAGGAGAACGATCATGACAAAAGATTACACTCTCATATTACGGCGATCCGGGATAAGTCCCTCCCCCCAGCGTCTGGCAATTTACGGGTATTTACAGGAAAACCGTACCCATCCATCTGCGGAAACGATATACCGTGACCTTAAAAAACTCCTTCCCACCATCTCCCTTACCACCGTTTACAATACCTTGAAACTTTTTGCGGAAAAACATGTTTTGCAGGAAGTTCTTATTGAAGACCGGGAACTTCGTTTTGACGGTGACGTAAGCAGTCACGCCCATTTCAAATGTATGAAATGCGGTTCTGTTTTTGATCTTTTTCCGGAACAGGGCAAGGCGATTGCCAATAATCTGCCGGATCTGCCGGAAGGATTCATTCTGGATCAGCTGCACATCTGTATGAAAGGATGCTGCAAAGAGTGCGGAAAAAATATGTAAGCTATTTAAAAATAATGACTGAAAAAGAGGGGAAACAGATCCCTCTTTTTTTTAGAAATTGCAGGTTGAATACAGGAAAATCCTGTTAATATAAAAATAAATCTTCCGCATATAAAAATCAGGACTGCCGCACTATTCTGCTTGCAGCAGCCCTGTATTTTTTATATTTCCAGAGGCAAAACTTATTTTTTAAGTTTTTCCACCCAGTCATTCAAAAGTTTTGCAGCGGCGTCTTTACCACCCACACCGAAAGCAATGGCAGAAGCAACACAGGCAGCACCCAGGATCAAGGAGAAGGCGATCTCCACGATCCGGTCACCGATATTCATATTGCTTACGGCAATGGCAACCGTAAAGATGATGACAGCAGTCTTTACACATCCAACGACAATTGCATTGCATTTGCCTTCAATGGCAGAAGCGGCAAAGGAGGCAAGCCAGATCCCGATAAGGATAACAACGATACTCAGAAGGATATTGCCGCCGAAAGAAGCAAAAACTCTTACCAGATCCGCCAGCTGTCTGAAGCCCAGAAGATCACATGCACCCAGAATCGCCATAAGGAGAATGGAGAGGAACGCAAGTTTTCCTACAATGACGGAAGGTGCGGCAGAGTCTTTTCCCTCGCTTTTGAAGCCCATACCGGCAATAAATTTATCCAGCCCGAAATTGGCGGTAAGTTGAGTGACCAGCCCAGCGGCAAAATTGCCCACAAGAACGGCGGCAAAAATGAGAAGGGCTGCTCCGATGATGTCACCGGTGGCATTGAGGAGCTTATCAAAGAATCCCGCAACAGATTTGGAAAGGGCTTCGATCTGTAATGCTGTAAGGGCAGAGATCACAACCGGAATGGCAACCAGCACATAGGATACGATCCCGAACATGGAGGCAAGACCGTTGTTGCCGAAAGTTTTGGAGATCCCCATCTGTTCTCCCAGGGCATTCAGTCGGCTGATGACCACAAGTCCGCTGACTGCCTTGCGTACAACTGCTGCCACCCACAGACCGATAACGAGGATCGCGGCGGAAGCTGCAAGGTTGGGAAGATAGGTGAGGATCTTTTCAAACATTGCCTGAAGGGGTGCAGTCACACCGTAGATCTTCAGGGCATTGAGGATCGCAGGCAGGAAGAAAAGAAAAACGGTATAATAAACCGTTTTGGCGGTATAATCTGCTACTGCGGCAGGATCACCTGCTCCGATCTGTTCAGCAAGACGGATATTGAGTTTGCTTTTCAGAAGAGCAGATTTTGTAATGGCTCTCACGATCCCGGCAACGATCCACGCAACAAGGAGCAGAAGCAAAGCTCCGGCAATATTGGGAGCATAACGGGCAACGGAAGTAATAAATTCCTGCAAGGGAGCTGCCGCTGCATTGAGTTTCAGAACGGAAAAACAGCCGAGAACAGTAAGGATCATAATGACATAATAGGTGATTTTTCCTGCAAGGGTATCTGCCTGGCTTACATCAGGAATATCGGTTTCCTCTGCAAGAGAAGCTCTTTTTACGGCAAGAGCATTTACCGCTTTGGAGATCCTGCGGGACAACCCCAATGCAATCAACCACCCGATCAGAAGTACGGCAATAGCTCCTACCACATTGAGCAAACTGCTGTCCACAATCATCTGCCAGACTTTTTCAAAGAAATTTTCCATTTCCCCCTCCTTGTTTTTTGATATTGCTTTTATTTCCGGAAAAAGCACTTTTTTCCATAAAAAAAGTTTGAAATCTTTTTCCGGGTGGTACTATAACACGCAGAAAAAAGATTTCAAACTGAAAAAAATTTAATTTTACAATTTTTTGATCAGAAAATTTACTTATTTCCCCAGGCGGTGTTGCCGAAAATACCATCCTGGAAAAACACAGGTTTATACCCCAGTTCCGTCGGGACACGGCAGCTGGCTTCCAGACGATCAAAATAATCAGGCAGATAATTGAAGTAGGCGGGATAGGCATACTGTTCGTGTCCGATACATTCCATCATCTCGCTTCCGGTTTCCCTGCTTCTGGCATCTTCCTCCCGGATTTTTTCTTCGATCCCGGAGGGGGTGTCGATATTGAAGCAGAAGAAAGTGCGGGAGAGGAAAAGCCCGTGGTCGGGATCGTAATAACAGCGTTTATTGAGCATGTGGTGCGCCACATCCTGTTCATAGAAAAATCCGATATCACAGGAAGAGGTCATCTGTTGCCGGATCTCCCCTTCCACAATGAGACGGTTTGCTATAAATCCGCCGGAAGTCAGGATCTTTAATCCCCGTTCTTTAAGAACAGAATAATTTTCCGGTTCCAGCATTGCCCAGTGGACATTGGTGGGGGGAGTACAGCTTTTGCTTCCGGCAATTCGGATGAGTTCTTTCATAGTAAGATCATAATCTTCCGCAAGTTTTTTGCCGCTGCAATGCTGATAGGGACGGTCAGGAAATTCCCCGAGAGCGTGGAAAGCAAGATGGAGCCAGTCGGAATTATCTTCAAACTGGCTTTTATAAGCGTCAGTAGCTTTATCAAGAGTGAATTTTTCGGCATCATGATCGTTGCGGAAGAAACATTTGAGGATGAATTTGCTGCCATATTTATCGTGAAACTCTTTCAATTTTTTCAAATAGAAGTGATCCATCAGATATTTGGGTTTGTTTCTGGTAAGATCAGCAAAGAAGAAACAGTTGTCGTCGATACGTACGGCATAGCGTTTGAAAGATGCTTTATCCCATACAAGGACAATGGAAAGAGTGCGTTCACCGAATTTATCTCTGGCTTTGGCTGTTACGGTATTGATCTTTTCTGTGAGGGGGATCTCTGCCGTAAATTCCCGGTCATTACGTTTTGCGGCAATGCCGTTGACTGTAACGGAACTCTGGGGAGTGGCGATACCCCGGATCTGAATGGTAAGGGCGTCCGGTGTTTCTTTACCATGTTTGTAATTGAGGATCTCTCCATTACGGTGGGAAGTTATTTCCAGCATTTTCTTTCTCCTTTTTTATGTTGCCGTGAATCATTCTGTCCTTATATTATATATGTTCATACAGCATATTGCAAATCATAAAAACTGTATAATCAGGCATTTTTTTATGATAAAATGAGCATATAAAAGAAATAATATTTGCATAAAAAGGAAAAAGAAGTATATTTCACACAGAAAAACAAGGTGGGATATGACAGAAAATTTTATTTACCGGCATGAATGTGAATTTTCTTCCGGCGGCGGGAGATCGGAAGAAGATTTCTACATCAATAACAGAGATACATTTTCTTCCGATGCGTTACTGTGTCTGCAATTTTTTCTGGAATCAGAATGGCAGAACTTCCGGGGAACCAAACAGGCGGAAAGCTCCTGTGCTTTCATTGGTCTGATCCACACCGGAACCCAGAAACGAGTGACGGAAGACGGGGAATATGAGATAAAAGCAGGTGACCTGATACTGGAAAGAGAGAGTCAGAAAGTCCTTTATACACAGGCAATGGGAAATGAGATCCTCCGCCGTACAGGGATCATTATATACCGCAATACATTTTTCGATACCCTTGCCGGAACTCTTTTCCCAGAAAAAACCGGTGTGATCCATTGCAGTGATCCGGCAAGGATGAAGACTTTTTTTCAGACTGTAAAAAAGGAGATCCTGGAACATGGCGGCAGAAGTGCCATCCTTTCCCAACTGCTTTTTGCTCTTTTGCAAGAGATATATTTCCAGAAAAAGAAAAACAGTTTTCCGGAAAAACTCCGCAAAGCTCTGGAATATATTGAAAGAAACGGTTTCCGGCAGCTGTCCAGAGAGGAACTTTCTTTTCATACAGGCGTTTCCGTCCGGCTTCTTACAGAATTATTCCGGAAATATCTGAATAAAAGTCCCGGAAAATATTTAAGTGACCGCAGACTCAAATATGCGGAAGAACTTCTTGCCGCAGGAAGACTTTCTGTAGGGGAGACTGCCCGGCTTGCGGGATTTGCCAGTACAGAATATTTCATACGGGAATTCAAACGCCATACCGGAAAAACTCCCGGCAGATACAATAACTGACAGATTACAGAAAAGTATGCTTCTTTGCCGGCGTTATTATGTATAATTCTTTTTCAGCCATTGACAAAATACGATTTTATGCTAAATTTATATTGATATTTTTTTATCTTGAAAATAACAAAAAGGATCAAAAATGGAAGAAACAAAAAAGAAAGCCGGTTTTAACGGAAAACAATTTGCCATCTGGATGGCGGCACTTGTACTGGGAACCATTTTGGGGACACTGGGGTGCGCTCCTCTCAATGAATTCTTTGATTTTATCGCTGCGATCTACACAAGACTCTTTAAATTTATTGCTGTCCCCACCATTGCTCTTGCTGTGACCACCACTTTAGCTCTTCTGGGAGCCAAAAAGGATACAGGACGCATTTTTCTGCATACCATCATCTATACCATTCTCACAACAGTCGTTGCCGCTGCTGTGGGAGCGATCCTTTACAGAATCATTGCTCCGGGTAATCTTCCTGCAGAACTGATTGCCCAGGGAAAAGCAAGCGTCCCTGCCAATCTGGGAAAACTTACGGTTTACAATCATATTCTTGCCGTTGTTCCGGATAATCTTCTTTCCCCTCTTTCCTCCGGAAATGTATTGAGTATTCTTCTGGTCTCTTCCGCAGTGGGTCTTGCTCTCGCATTTATGAAAGATTCTGAAAATATCCAGGTACTTCTCAAAGGGATCCTGGGATTGCAGGAACTTTTGTTCACTCTCATCAAAGCACTGGTCTGGACTCTTCCTGTGGGGATCGTAGCATTTTCCGCCCAGCTTGCCGCCCAGATGTCTGCCGGGGTGATCGTTGGTTCCCTGGGAAAATATGTTGCGGTAGTCCTTGGCGGCAATGTTTTGCAGTTCTGCATCATTCTGCCCCTCTTCCTGCTGATCAGAGGATTGAACCCGCTGAAAGTATTCAAACAGATGCTTCCTGCCGTTCTCATGGCATTTTTCACAAAGAGTTCCGCAGCCACATTGCCTGTCACAGTGGCTTCTGCTGAAAACAATCTGAAGGCTAAAAAGGAAGTTGCCCGCTTTATCCTTCCTGTCTGCTGTACCATCAATATGAACGGCTGTGCCGCCTTTATTCTTGTCACCTCCCTTTTTGTGATGCAGAACAGCGGTATGCCCATCACCTTTGAAAGCACCCTTCTCTGGATCCTTATCGCTGTGATCTCTGCCATCGGCAATGCCGGAGTACCCATGGGCTGCTATTTCCTTACCCTTTCACTTATGTCCGGAGCCGGAGCTTCCATCGGCATCATGGGGATCATCCTTCCCATTTATACCGTCATTGATATGATCGAAACCGGTGTGAATGTGTGGTCGGATTCCTGCGTCTGCGCTATTGTGGACAAAGAACTTGATCCTTCAAAATAAACAATAGAGGTAAAAAACTCCTCAAAAATCTGAAAGTGCATCTGCTTTGATTTTTTTGAATGACTTTTGAAATTACCTCAATGCAGTTTTTATTTCTGTATTGATTTTCTCAACTGCTGTTCTGCTGTGAACAGCAGTTTTTTTGTACAATAAATACAATAAAAAATCCCGGCTCCCCTATTGAGAAACCGGGATATTTTTTCTGTAAGTTCCCTTTTACATCTTACCAGACTTTCCACCAGGCTTTTTTAGGCGGAGGCGGAGGAGGTAAAGGTCTC
>JAZKZE010000109.1:0-85578 GCA_045612485.1 Victivallales bacterium | reverse complement strand
TCTCCCCTGAAGGTTGCCAAAAACAGGATAAAGAAGTATTTTTGAAAAAATCTGACAAAATCACTTTTTTAAAAGCAGATTTCTTTACGCACATAATTTTGTAAAAATATGCCATTTTTACAAAATTATGGGATAGCTGTGCGCAGAACTCATTATTTTCTGCAGAAAGGCGGATCAGGACATGGGGTCAAGTCCTCTGCGGGGACCACCGTTGCACATGCCGCAGTTGCATTTTTTCCAGTCATCGCAGTGATCCCTGTTGGTGGAATCAATGACGTGCCGGATGAAATTGCCGTGTCGGTCATACTCATCATGTCCTGTGGCTTCCGTATTGAGCCAGGTACGGCCCTGTTCCCGGAATTCCGGAGAGTCCAGAAGTTTCAACGCTTCCACAATGGGGGAAATGAGGGCGGCTTCCTCTCCGGGAAGTTTGCTCATTGCTCCTGCAATGCTGTTCGATTCTCCCAGTGCGGGAAGAAATTTGGTAATATAGATCACCCAGTCATATTCATACATGGGTAATCCCGACGGTTTCTCCAGAGATACCGGCACAAGGGTGGCTGTTTTGAATACCGGCAGTACAAGTTTTGCGGCAAAAGGCGGTCTTTTTTCCCCGCTCTCCATCTCCAGAAGTCCGAAAGGTTTGGCAACCGCATCAAAGGAAATATCGGCAATATTTTTTGCTTCACGGATACTTTTTCCCGCACTCCGGGTATAGGCATTCATCTTTCTTCCGCCTTCCCGTCTGCTGCCGAAAGAGAGATTTCTGCTGAAATCAAAACGGGATGTCAGCGTTTCAATGGGAACGTGTACAGAAAAATAGGACAATGCCCCCGAGGTATATGTTGCACCTTTCCGGAATGGCGCCCGGAAAGAGAGTTCCAGTTCTTTCACATTATCATAATTCCGCCACGCAGAACCGAATACAGCCCAGGAGAGGGCGGGAAGGGGATTGAATTTCATATCCTCATCATTCTGCACCTGCCCTGTAACGGTCACCGGATCCATCTGATTATAGATATTCACCAGTTTTTCCCTGTCCTTGCCTTTGATCCTGTCAATGGCTTTATCTGCCATGGAGCCGGGGAACACAAGGTCGCTGCCCCCGCCGCTGCCGGGGGGATTTTCCGGCGGCAGTTCCGGACTGAACTTTACATTCAGATTCAATATTTCCGAACCTGTCATCAATTTCTGATTATTCCGGTCAAGTTTGATATTCCCCCACCATTTCTGCGTCCACTGGGCATCCACAAGTGCCTGGATAAGACACCAGTCCCGCCCCAGAATGGCATCAATGATGAAACGGGATTGCAGATAACTTAAATAATCCGGATTTGTAGGCGGATCGGCATAAAGACGGGGTAAACCTATAAGATCCACATTTGTTCCCACGGCGATCCCCCTGCCGTTTTCCCGGATGGCCTGGAGCATGGCAATATAAGGGAGCCGCCATTGATAGCCGTAATATTCCTGCCGGAGAAATTCGTCCTGTGTGTAAAAATCCTCATTGATGATAAATTTCAGCATCTCATCAATGAATTTGACACAGTCATAATTGTAGGATAAGCCATTGTTTTTAGCCGCCTGCTGGGCAGCTCCGAATCCGACAAGGGGCCCTACAAAACAGATCCGTAACTGCATCTGGGTCAACGTATCGGAAGCTGTCTGCAACTGTTCATATTCTCTTTTTGCCCGGTTCAGACTTTCTTCTGTGATGTTGCCAAGCTCATCCTTTTCCACCTTCATGAAAGTTGCCGGATCGGCATTGATCCCGTAATCCGGATCGGAGATCAGAACAGAACACGCTTTTACCAGATTGAGTTCTCCAATAAGGTTGAGGGAGTGTTTCTGCCAGTTCGCCCCGGTAAGAGCGGCAGCGTCGATTGCCGCCATGGTCTTGGATTTGCCTCTTATGATCCTCTGTACATCAAACAGGATAAGGATCCCCACAACAATAAGGATGAGGGCGATCAAACCCAGTATAAGCACCTGACCGCGGATCCCTTTTTTTCCGGTTTTGCAGAAAATGGCTCTTTTTCTCATAACGGCGGATCTCCCAGGTCAAGAAAAAGTTTTGCATGATTGCGCATCGTTGCTTTTCCCTCCAGATGCAGATCGCCGAAAAAGAGATTGGTAAGAGATGCTCCGGAAGGTGTATTGGTCGCCAGATCCGCACCGCCGGAAGAGCCTGACAGAATATTCCTGGACTGGAGCCTTGTTTTTGTTGTATCGGTTCTGCGGAGAAGCAGAAGAGCATAATTTCTGAAATAGAGAGTAAAATCCGACACATTGCCGTTATCGGATGCATAATAAGTCAATTTTGTATTTACGCCCGGACTCAAAGCATACTCTTTGCTGTTGCCTGTTCCGTCATGTCCGTCCCAGAGTTCATACCGCATATAACGCCAGCCCACCAGATAGGCATTGACAAAACTTCTTTCCGAATAGGCTTTTGTTTTATAATCCGGTCTGCCGCTGCCGTCTCTGTAAATGGTGATCTCCGGTTCCACGATATTGCCGGAGGCTCCGATGGCACTTACTTTTGCAGCACGTCCCACAAGGTCATCCCGGAATCCCACCACATAGGAACGGATGCCCCGTAACGCCGCATAATCGGTAACCATCTGCCCCACCGCAAAATAAAAAAGCTGGAGCAATCCGCCCAGTACCAGAAAAATCACAAACATGGCAAGGGTGGATTCAATAATGGCAGAGCCCCGGATACTTTTTTTTGTACGGCACATGACCTTCTCCCGTAAAAATACGGAAAAACAGCCTGCCGGAAAAACGGCAGACTTCTATATTTTTTATATTGTTTTCCGCAGATTCAGATCAGATTCCGTCTGCTTCCATGTTTTTTACAATATCCTGTGCAGAATTTCCCTGAACTTCCGATGCTGCATTTTCAGATCCCAGAGAACTTGCCGCTCCGGCGATCAGCGTACGGATACGGTCACTGAAGATCCCGATAATGGCAAGTGCTGCAATGGCAATAACCACCACGATGATGATGTATTCTACGATCGCCTGACCTTTTCTACCTTTTCTTTTCATGATCATTTTCATTTTTTTTCTCCTTTTTTCAGGGTTGTTATTTTATTCTGTAATCAATTTTTCTGTCCGAAAGCACTCATGGCATCATAAGAAGCAGGGGAGGGTTCCCAGGCAATAAAACCTATAAGTCTTGAGCCGTAGGCACTGAATGCTTCCAGAAGCAGCATCATAATGATGAGAACCGCAAGTGTCATTCCCACCATTGCCGCATATTCCACCATCGCCTGACCGCGGTATGAGTTTCTTTTTCTGCTGTCTTTCCGCATTTTTTTTTCTCCCGTTACGGATACGATACCTTTATGTAAGAATAATGTATGCTGTCAATGAAAAAAAGCAAATAAAAATTTCTTCAACAGCTGATTTTTTTTGATTTATTTTTCCTCTCCTGCAGTTTCCCCGCAGGAAGTATGGATAAAACCGTCTTTCAATTCAATGATCCTGTCCGCAAGTGAGGCAACAAAATGATCATGGGTCACCATGACGATGGTCACTCCCTCATTGTGGATCTCCCGGAAAAGTTCCAGAATACCTTTTCCCGTTACCGAATCCAGATTTCCAGTAGGTTCGTCTGCAAGAAGCAGACCGGGGGAATTGATAAGACTTCTTGCAATGGCGGCACGCTGCTGTTCCCCGCCGGAAAGTTCATTGGGTCTGTGATGGAATCTGTGGGCAAGCCCCATCCTTTCCAGTAAAGAAAGGGCTTTTTCCTTTACTTCCTTTTTATTTTTACCGTCCAGCAGGGCGGGAAGCATCACATTTTCGCAAATGGTCAGTTCCGGGAGCATGTGGTAGGACTGAAAAACAAATCCGATATTTTTTCTGCGGAAATTTACGGCGGAACCGGAGGAGAGTCCGGCAAGATCTGTTCCATTGATCCATACTTTTCCTGTATCCGGCCGGGATAAGCCCCCCAGAATATCCAGCAAAGTTGTTTTGCCGCTTCCGGATGCACCGCAGAGAGCAGTCCATTCCCCGTGCGGAATGGTAAAACTCACATCATTGAGAACCTGTATTTTCCTGGAACTCATCTGAAAACTTTTGCTTAAAGATTCCGCTTTTACAAAAGGAGCCGCCTCTTCCGCCGGGAGTGTGGCAGAAGCAGAGAAGGTATTTTCTGTTTCCTGTATAAGAAGATCACTGTTTTCCATTTTCAAGCCTCCTTTTATTCGTACCGCAATGCTTTTGCCGGATCCAGTCTTGCCGCTCTTATTGCCGGGATCACCGCACCCAGAGTGCAGAGAAGAACAGATATTACTGCAATAAGAACAAGATCCGAAACAATGATATGGGCGGGAAGTTCATTAAATACATAAAATTCCTTCGGGAAGATCTCCTGACCTGTTACAAACCGCAATGTTTTGAGGATCGCCATACGGTATTTCACCACAAGGGCGCCCAGAATGATCCCGGCGGTGGTTCCCAGAAAACCTACAAAAAATCCCTGAAGGATGAATACTCGCAAGACCGTACCGGAGGTGGCTCCCACAGCTTTAAGCAGTCCGATTTCTTTGGTCTTCTGTATAACTGTTGTAATAAGGGTATTGGTAATACTGAATGCGGCAACAAGCACGATGAATATGAGAAGGAAGAACTGCATACTTTTTTCCACCTGCAATACATCCAGAAGTCTTCTGTTGAGTTCCTGCCAGGAGTCGATACGGCAGAGAGGGGCTTTTACGGCAAGTTCTTCCGTGACTTTCTTCATAAATGGGCCCATGCGGAAGGGATCTTTTGTCCATACATAAATATTGGAAGCCATGCCCCAGTCCAGATTCAGAAGTTCATTGGCATCATCAATGCCTACAAAGATAAAGTCCCTGTCGAAATCATATTTACCGAAATTGGAGATGGCAGTGATGGTAAATTCTGTGGGCAGGTAAAGCCGGGAATTTTCCGCAAGTTTGAGTTTGCCGTTTTTATCCTGCGTCACAAGGCGGGAGAGATTGGAGGGGGAGTGGAGAAGAAGTTTATCCCCCACATCCATGCCCAGACGGCGGGCGAGAACGTAGCTTATAATGATTTCGCCGTGTTTCAGGGAGAATTTCCCTTTTTCCAACACGCCGGAAAGGTTGAAATCGCTTATTTTTCTTTCCGGATCGAAGCCGATCATTACTTTGGGGATGAATTCCCGTTTGGTCTGGAGAAGAACCGGGGAGATGGTCATGGGAAGGGCAGTACCTCCGGCATCGGTAACGATTTCACAGATCTTTTCCGGATTGCCGATGGCCATAGTGTTACGGTAGGGACGGATCTGGGCGTGGGCGGTGGTTTCCAGAAGTTTTTCCCGCATTTTGTCGGAAAAACCGGTCATGACGGCAAGCACTACAATGAGTACCGCCACCCCCAGTGCCACGCCGATCACAGATATAAGAGTGATGACCGATACCGCACTGCGTTTGGGTTTGAAATATTTCCATGCAAGGAACAATTCTGTTGCCTGTTTCATTTTGATGATCTTATCCTTTCTTCCTGTTGCAATGTTTTTACAGGAAGGTAATTTATCACATCTTTACCTATTTTACACCCCCCGGACTGAAAAAATATGAAAAAAACTCTTTCCATTTTCCTCTTTTGTGCTATATTAATAGCCTTATGAAAACTCAAATGTATGCCGCACTGAAAAAATATTTCAATTATACCTCTTTTCTGGATCATCAGGAGGAGATCGTTTCTTCCATTGTTTCCGGAAAGGATCTGTGTGTAGTCATGCCTACCGGGGCTGGGAAATCTTTGTGTTATCAGCTGCCTCTTCTTATGAAGAAAACCTACGGGATCATTGTTTCCCCTCTCATCTCCCTTATGAAAGATCAGGTGGATTCCCTTCGGGAAAAAGGGATCCCGGCAGCATTTATCAATACTACCGTGCCTGCTTCCGAACAGTTTGAGATTTTAAGGCGTACTGCTGCCGGGGAAGTAAAACTTCTTTATGTTGCTCCGGAAAGGTTTCAGACCCCCTCCTTCCGCTCTTTCCTTTCCTCCCATGTGCCGGAAACCCTCATTGTGGATGAAGCCCACTGTATCAGTCAGTGGGGACATGATTTCCGTCCCTCCTATCTGCGGCTGGGGGAGGTGCTTCAGGAATATAATATCCCCCAGGTCTGTGCCTTTACCGCCACCGCCACAAATGTGGTACGCAAAGATATTCTGCGGCAGTTGAAACGGGAGGAGATGGATCTTTTTGTGGCTGGATTCCAGCGGCCCAATCTGGCATTTTCCGTGAAGGAACTTTCCGGGGCGGCGGATAAAAATCATTTTCTTGCTTCTCTGCTTGCAAAAAAAGTGCCTACCATCATCTATACCTCCACAAGAAAAGCTGTGGAACAGCTCAAAGAGGAGTTTGACTGTATCGCCTATCACGGCGGGATGAGTGACGCGGAACGTACTCTTGCCCAGGAACGTTTTATGAATGAGGAAACCCCCGTTCTCGCTGCCACCAATGCTTTCGGTATGGGGATCGACCGGCCCGATGTAAGAAGAGTCGTTCATTACAATATCCCCGGATCCATTGAAGCATATTATCAGGAGGCGGGCAGAGCCGGACGGGACGGGGAAAAAGCAGAATGTATCCTTTTTTTCAGTTATGCAGACCGTTATACGCAGGAATTTCTCATTGATATGAACAATCCCTCTGAAGAGATGGTGCAAAGTGTCTATTCCGTACTGCGTGCTGAATATAAAAAGACCTCTTCCCCCCTTATCCAGCTTACCCACAGTGAAATCAAAGAAAAGATCCCGGAAATGAAAAATGACGGGATCGTTTCTGCTGCTTTATCCATTCTTGAACAGAATGATTATATTGCCCGCTCCTATGAAAGTGAACCGGCTGTAACCGTGCGTCTGATCGGGGATGCCTCCCGCCTTGCGGAAGAAAATGCGGCAGAAAATACCCAGCGGAGCCGTTTTGTCAGCAGATTTCTGAAAAAGTACGGTAAACGTTCCTTTGTGGAAAATAAATATACTTTTCCTGAACTTGCCGCCACTGCTTCCCTTTCTGTGGAACAGATCAAACGGGTACTTCATGCCTTGCACGGTGTGTGTCTGCAATATACTCTTCCCTTCCGTGGCCGTACCATTGAACTTGTCAGACCGGAGGAAAAAACTTTGCAGATCGACTTTGTCCCGTATAAACTCAAATACGAACAGGAAACAAGCCGTCTGGAAGATATGATAGAATATGCCAATACCCGTTCCTGCCGTCAGGCTCATCTCATTGCCTATTTCGGTGAGGATTCTGCCTGGAAGTGCGGGAGCTGCGATCATTGCATGAAGGAACTTTCCGCCACATCCGGCAGAAAAAAACTCAATCAGGATGAACTGGACAGTTGTCATGTGATCCTGCTTGCTGTAAAAGCCTTCCGCGGACACCTGGGCAGGGGGAAGATCAGTCAGATCCTTGCAGGGAAACGTTCTGCGGATCTTGTCAATGCCGGATATACATTGAATGCCTGTTTCGGTATCCTTGCTTCTCTCAAACAAAATGGTGTACTTACCTTCATCAATGCTCTGGAAGAAGAGGGTTTCCTCCAGACCACCGGGGACAGCCGTTATCCCTGTCTTGCTCTCACTGATAAGGGGACCCGTTTTCTTGTAAACGGATGTAAAGGACCGCTCACCTTGAATCTTTCTCCGGAAAAAAAGAATTTTTCCTCTGTAAGCAAAAGAAGATTTTACGGGAAAAAGAATTATTGAAGACCGGATATACCGGACAAAAAAAAGGAGTGTTTTGCAACACTCCCGGAAATTCAGAAAATAATATTTTCTTCTTTTTATTTGGGTTCGGGCATATCAAATGTACCGAAAGTTTTGTTTACATCCACCAGATTGTATCCGGGAATGGCGGCGGGAGCCTTTTTCATCCCTTTGATATAGTAGCCGGCGTTGATCTTGAACTGGGGGGTAAATTTGATGTCGCCCAGAACACCTTTGGAAATGATGTAAAAAATCACATCGCCATTCTGTACGAAGGCTTTTTCACCTTTCATAGCGGTAAGATCGGAGGGTTTATTGTTGGCATCCCATCTGATCGGAGTGAATGCGGCTTTATCTCTGATTCTGCCGTTGATCTGCAGGTCGATACCCTGATTTCTGGGGAATCTGCCGGTAGTCAGATCGTTGTCTGTATTGAAATACTGGGAGAGGTGGGAATCCAGTTTCATAAGTTCGGCAAGGTCTTTGATCTGGTAGGCAAAGATCACATCATCTTTGTCATTGAGATAGCCGAATGCAAGAACCTGGAATTTTGCAGGAGCGGCAGTTTTTGTCTTCCAGAGAACAGGGATCTTTTTGGTCTGGGCGGAGAGCATGGAAGCTGTCAACATGACAGCCGCAAAGAGTGCTGCGGTGAAAAGTGTTTTTTTCATGTTTTTTTCCTTTTTTATTTTGTTGGATTGTAAAGGTTCTATTCTTATTATAACCGGAAAAGAGAAAAATGCAAGTCTTTTTTCCGGTTATTCCAGAGGAAGTCTGCCTTTTATCAGGTGGATGCCTTCTTTTGCCTCCATAACTACGTCGCCGAAGGTGACTTCAGCGACCGTTCCTGCGGGAACTTCCAGAGTCATTTCCGCTTCTTCATCCTTTGTTCTTCTTACTTCAACTTTGATCGTGCCTTTTACTGTAGGATGTTCCAGCTGGGCGTGTTCAAGGAATGCAAGTTTCGGATTTACAGTAAAGGTTGCAAATCCGGGACTGGTGGGTTTGATCCCGAAAAGCCCTCTGGGGATGATATGCAGTGCGGCGGTTCCCCAGGAGTGGTTCCAGTCCAGCCCTTCTTTGGTATCGTCCCAGGCTTCTTTTGTGATGGTTGCCCCCTGATTGAGCATGGATGCCCAGGAACGGTAACCTGTGGTATCTGCCATAAGTTTCAATGCTTCTCCGGGAAGATCGTAACGGAAAAGATCATCCAGAAGATACATGGCTCCATATACACTGCACCGCATTCCTCTTGTGGCAATACGGTTGACGATAGCGGGGATGTTTTCTTTTTCTGCAACATTTGCCCACAAAGAAATCACATCGGTCATACACGCTGTATGATGGGAGCCGGGGTGATCCACAAACAATTCTTTGTCCCAGCAGGGATGGTGCATGGTTTTCCGTAATTCCTCCCGGATCTTTTCCGCCCTCTCTCTATGGAGTTCCGCTTCTTCGGAATATCCCAGAAATTCTGCAAGGAAAGCATAGGAATCATTGGCAGATGCCTGGAAAGCATTGGGGACAAAAGAGGGGGGAGCATACCCATTGATGACCACGCCCTTGATGTGACGCAGATCCGGCGGGGCAACAAGATCACCGAAATCATAATGATCCCGTTCGTCCGGCGGCCAGTCCACAATATCCCGCATCCAGTGGGCATGGTGCTTACTGAGATGGGTCATTTCCATGATCTCTTCATCGCTCCAGGTGTCATGGGCGCGGCGCATGTCGATAAGGACGCCTTCAAAGGTGAAAGGGGTAAGCAGTTTTTCTTTCAGAAGGGGATACCATTTTTTGATAGACTCCACATCTCCGGTATAAAGGAGATAATCCTGTGCCAGAATAGGCATTAGCATGATATATTCTGTGGGCCAGGTGGGATTTTCCATAAGGTAATCAATGGTACGGCGGACAATGTCATAATCCGCGGAAATAACATAGTAACTCAATGCGGTAAGGAAAGAATCCGCTTCGTAGGGGAGGCGTTCTCTTTCCCCGTCAATAAAACAGCCGAAAAGGGTGGTCGCCCGCATGGAATAGTGACAGAAATCCCACACCTTTTCCAGCATGGGATCGGAACAGCGGAAGGAGGCGGCTTTTTCCGGGATCCTGCCGAAGACACTGTTTCTGGCAATGCCGCAGGAAGTAACTTTCCCTTTGGTGGTCAATTCCGCATAACGGAAAGGCGCGATCTCTTTTCCTGTGGGGGATTTGAGCAATCCTGTCCAGGAGGGGATCTCCGGAATATAGGTCTTTTTCCCTTTTTCCACTTTGAATTTTATTTCCATATTGCGGACATTTTTCAGGGGGCGGCGGTGGATCCTTTTGTAGAAGGGGTCATACATTTCTCCAATAAGAAGAACTGCTTCCTCCTCTTCCTCTGCGTCGATCTCTATTTCGATATTGCCGAACGCTGCTTTTTCAAATCCGGCAAAGTATCCATAGGATGTTTTCCGGAATTCCACCGGATATTCTTTTCTGATCTCATAAAAATCCGGATTGGGATCAAGTATTTTTCCCATTTTTTTTCTCCTTATTTAAGCAAATTTTTCTGTATGGCATAGTCTTTCATGGAAAGAACTGTGTAATCATTTTCTTTAAGATAATCCAGCATGTACCGGAATGTTTTTTCTGTGATATTGCAATGGGGGTGAACCCTTTCCGGTATGCCGTGAAAAACAAACACTGCGGCATTATCTTTGTTGCATTTGCCCAGTGCTTCATAGAAATTGAGTTTTCCATTCAGGTGTTCCACCAGAGGAAACGCAGGGATCCGTTCCGGCGCATCGGAAGAAATATCCCATACTCTTCTTTCTGTTGTGCGGGCTAATTTCAGACCGTATTTTTCCAGTACCGGACGCAAGTTTTCCGCATAGGGACCTCCCGGATAGGCAAAACTTACAGGACGGGGGATATGGACGGATGCAAGAAGATCATTTAATTTTCCGATCTCTTTATCCGCTTCTTCCGCAGAAAGTTCCTGCATGTTCAAGTGGGAGAAAGAGTGATTGCCGATCTCAAAGCCCATATCGCTTATTTCCTTTATCTCCTCTATGGAAAGGAGATGCTGACCATTTTCCTTTCTCCATTCTTCTGTGAAAAAGGTGGGGAAGAAGGTTGCACCGAATCCATATTCTTTCAGGAGAGGGGCAACGGTGGTAAGGTGATTTTTTACCGCATCGTCAAATGTAAGGATGACGGTTCTTCCTTTTTCTCCGCCTTCAATGGGGAAGGAAGCAGATACTTTCAGAAATTCTTTAGCCTGTTCCATCCAGAGTTTCAAATCTCTTCTTTCGTAACCTGTTGCCATTCCATGAGGTCCGTCCGGGAAAACATGCAATTCACATTTATTGCCTTTTTCCCACATGGCTTGTGCAAAAAATACCGAGTTTTCATAAGGAACAAGCTGGTCGGTGGCTGTTGCCCAGACATACGCAGGGGGAGTACCAGGGAGAACCCGGTTCTCCAGAGACCATTCATCCCGTTTTGCATCAAAATCCTCTTTCAGAAGTCTTTTGCCGGTGGCGATATACTGGGTTTTCCGGAAAGTGATGACCGGATAGGATAAGATCATGGCATCCGGCCGCTGGGAGAAAGAATCCCCTTCATCGCCGTCTTTTGCGTCAAGATCATGAAAAAGCGTTCCGCAGCATCCGGCAAGGTGTCCGCCTGCGGAAAAACCGCATACTGCGATGTGATCGGGATCTGCCCCCCACTCTTGTGCATGACTGCGGATAAGACGGATGGCTCTCAAGGCATCCAGCTGCGGTTCGGGGTAACGGGTGACACGGTAAGTAAGTATGAAAGTCTGGAATCCCATCTCATCAAACTTTGCCGCAATGGGATAGCCCTCTTCATTGATACATACAAATCCGTAACCTCCGCCGGGAATCACAAGGATCACCGGGCGTTTTTTTCCATCGTTCCGCAAACGGCAGGAGAGGGAAGAGGGTAAAGAAGGATCTTTCCACAACTTTACTTCCCTGATCTCCCGGATAATATTTTCACTCATTTTTTCTGCTCCGTGATTATTTTACGACGGGATAAAACTATAACGGCAAAAACAGATTTTTCAAGTCTTTTTTCTGCTGAATCATAAAGAAAAAAAGAGGAATTTTTTCTTCATCTGCAAAATCAGAAAGAATAGGGGACAAAATTGGAAGTTACAGTTGAAAAAATGACCCCATGCGTATATATTAATAAAGGACATCGCAACTAAAATCCATGAAAGGAATAAAAAATGGATAAAAACTTTTCTTATCTTGAAGAACTGGGCAGTTCCCGTAATGAACTCATTAAGGCTCTTCAGATGATCCAGAACCGGGAAGGATATGTTTCCGATGATGGAATACGGGCTGCAGCGGAACATTTTTCCCTGTCCGCTGCTGATGTGGAAGGGGTATTGACCTTTTACGCACAGTTCAAACGCAATAAACCCGGAAAATACGAGATCAATATCTGTGACGGGACCGCCTGTCACATCAAGGGAGCTCCCCTCATCCAGGAATGGATCTCTGCAGAACTGGGGATCAAAGACGGGGAAACCACTCCTGACGGCGTATTTTCTCTTTGTGTCGTAGCCTGTCTGGGATGCTGTTCTCTTGCGCCTGTGATGGCGGTAAATGGAAAAGTTTACGGTCAGCTTGACCGCAAGAAACTTATAAAAATCCTTAATGAGTACAGAAAGATGGAGGCATAAGATGGCAGAGATCAAACGTATCAAGATCGGAGCCGCTTCCTGCGGACTTGCCGCCGGGGCAGGGGAAGTGGTGACTGCTTTCCGTTCCTTGAACCTTGCTGTTCCCGTTGTGGAAACAGGCTGTATCGGGCATTGTTATGCCGAACCTCTCGTGGAAGTGGAACTTACGGACGATACTTCCATTTTCTATTCCCATGTGAAAGGGGATGAAAAAAGCATCAATAACATTCTTTCCCTGGGGGAAGAGAACCGTTTTACCGTATCTGCTGAAAGACAGAAACTGGAAAAGCTCATGGTCACCCGTCTTGCCGGAAGGATCGACCCCAAAGATATGGAGGAATACAAGGCAAACGGCGGATTTTCCTCCCTTGCCAAGGCCTTTGAAATGGGTGCGGATGCGGTTATCGAAACCATGAAGAAATCCGGTTTGAGAGGACGCGGCGGTGCCGGGTTCTCCACCGGAATGAAATGGAGTTTTCTTGCCGCAAAGAAAGATACCGAAAAGATCATGATCTGTAATGCGGACGAAGGAGACCCCGGTGCATTTATGGACCGTTCCCTTATGGAAAGCGTGCCTTTCCAGGTTCTGGAAGGGATGCTTATCGGCGCATTTGCCACCGGAGCAAGCCGTCTTTTCATCTATTGCCGCGCGGAATATCCCCTTGCCATCAAGCATCTGAAGATCGCTATCGACAAGATCTGTGAAGCGGGACTCAATCTTTTCCCCGGACGGGATAAAGCATTGGAGATCGTTATCAAGGAAGGTGCGGGAGCCTTTGTTTGCGGGGAGGAGACCGCTATGATCGCTTCTCTGGAAGGCAGACGCGGGCAGCCCCGTTTCCGTCCTCCGTTCCCCACCGACCGCGGCTGGAATTCTTTCCCCACCTCCATCAATAACGTGGAAACTTTTGCCAACGTGCCTGTGGTTCTTGCGGATGTGGATGCCTTTACCTCTCTGGGAACTCCCGGAAACACCGGAACAAAGATTTTCGCTCTTGCCGGTGACCTGAAATATCCCGGTCTTGTGG
The DNA here is from genome assembly GCA_045612485.1 of Victivallales bacterium. Lineage (GTDB taxonomy): Bacteria > Verrucomicrobiota > Lentisphaeria > Victivallales > UBA1829 > RGIG5327. Next base: position 72,105 of record JAZKZE010000109.1, on the reverse strand, counting down.
AAGTCCCCATGGGGGTCACTCTTGCCGACATCGTCTATACCATCGGCGGCGCGGAAAAGGGTGCAGTGAAAGCTGTGCAGACCGGAGGACCTTCCGGCGGATGTATTCCCGCAGAAGAGTTCGGAGCCAAAGTGGATTATGATTCTCTGAAAGCTCTGGGAGCCATTGTCGGTTCCGGGGGACTTATCATCATCGGCAACGACCGCTGTATGGTGGAAACCGCCCGTTACTTCCTTGACTTCACCCATCGTGAATCCTGCGGTAAATGTACCTTCTGCCGCGTGGGAACCATGCGTATGTATGAGACCATGGAAAGAATCGTTGCCGGTAAAGGGGTTCCGGAGGATATTGATTTCCTGGAAGACCTCGGTCAGAAGATCCGTAAAGGTTCTCTCTGTGCATTGGGGCAGACCGCTCCCAATCCGGTACTTTCCACTCTGCGGTATTTCCGGCATGAGTATGAAGCGCATGTAAAGGAAAAATATTGTCCCGCAAAAGTGTGTCCCGCCCTTTCCGATGTGGCTGTGGAGGAAACAAAGTGTATCAAGTGTAATCTGTGTAAGAAGGGATGTCCTGTGGGAGCGATCACTTCCGATATCAAGGTGGATAATTCCAAATGCACAAGATGTAACTCCTGTATTGAGATCTGCCCGAAAAAAGCGATCTCCCGTGTGAAAAAGGGTGCAGGATTTGATTCCTCAAAATAAGAGTTTATGGAGAAGATCATGGCTGAAATAAAGTTTAAGATAGATGGAAAAGAGGTCATTGCCAGAGATGGTGAGACCATCCGTTCCGCCGCCGTAAAGGCAAATATTGATATTCCTGCATTGTGTACCAACGGCATCGTTTCCAAAACCACCTCCTGTTTTGTCTGTGTGGTGAAAGATGTGAAAAGTGGCCGTTTCCTTCCCAGTTGTTCCGCCTGTCCCTCTGAAGGGCAGGAAGTGGAATCCGATACTGCGGAAGTAAGAGATATGAGAAGAACGGCTCTGGGGCTGCTTCTTTCCGAACACACCGGGGATTGCGAAGCACCCTGTATGGTGGCATGTCCCGCCCACGCAAGAGTGGAGGAGTATGTGCGTCTGGGAAGACAGGGAAATTTTGAAGAGGCATTGAAAGTCATCAAAGAACAGATCCCGCTTCCCATGTCCATCGGAAGAGTTTGTCCCCGTTTCTGCGAAAAGGACTGCCGGAAAAATGTGACCGGAAAAGCTGTTTCCATCAATGATTTCAAACGCCTTGCCGCAGACCTTTATTACGATAAATATATGGAGGAACTGCCCGGCCTCAACGGGAAAACTGTTGCGGTAGTCGGTGCCGGACCTGCCGGACTTTCCGCCGCCTATTATCTGCGGCTGAAAGGGTATGCAGTCACCATTTTTGAACAGAATGCCGAACCCGGGGGATTCCTCCGTTACGGCATACCCCAGTTCCGTCTGCCCAAAGAGATCCTGGCACGGGAGATCGCCCACTTCCTGAAAATGGGGATCATTATCAAGTGCAATCAGAAAGCCGGAAAGGATTTTACCGTTGAATCTCTCAAAAGCATGTTTGACGGTGTGATCGTTGCTGTGGGGTGTTGGACACCCTCTTCCATGCGGATCGAAGGGGAGGAATTTGCGCTTCAGGGGATCAAATATCTGGAAAATATTGCTGCAAAGAACTGGGAAAATCTGGAAAATCCCGGAAGAACGGTAGTGGTCGGCGGTGGAAATACTGCTATGGACTGTGCCAGAACGGCATTGCGTTGCGGCGGAAAAGTTACCGTCGTATATCGCAGAACTGAAAATGAAATGCCCGCAGAAAAACTGGAAGTGGAAGAAGCCCGTGAAGAAGGCGTGGAATTTCTTTTCCTTACAGCTCCCCTGCGTCTCCGGGAAGAGAACGGGAAAAAGTTCCTTGCCTGTCAGAAAATGGAACTTGGAGCCCCTGATGCTTCCGGAAGACGTTCCCCGGTTCCTGTGGAAGGCTCTGACTTTGAGATCGAGGCGGATACCGTTATTGCCGCCATCGGTCAGAAAACAAAAGCTCCTGAAGGCGTGGAAGCGGATAAACGGGGCAATGTGGCTGTATCCAAAGATCTTTCCTGCGGCAATATGATCTATGCGGCAGGGGACTGCGTGACAGGGCCTGCCACTGTGGTGGAAGCTGTTGCTGCCGGACACAAGGCTGCCGATTCTCTTATGGCAGCACTGGAAGGAAGAAAAGAAGAGGAAAAATTCTTCTTCAATGTTTCCAGAGGTCACTGGAGAAGTCTTTCCAGAGAGGATCTGGTGCTTTTGAGAGGGGATAAAGTTTCTGATGAAGACAGAGTCAAACCTGAATATATCTCCATGGACGAACGCCGTACATCCTTCAAAGAACTTTTTCCCACCATTCCTGCAGAAAAGATCATGAAGGAAGGGGAAAGATGTATTGAGTGTTCCTGCACCGGAAAAGGGGACTGCAAGCTGAAGAAATATTCTGAACAGTACAAGGTTGCCCCGGATATGTTCAGCGGGGAAAAGAGTATCTGTACTGTGGATACCCGTCACCCTGTTATTGTGCATGACCACAAAAAATGCATCCGCTGCGGGATTTGTGTAAAGACCTGTTCCGAGGTCATCAATAAACACATCCTTTCTGCGATGAAACGCGGATTCAATACCATTGTGCAGACCGCTTTTGATGAGGGGCTTCCCTCCTATTGTGCCGACTGCGGGGAATGTGTGAAAGAGTGTCCCACAGGGGCATTGGACTGGAAAATCAAAAAATAAGAAATAAGGAGTATGAAAATGGCAAGAAAAGAATTTGTCGATTTGCAGATCAATGGATATATGGGGATCGATTTTTCCGATCCGGCTCTTACAAAGGACAGTTTCCTCAAATGTGCAGACAGTATTTTTGAAAGCGGTACCTGCCTCTTTCTGCCTACTGTCATCACCTCTTCCGAAGAACTGTATAAACGCAATATCGGGATCATTTATGAAGCGGTGACTTCCCACGGACTTCTGGAGAAGATCCCCGGACTTCATCTGGAAGGACCTTTCATCTCTCCCGAACCCGGTGCTGTCGGTGCTCACAATCCGGCATGGGTGGCTGCCCCGGAAAAGGATTATCTCGACCGTCTGATCTCCTTTGCTCCCGAATTTATCAAGATCCTTACTGTGGCTCCTGAAAGAGAAGGGGCAAGTGAGCTTATCTCCTATGCAACAAGTAAAAATATCGTTGTTTCCATGGGGCACAACCTTGCCGGAACAAAAGATATTGCCGAAGGAGCGAAAGCCGGTGCAAGACTTATCACCCACATGGGCAATGGCATCCCCAATATGATCCACCGTCATCAGAATCCCGTCTGGGCGGCTCTTGCCTGTGATGATGTGACTTCCATGATCATTACCGATGGTCATCATCTTCCTGCGGAAGTCATCAAATGCTTTATCCGCGTGAAGGGTGTCGACCGGATCATTGTAACAAGTGATGCCGCTTCTGTGGGCGGACTTCCTCCCGGAAAATACAGTTCCCTTGGCAATGATGCCATTCTTGAACCCAACGGGCTTTTCCACAACCCTGTGAAAAAATGTCTGGTGGGTTCCTCCGCGTCCGTGAAAAAATGCATGGATTACCTTGCTTCTCTGGAGATCCTTTCCGATGAGGAACTGGACAAGGTGGGGTACTATAATCCCATGAAGATGATCGGTCTCCTGTAAAAAGGAAATATTCTGTATGCGGAAAAAAAGTCCTCCTTCCATAAAGAGCAAAACGGAAAAAATTCTTTCCCCTTCTTCCGGCAGAAAGTCTGTGAAGGCGGGGAGGGAAAATAAACGGATCTTCTGGTGTACCAGTGAAGCCGCCCCCTATGCCAAAACAGGGGGGCTGGCGGATGTATCCGCCTCTCTGCCTGCGGCATTGGCGGAAAGAGGGCATGAGGTAACGCTCATCATGCCCTATTACAACTGGAAGATGAATAAATTTTCTCCGGAGTATAACGGGGGGATGTTTGCTCTGGAAGTCCCCTCCGTGGAAGGCGCCTGCTATTGCCGTGTACGGTGTCTTGAGGTCAAAAAGAGATTGACATACTGTTTTATCGAGTATAACCGCTATTTTGACCGTCCCTCCCTGTATGATTATCAGGGAAGGGAGTTTGAGGATAATGCGGAGCGTTTTATCTTTTTCTCCCGTGCCTGTATGGAACTTATACGGCATCTGGGAAAGAAGGCGGATATTCTGCATCTCAATGACTGGCATACGGCTTTGTGTGCCGCATATCTCAAAAGTCCCCTTTACTGCAATGAAGCAGTTTTCAAAGAGTGTAAAAGCGTTCTTACCTTGCATAATGTAGGGTATCAGGGGAATTTCCCCGGGGAAAAATTTGCATGCACGGGTTTGCCCGGAGAATTTTTCCGCTTTGATGCGTTGGAATTTTACGGCAGACTCAATTTCCTCAAAGGGGGGATCGCCCTTGCCGATGAGGTCAATACGGTCAGTCCCACTTATGCAAAAGAGATCCTTACTTCCCAATACGGTTACGGATTGGAAGGTGCTTTACAGTATTGTTATTCCTGCGGGCGCTTGCGGGGGATCCTTAACGGGATCGATGTGAAAGAGTGGGATCCTGCCAATGACAAGGCTCTGCCTGCGTCTTATACAGTGGAAAATATGGCAGGTAAGGATGAGGCAAAAAAGGCATTGGCAAAGTATTTCCATATTTCCTGCACCGGGAAGAATGGAAAGAATCTTCCGCTTTTCGGTGTGATAAGCCGTCTTGCCGCACAGAAAGGGCTGGATGTTTATGCCGATGTTCTGGAAGAACTTCTGCCGGGGATGGATGCAAGATTCATTCTTATCGGAACGGGTGACCCGCATCTGGAATGGCGTTACCGTTCTTTTGCAGAAAGATTCCCGGATAAATTTGCCTGTTATATCGGAATGGCGGATGAAAAATTATCCCATCTTCTGGAAGCTGGAAGTGATTTTTTTGTCATGCCTTCCAGATATGAGCCTTGCGGACTCAATCAGATGTACAGTATGCGTTACGGGACTCTGCCCATTGTAAGAAGTACAGGCGGACTTGCCGATACAGTAAAAAATTATGATAAAAATGATCCTTCCGCCTCCACCGGTTTCGTCTTTTACGATCTTACCGTACAGGGGTTGCGTGATACAATAAAGTGGGCGGAAAAGACATATTCTGATTCCTTTGAGGATATTCTGCTTATGCGGAAAACTGCTATGAATACAGATTTCTCCTGGGATCATACTGCACAACAATATGAGGAGATGTATTCTGATGCGGACAAGTGATTTTGATTATTTTCTTCCGGAAGAACTTATTGCCCAGCATCCGCCGGAAAAACGGGGGGATTCCCGTATGCTGGTTCTGGATCCTGCCAGAGGAACAAGAGAGATCCTGCCCTTTGCCGCCTTTCCGGACTTTTTCAATAAAGGGGATACTCTTGTCCTCAACAATACAAAAGTCATCAAGGCAAGACTTTTTGCCATGAAGGAGACCGGGGCAAAGATCGAGATCATGCTCCTTGGACCTTCTGCGGAAGGGCCGCAGGTATGGGGATGCCTTCTGAAACCTGCCAAAAGGGTCGCCATCGGCACTACGCTTGAGATCCTGACCCCGGAAGGGAAGTTGTCCGGAGAGTATATCACACTTGTAAATAAAGATATATCCGGCAACTGTCTTATCCGCTTCCACAAAGAAGAAGTACAGGAACTTATTGCAAAACTTGGTCACATGCCGCTGCCTCCCTATATCCGCAGAAGTGCGGATTATGCGCCGGATGCCAAAAGATATCAGACGGTGTATGCTTCTGTACCGGGAGCGGTTGCCGCGCCTACTGCCGGGTTGCATTTTACAGATGAAGTTCTGGCACAGTTGAAAGAGAAAGAGGTGGGCAGAACGGAACTTACTCTCCATGTGGGGCAGGGTACTTTCCAGCCTGTAACGGTGGAAAATGTTGCCGAGCACCCTATGCACGCTGAGCATTTTTTTCTTGATGACGCCAGTGCCGATTCGTTGAATCAGACAAGGAAAACCGGCCGCATTGCCGCCGTGGGAACCACCTCTTTAAGATCTTTGGAATCTGCCGTTCTGCCGGATGGAACATTTGCTCCTGTGGAAATGGATACCTCCATATATATTTATCCCCCTTACCGGATCAAATCAGCAGATATGCTTCTTACCAATTTCCATTTGCCCAAAAGTACGCTTCTCATGCTTGTATCCGCCTTTGCCGGATATGAGTTTATCATGGATACATATAACTATGCGGTAAAGGAAAAAATGCGTTTTTTCAGTTACGGCGATTGTATGCTTATTCTCAATCATATTTGATTGAAGGCTTCTTCCGGAAATATTTTACAACTAAACTGCTGCCTGACTCCCGTTCGGCAGCAGTTTTTTTACCGCATGGTTTCCAGAAGGCGTATGGCGGTCACATCTCCTCTTTTTGCTGCCATTTGAAGCAGCAGAAAGCCCTTTCTGCGGTTTATTCCCGTACCTTTTCCTTCGATAAGGGCGATTCCGGCACAGCGCATTGCCGGAGGATATTCCTGTTTTGCCGAAAGTTCATACCAGTAGAATGCCGCTGCATCATCTTTGGCACGCACTCCCTTGCCTTCAGAAAAGAATTGACCGAATTTATACTGGGCGGGAGCAAAATTTGCCTTCGCCGCTTCATAATAACATCTTGCCGCTATATGCACATTGCTTACTTCACCGCCAAGCCCCATTTCATAAATATTGCCCAGTTTATACATCGCCTGTACGCAATGCAGTGAAGCAGATTTTTCCAGCAGTTTTATGGCTTCTTTTTTATCTTTTCCCTTTTCTTTCAGATATCCTTCAAACAATGCTTCCCCGTATTTATACAAGCCCATGGGATGATTCTGCAATGCTGCCTTTTTGTAAAAAGAATATGCCTGTTTCAAATCTTTTTTCACGCCTTCTGCTCCATGTTCATGCAGATAGCCCAGTTTGGCAGTTGCTTCAACATCTCCCCGGTCGGAGGCGTTGCGCAGGAGAATAAAGGCTTTTGCAGGATTCTTCTCACAGCCGAATCCGCCGTAATAACAATCTGCCAGCATCCTTTGGGCAATGGGGGAACTTTTGGGTCTGGCACATACTTTGCTTAATATACGGAAGGCTCTTGCCTTTTTTGCCGGAAGGACATTTTTCTGCAAAAGAAGTAAAGCAAGCTGAAGTTCACCGGGTTCATATTCTCTGCTGTTGAGGATCTCCAGCTGTTCCAATGCGGAGGCCGGGGATTTTCTTACAAGCACTTTGCCGCTTTCATCTTTGAGTCCGTTGGAATAGAAGGAGGCAAGACGGAACCGTGCCGGATCAAAGTCTTTTTCCGCTGCTTTTTCGTACCACTGGAACGCTTTGAATCTGTCAGAAGAAGTTTTGGCGATCCGTTCCGCGCAGACCGCATAATTATACATTGCTTCAGGGATATTTTTCTTTGCCGCCTGTAGATACCAGTGGGCGGCAAGGAGTTCATTTTTCTTTCTGCCGTTTTCCCCGTAGAAATATTCATTGCCCAGTTTGAATGCGGATTCCGGATCTCCGCTTGACGCCTTCACCCGCAGAAGATCCGGGTGCTTTTTTTCTTCCGCTTCTGCAAAAAACACAGACGAACACAAAAGAATTGCCGCTAACGGAAGAAAATAAGTTTTCATTTTGTTTTTTCCTTATTTTTTGCAGGGGGAGTTTTTGTGCCATCCTCTTTTTTTTCCGGTGCAGCAGAAACAGGAATTTTTACAGGATTTCCTTTTTTATTTTTTGCTTCCCACTCCCGCTCTTTTGCTTCTATCATCTGCTTTTGTGTTTCTATAAGTTGCTTCCGGGCTTCTCTTACCTGTTTCTCTGCTTCTCTCACCTGCTTGTCTGCTTGCTTTTTTGCTTCCCATTCCCGCTTTTCAGCTTCTTCCAGTTTTTTAAGGTAAGAAAGTCTTTCAGAAGCAAATCTTTCCCGTTCTTTTGCGATTGCCGCCTCCTTTTTTGTGAGGACATTATCTATTGTTTTTGCAAAATCTTTTCTCTGACGGGCGAGATCCTGCTGTAATTTTTCCATATTGGAAAGAATATGCGTCTTTTCGCTTTGCAGATTATGGACTTTTTCCTCTGATACAGCCAATTTTTCTGAGGTGTTTTTATTCTTTTCTTCCAGAGTTTTACCGGTAAGAACAAGGTCTTTGCAATGAAGATAAAGAACAGCACAAACTGCACTCAATACAATAAATACAAAGGTAAATACTGTAGAGAGAAGGTATAAATATTTTTTATGTTCCTTTTTTTCTTCCATCATTTTTGATGAAAGATGTGCCACGCTGTTGACAAGAATGGCAAAATCATCCTTGGAGGCGGGAACGATCTGCAACGCATTTCCGGGAGAGGAATTTTCTTCCTTTTTTTCAGCCTGTTCCTCTCTTCTGACGGAATTTCCGGGATCTGCTGAAGAAGCTTTTTCCTCTTCTTGTTTCGTTTCCTCTTTTTCTGTCATATTTTCATGCAAAGGAAGTTCCTCTGTTGCCGGTACAGCCTGTATGGGATGGGTAAGAGAAAGAGTCTTTTCTATTTCCGTAAAAGAAAGACCGGAGGAACGTAAAGAACCGATCTCTTTAAGGATCATAACTGCGGAAGACGGATAAACTTTTCTTCTGCCCTGCTGAATACTTGTAATAAACTGGGAATATTTGCTCAACCAGTCGTTGATGGTCGTCCTGGGGACTCCCACCTGTGCGGCAAGGTCCATCACGCTTAAATATTTTTCTTCTTCCATATTTTCACTCCTTTCCCTTTTACCCTGTTTTATCTTAATTCTTTTCTTTTTCCGCTATTGCCTGCCGGATCTCCTGAATATCTTTTCCGATCTGTTCTTTCAGCAATGCGGGGGAATCAAATTTTCTTTCCTGCCTTATGAATGAAACCAGTTCTGCTGAAATATACTTTCCGTACAAACTCTCCTCCGGCGGGGTAAGTAAATGCAGTTCGATTCTGGGATCAATTTTTCCGTAACGCTCCTCAAAGGTGGGGGCGATCCCTACATTCATCGCTGCCGGATAATTTTTTTTGTCCACTTCCACTTTTGCCGCATATACTCCCAGCGGCGGAAGTACCCCATATTGCAGTTTCAGATTTGCAGTGGGAGTGGCAAGTTCTTTGCCTGCCACCTGATACCCTTTTTCCACGACACCATAAAATCTGTAAGGTCTGCCCAGCATCTTTTCTGCTTCAGAAAGTGCTCCTTTTGCTATGCACTCTCTTATGGCGGTACTGCTGACAACTTTTCCGTCCTCTTTACGCAGTTCATCCACCGCTTTGAATAGAAAACCTTTTTCTGCCGCCTTTTTTTCCAGAAAGAGTCTGTCCCCTTTTCCCATACTGCCGAATTTCCAGTCATGGCCCACGCAGATCCCTTTGACTTCCACACTGTGTCCGAAAAGGCATTGCTGTAAAAAATCTTCCGGCGAGAGTGCTGCAAATTCTTTTGTAAAAGGAAGGGTGACTACCGCTTTTGCCCCGTTCCGGCAAATAAGACGCAGTTTTTCATTGGGAGGAAGAAGGAGCAGCGGGGCATTATCCGGGAAAAGGACACTTCTTGGATGGGGGAAAAAGGTCATTGCCACCGGATAGGCGGATAAGGAAATCGCCATTTTCTGCAATTCATGCAAAAGTTTGGCGTGTCCTTTGTGTACTCCGTCAAAAACACCGATGGCGACGGCAACAGAATCTATACCGAACTTTTTGAGTTCAGAAAGTGATTCAATACAAGAAGGTACAAATTCTGTTTTCATCATTCCCCCATGGATGCTGTTTACCGCAAGCCTACAGCTTTGCGTACTTCTTCCAGAGTTTCAGAAGCAATGACATTGGCTTTTTCCGCACCTTTTTTCAGGATGCTCTGAATGTATCCCGGATCTTTTTCCAACTCTTCCCGGCGTTTCCGCATGGGGGCGAAAAAGTCCATATAGGCTTCAAAAAGAGCCTGTTTTGCATGCCCGTAGCCAAAGTTGCCGCCCCGGTATTTTGCCGCAAGTTCTTCTTTTTGGACTTCATCGGCAAAAAGACAATACAACTTATATATATTGCATTTATCCGGATCTTTCGGGTCTTCCATGGGAGTGGAGTCGGTGGGGATGGACATGATTTTTTTACGGATCTGCTTTTCATTTCCGAAAAGTTCGATGGTGTTATTGTAGCTCTTGCTCATCTTCTGGCCGTCGATACCCGGGACTACCGCAACTGTTTCCGGAATGATGGGTTCGGGAATGACAAAAATATCCCCATACATCTGGTTGAAACGGATGGCAAGGTCTCTTGTGATCTCCAGATGCTGTTTCTGGTCTTTTCCCACAGGAACGCTGTCCGCTTTATAAATAAGAATGTCGGAAGCCATCAGAACCGGATAAGAAAAAAGTCCGTTATTGGGGACAAAACCTTTGGCGATCTTGTCTTTGTAACTGTGCGCCCGTTCCAGAAGCCCCATATTGGTGATGCAGTTGAGTATCCAGGTAAGTTCGCAGATCCCGTTGATGTCGCTCTGACGGAAAAACGCTGTTTTTTCCGGATCAAGACCGCAGGCAAGGAAGTCCAGAGCCAGACGGTCGATGCGTTCCCGCAGTTCCTGGGGTTTGGGATTGACGGTAAGGGAGTGGAGATCCGCAATAAAGAGATAGGCATCCCCCTTTTCCTGCAATTCCAGAGCCTGACGCATCATACCGAAAAAGTTGCCGATATGGGGTACTCCGGAAGGCTGGATACCGGAAAGGATCCTTTTTTTCTTGTTTTCGCTCATAATTATTTCATCCTGAAAAAAGAGTATGGGAAATCTTTATTGTTTCCCATATCCTTTCATTATAATTGTTATGCTTTTTTGATGACGATAACGGCATCGTGACCATTAATGTCACTCTTTGCTCCTTCAAGAGCTTCCACGCTTTTCACATTTACCGCAAGTGTTTCTTCGGAAATGTGACTTACATAGGCGGCAACCGCTTTCACCACTTCCGCATCAGAGGCAAATTCCACATCAATTCTGTCAGATACTTCCAGACCGGTTTCTTTTCTTATGTTCTGGATCTTGCTGATGAACTCACGGGCGATACCCTCTTCGATCAGTTCCGCAGTAAGGTTGGTATCCAGTGCAATGGTGATACCGTTTTCGGTCGCAGCGGCAAAACCTTCTTTTTCCGTACGGACGATGGCAAGATCGTCTTCGGTCACATCATATTCCAGACCGGAAGCAAGAGAGATCTTTTTCGCTTCACCGCGGACGATGCCAGCGATCTCGGAAGAGGTGAACTTGCAGATGATCCCGGCAGCTTCCTTCATCTGGGCACCGAGTTTTTTGCCCATAACTTTGAAGTTCGCCTTTGCGCTGAAACTGACAAGTTCTTCTTCGTTGGCACTCAGAACGATCTTTTTCACATTCAGCTCTTCTGCGATAATGTCACTTGTTTCCTGAAGCAGTTTTCTTGTTTCTTCATCATCGGAAACGATCATAGCCTTTGCCAGAGCCTGTCTGACTTTCAGATTCTTCTGTGTACGGATGAATCTTCCCAGAGAGACCGCTGTTCTGGTAGCAGTCATCTGTTTTTCCAGAATTGCATCCCGTCTCCAGATCTCCGCTTCAGGATAATCGCAGAGATGGACGGATTCCGGCATGGATTCTGTACGCAGGGAGCGGTAGATCTCTTCTGTCACAAAGGGAATGAAGGGGGCAGCACACTTTACAAAGGTGATAAGTGCATAATAAAGTGTGGCGTAGGCATCATTTTTGTCCCCGTCATTCTGACTTTTCCAGAATCTGCGGCGGCTGCGGCGGATGTACCAGTTGGTAAGGTCTTCCGCAAACTGTTCAAATCTGTTGGCAGCCTTCTGCAGCTGGAAGCCGTCCATGGCAATGCGGACTTCCTCCACCATGTCCGCAAGGGAGGAAAGGATCCAGCGGTCAAGGGGGTTGGAAAGTTTTTCCGGACATTTGCCGTCGGCGGCAGGTGTCCAGTTATCCACGTTGGCGTATGTGGTGAAGAAGCTGAAGGAGTTCCAGAGGGGAAGCATGACGCCGCGCATCACTTCCCTGATGCCGTCTTCAGAGAATTTCAGGTCTTCCGCTCTGACGACAGGAGAACCCAGCAGGAAAAGACGCAGCGCATCAGCTCCGTAGGTACGGACGATGTCAAGCGGATCGGGATAGTTTTTGAGTCTCTTACTCATCTTCTGACCGTTTTCCGCAAGGATCAGACCGTTGACGATCACATGCAGGGCAGGGGGCTTGTCAAAGAGAGCCGCCGCCATGACCACCAGAGTATAGAACCATCCGCGGGTCTGGTCAAGACCTTCTGCAATAAAGTCGGCAGGGAAGGTTTTATCAAAGTGTTCTTTGTTTTCAAAGGGATAATGTTTCTGGGCATAGGGCATGGAACCGGATTCAAACCAGCAGTCCAGTACTTCAGGAACGCGGCGGAGGATTGTTCCGTTTTCTGTACGGATCTCCAGATCGTCCACAAAATGTTTGTGGATATCGGTGATTTTTTTGCCGGTAAGTTTTTCCAGTTCGGCAACGGAACCCACGCAGATCATTTCCCCTGTATCTTCATTTCTCCAGATGGGGAGGGGGCAGCCCCAGTAACGGTTGCGGCTTATCGCCCAGTCACGGGCATTTTCCAGCCATTTTCCGAAACGGCCCTCTTTGATGTGAGAGGGTACCCATGTCATCTGGGAGTTGGCATTGAGCATTTTCTGCTTGATGGGATCGATCTTCACAAACCAGGTGGTGACCGCTTTGTAGATCAGGGGGGAGTCATCACGCCAGCAGTGGGGATAACTGTGTTTTACTGTGGAGCGTGCCACAAGTTTTCTTTCCGCCTTCAGACGGTCCATGATGTCTTTATCGGCATCTTTTACAAATCTTCCGGCATAATCGGAGATTTCGGAGGTGAATTTACATTCCGCATCCACAGGACAGACAGCGGGGATCCCGTATGCTTTACCTGCGGCACAGTCATCTTCCCCGAAGAGCGGGGCGATATGTACGATACCGGTACCGTCTTCCGTGCTGACATAGTCGGCAGTGATTACACGGTAGGCACCTTCTTTCACAAAGTCAAAACCTTCCTTCACCTGCTGGTATTCGGTTCCTTTCACAAGGTAACCGCCTTTGGCTTTTTCGCCCAGGAAGTAGGGAAAGAGGGGTTCGTACTGTGTGCCTTCCATCTCTTTGCCCTTGAATGTGCTGACGATTTCGGGCATTTCATCTTTTTTGTAGTAGGCGGAAAGTCTTGCTTGAGCGAGGATGTAGAAGTCTTCTCCGTCTTTCACCTTCACATAGTCCACATCCGGACCAAAGGCAAGTGCCATGTTGGAGGGCAGAGTCCAGGGGGTGGTTGTCCATGCCAGAATGTAGGTGTTTTCCTCACCCTTTACTTTGAAACGGATGGTGATGGCGGGATCCACCACTTCCTTGTAGCCCTGGTTGGCTTCAAAGTTGGAGAGAGGAGTGGAGCAGCGGGCGCAGTAGGGAAGGACTTTGTAGCCTTCATAGATAAGCCCCTTATCCCAGAGCTGTTTGAAAAGCCACCAGATGGATTCCATGTAATCAAGATCCATGGTGCGGTAGCCGTTTTCAAAATCCACCCAGCGGCCCATTCTTGTTACGATCTCCTGCCACTCTTTGGTGTAGCGCAGAACGATGGAACGGCAGGCTTCATTGAATTTGTCGATCCCGTAGTCTTCGATCTCTTTTTTACCGGAAAGATTCAGCTGTTTTTCCATTTCATATTCCACAGGCAGGCCGTGGCAGTCCCAGCCGAAGGTGCGTTCACAGTATTTGCCCCGCATGGTCTGGTAACGGGGAACAACGTCTTTGATGGTACCGGCAAGCAGGTGTCCGTAGTGGGGGAGACCTGTAGCAAAGGGAGGTCCGTCATAAAAAACGAACTCTTCTTTGCCTTTGCGGTTTTCCAGAGACTTTTTGAATGTGGCATCCTGTTTCCAGAATGAGAGAACATCTTCCTCCATTTTGGGGAAGTTCATCTGACCCTGTCTTACTTTGAACATGATCTTCTTTCCTTGTTGGTTGTTGTGTATGTTAAAGAATTTTTGTCTGCTGCTGTACCCGGATGGAGAAAATGTTATTACATACATGCGGGACTTTAAACTAATAATATATACGCGTACGGGATAAATTTCAATTGTAAAACCCGGTATAATGAAAAAAAGAGAAAAGAAAGTTGCCGGAAATGGGTTTTGAAGGTTGTAAAAAAATAAAAAAAGTGATTTTTTTATCGAAAAGGGTGCGTTTGCACTTGAAAAATATGGTAATGAGAGTATATTAGTTGCTCAATTTTTGTGATTCCAAATCGGTAATAAAACAATAACAAGCCTCCGTAGAAAATGCGGAGGGGAAAGGTAACAAAATGAAAAGAACTTATCAGCCCTCCAGACTCGTCAGAGCCCGCCGTTGCGGTTTCAGAGCAAGAATGGCAACCAAAGGCGGCCGCAAGGTCCTTGCCAGACGTCGTGCCAAAGGTCGTAAACGTCTTGCTCTTGTGTAATTTTTCTGCTGAATGCAGCCGGAGAAATGAAAATTTCTCCCGGCTGTTTCTGTGGTGAATACGGTGTAAGATGTCGGAACGCGGTGCTGGACTTATCGGACGGGAAAACAGATTTACTTTGAAAAGTGAATTTGATTATGTCCGGGAAAATGGTCGGAAATATACTTCATACTGTACCTTGCTGATCTATGCACCATGTCCGGAATCTGAAAGCGGAGTTCATTACGGGGTGATTTGCAGCCGGAAGTTCGATAAGAGAGCTGTACGGCGGAACCGTGCAAAACGTCTTTTGCATGAAGCAATGCGTGTTTTGAGCAGTAAAGTGGAGATGAAAGGGTGCCGGATCCTGCTTATTCCCAGGAGAGAGATCCTGAAGATGAAGATGGATGCAGTTGCGTCCCAGCTGCTTTATCTGATGAAGAAGTCAGGGATGACGCCGTGGAAGGATACTTCCCGGAATTCAAATTGACGCTTTCTGTGTCCGGTTTTTTTCTGCTTTTGCTGCGGATCTATAAATGCTGTATATCCCCTTATCTGCCCCGTTGCTGCCGTTTTCATCCCAGTTGTTCCGCTTATGCTGCGGAATCTGTACTTAAACACGGTGCAGTTAAAGGCATAGTTCTGGCATTGTGTCGTCTGTTGCGTTGTCATCCTTTCTGTAAAGGAGGGTATGATCCGGTGCCGGAAGAGTTTTCCCTGAGCAGTCTTTTTTATAAAAACGATGTTCCTGGGGAAAGAAAATAGTTTGTTGCCTGAATGTTTCCGGCTGAGCCGGAGTAGAATGAAGATATGACCGGAGTAGTGATGGATCTGTCCGGTAAAACAGCAGTTGAAACAAAAGAGTCAACTGCAGGGAAAGGGTAAATTGTGAAATTTGATAAAGAATCTGTTGTGGTGATCCTGATCGCCGTTATATTTCTTGCGGGCTGGTGGTATTTTACCTCCTACTCCAAAAAAGATGCTGTTGAAAATCCCCAGGGACTTCTCGTGCCGACTGTCCCTGTGAAAAATACTGTGCCTGAAGCACAAAAGGCTCCTGTTCAGGCTCCCGCTCCTGTGAAAGCGGTAAAAGTGGAAGTGCAGAAAGTTTATCCTGCTCTGATATTGCGTAATGATTTTGTTTCTTTCAGTATTGATCCTGCCACAGGAAGTGTGGTGAAAAGTGTGTTTTTCAAATATAAACACACTTCCGACAAGAAGAAGGATGTGGAGTTTGTTCCTGAAGATCCATCCGTGCGCAGTTTTGCTCTTGCGCTTCCCGCCCCCTGGCAGCTTGCCAAAGTGGAAAAGTATGCTTCCAATCAGGAATCTGTCACACTTCAGAAACTTTATACCGATGGCAAAAATACCATCCGCATTACACAGATCTTTTCTCTTGCACCTGCATCCTACTCTCTTAAATGTGTTTATTCCATTGTCAACTTGAGCTCTACTCCTGTGGTGCTTTCCAAACTTGTTCTGTGGAATGCCGGACTTCCCCCGCTTAAATATCTTGCCGGGGATTCTCTTTACAATGATCCCCACAATATCGAATTCTGTCATGCCTCTGCTAAAAAACTTTCCTCTGTGAGTCCCTCCTCCAAAGAGGAAAAATTCAAAAAGGCGGCTGTCAGTTCCCCGGTTGACTGGATCGGGACTTCCAATAAATATTTTGCTTCTCTCATGTTTCCTGCCAAACCTTTTGACGGCGGTTTTCAGTTGACCAGAATGGCAAAGCCCATGCCGGAAGATCCGGAGGAAAATTATTTTGTCCCCTCCGTCGGCGGGGTGTATAACAATGTAACCCTTCTTGCCAATGTTCCCTGCACCGTTGAAGTGAGTTGCTACACCGGACCCAAGAGTGTGGAAGAGATCAAAAAACTTCCGGAAACTGCTATCGGCGTTCTGCACCTTTCCTACTTCTCCTTCATGGAATTTCTTGCCCGTCCGCTGGTGGTTTTCCTTAAGTACTTGAAAGAGTGGTGCGGCTCTTACGGTGTTGCCATCATCCTTCTTACCATTATCGTCCGTGTTGTGTTCTGGCCTGTGACCCAGAAGGCAAACAACTCCATGCGTAAGATGCAGAAAGTCGGCCCCATGGTAAAAGAGCTCAAGGAAAAATATAAAGACAATCCCCAGCTGATGAATCAGAAGATGATGGAACTTTACCGCAAAGAAGGAGTGAACCCCCTGGGCGGCTGTCTGCCTATCCTGCTTCAGATCCCGGTATTCCTTGCATTGTATTCTGCACTGGATGCCTCTGTGGAACTTCGCCATGTTTCCTTCCTGTGGGCTGCCGACCTGACCAAACCCGACCTTGTGGGGCCCCAGTTCCTTTTCGGCTACGGGATACATCCCCTTATCCTTATTATGACAGCTCTTATGGTCTGGCAGCAGAAGATGACCCCCACTACCGGAGCCGATCCCATGCAGCAGAAGATGATGATGTTTATGCCCATCATTATGCTGGTCATGCTTTACAATCTGCCTTCCGGGCTTACTTTGTACTGGACCGTCAGCCAGATTTTCAGTATTTTACAGATGAAATATACACAATATATAGCAAAAAGGGAAGAGGAAAAGGAAGCGAAAAGCTCCGGTTCTGAACCCGCATAAAAGCAAAGGCTTGAAATTATGGAAAACGAAAAAGACATGGTGGAAGCTCCTGCCGGAGAAAACATTTCCTCCCCTGCCGAAGCAGTTGCCGCCGCAGAAAATGTTCCTGCTCATCCTGTTGAAAACAGTGAATGCGCAGAAAAAGTTCAGGAAGAAAATTGCTGCTGTTGCTGCTGCAGCGATGAAAAAGTTTCTGAAGAACCCTGCTGCTGTTCCTGCGAAGAAGACGATGAAACTACTGAAGATGGGGAAAAGGAAGGGCGTAAAAACCGTCGTGAACGCACCGTTATTCCTGTGACACAGGAAATGGTGGACAAGACCAGAGTGGCACTTGTGACCATGCTGGACTACCTGGGACTGGAAGGAACCGTGAAGGCGGAAGGCCGTACAAGCAAGATCAACCTTTATGTGAACAGTGAAGATGCCGGACGCATCATCGGACGCAAAGGTCAGACACTGGAAAGTCTCCAGCTGATCCTCAACAAGATGATGCAGAAGGAAAATCCTGATTTTCCGAAGGTGTACATTGATCTTGACGGATATGCTTCCCGCAATGAACGCAAAGACCGCGGAGATCATTCCGATAAAGGAAAAGGGGATAAAGGCGGCCGCAGAAGAAATTTTGATGACCGCGGAAGAGGAAGAAATTTCCGCAGGGATTTTTCTGAAGGCGGTTCCGATGTTGATGACAATCTGCGTCAGCAGGCTCTGGATTCCGCCAAGGAAGTGCGTCGTTGGGGCGAACCCAAGACTCTGCCTCCAATGAACTCCCATGACCGCCGCATCATCCACATCACTCTGGAAAATGAAGCGGATCTTGTCACGGAAAGTTCCGGCGAAGGGGCACTCAAGAGCGTGACCATTTCTTTGAAAAAGTGATTTTCTGCCGGTGCCCTGAAAAAGAGTACCGGCTTTTTCATTTTCCATCCTGTATGAGGTGAACAGGGAAAATCGCTGTAAAAATGTGCTTTTATGCAGTTTTTTCTGTCGAAAAAGCCTTTTTTTCCTTGCACTTGAAGATTTATGGAGTAAATTACAGGATCATACGAATAAAAAGTAACTTAAATATGGAGAAAAAGTATGACGATCTACACAATCGCAAATGGTGCCCTCGGCACAGCAACCGCAAACAATAATGTCAATGTAAAGACAGAGATGCCTGTCCAAAAAGATGGTTCTGCCGCACCCAAAAAGCCCCAGAGCATGATGGAAGGCCTTGGCGGAATGGTTCCCTTTATCGTGATCATGGGAGTATTTATTTTCCTTATGTGGAACGGTCAGAGAAAAGAACGCAAGAAAAAAGAAGAGATGCTTTCTTCCATCAAAGTGGGCGAAGAGATCGTGACCATCGGCGGTATCATGGGTACTGTTGATACGGTCAAAGAAGATCACTTTGTTATCAAGATCTCTGATAATGCCCGCATCAAAGTATTGAAAAATGCTGTCAGCCAGATCGTACGGAATGAAGCAGCCAATGCGGAGCCTGAAAAGAAATGAACAAGAAACCTGTAATTTTAAGATCGGTTTTCGCCCTGCTTGTGCTGGGCGTCTTCCTCTTTTCCATGTATCCCCTGGGACAGCGGGATTTCTATGATACCTTCAAAGGTATTCTTGCGGATCCCTCTTCCAAGACAGCTGCCGAAGTTATTGAAGCAGCCAAAGCCAAATATGCCAAAGGGGAAGCTCCCTCCAATTCTGCCGCACTGGAAACTGTTGCTGCGGAAAAAGGTGTTCAGCTTGCTTCTCTGGTGAAACCTGTTATTGTAAAAAGCCAGAAGATCACCACCAACCGTGACGTGATCTCTGTGATCCGTAAAAACTCTGCCGGTTCCATCCGTCTCGGTATCGACCTGGACGGTGGTGCGGAATTCATGCTTGCCCTTGTTCCTGAAAAAGCGGACAGGGAAAAGATCGAAAAGAATTTCGACCAGTACAGAGATATTGCCATTGAAACACTGCGCAAACGTCTTACCGGAAAAAATATCTATGAAGCGGATATCACTCCTGCCGGACGTGAATATATTTCCATGCGTGTGCCTCTTGCCACCAAGGAAGAAAAGATCGTTATTGAAAATCTGGTGAAACTTTCCGCCAGACTCCAGTTCCGTCTCATCCATCCTGACAATGAACGGGAACTCCAGGCATATTATGCCAATCCCAAGACTTTTACTGCTCCTGAAGGATATGAACTTCTCAAATCCCAGGAAATGCGTGACGGCAAACTTGTTGAAGAAGTTTATCTTGTGGAACGTGAAGCACAGATGGACGGGAAAGAGATCGACAATGCTTATGCCGCCATGGACCAGTTCGGTCAGCGTGAGATCCTTCTCTCCTTCAAACACAAGGGTGCAGTTCAGTTCGGTGAGGTCACCAGCCGCAACGTAGGCCGCAGACTTGGTATCGTTCTGGATGGTCAGCTCTATTCCGCTCCTGTGATCCGTCAGGCGATCACAGGCGGCAACGCCCAGATCTCCGGTAACTTCTCCCGTGAAGATGCGGAAAACATTTCCAACGCCCTCGTTTCCGGAAGTGTGCCTTTCTCCATGGAGATCCAGGCACAGTCCGACATCGACCCCCTTATCGGTAAAACCACTATCCGCGACGGTATCTACAGCGGTATCGCCGGTCTTATCGTAGTTATGATCTTTATGATCGTTTACTACCTCAAGAGCGGTGTCATTGCTGTTATTTCTCTTGCACTCAACGGCGTATTGATCCTTGGTGCCATTGCCGCATTTGACGTGACGCTTACATTGCCCGGTATTGCCGGTATCATCCTTACCTTCGGTATGGCTGTTGACGCAAACGTGCTTATTTATGAGCGTATCCGTGAAGAAATCAATGCAGGCAAGACTCTGCAGAATGCTGTGGATCTGGGTTTTGACCGTGCATACAGTGCCATTTTTGACTCCAACCTTACCACCCTTTTCGTGTCCATGGTTCTTCTGTGGCAGGGAACTGGGGCGATCAAAGGTTTTGCAGTGACATTGGCTATCGGTGTATTCACCACCATGTTTACTGCGGTGTTCCTTACCAGACTGCTCTTCGATCTTATGATGCGTTTCTTCCATGTTACAAGTCTCAAGATGTGCGCATTCATCAAGGAACCCAACTTTGACTTCCTGGGTAAGAGATGGTATGCCATCGGATTTTCCACACTCTTTATCCTTGCTGCCATCGTTGTGGTATGTGTGAGAGGAAAGGATTGTTTGAGTATTGACTTTACAGGCGGTACCCAGCTGGTGTATTCCTATGCAAAAGCTGTTCCCGCTGAAAAACTGGATGCATTCCTTACCAAACAGGGTTTTGAAAACAAGATCACCTACAAAGCTGGCGGTGCCGGCGGCGATGAACGGGAAGTGGAAATCCTCATCCGTGACAAAAAAGAACAGGCTGCAACTGCTGAACAGGGGACAGCGATCAATGAGGCTGTGACCAAAGCATTGCAGAAGGCATATCCTGACAGCAAGTTTGTTCCCAAGTCCCAGTCCACACTGGGAGCTTTGATCGGATCCACCTTCCTGAAGATCTCCATCATCTCCATGATCCTCTCCTTTGCTGTGATGATCCTGTATATGACCTTCCGGTTCCAGTTTGCCTACTCCATTGCCGGAAACATCGTTCTTCTGCATGACGTTGTCACAAGTATCGGTCTTTACCTGATGCTGGGCGGTCAGATCACCATGAATGTGGTGGCAGCGGCACTTACCATCATCGGTATCTCCATCAACGATACTATCGTTACCTTCGACCGTGTGCGTGAAAACCTCACTCTTATGAAGAACGGCTCCTGTACTTACTGGGGATTGATCAATCTGAGTGTGAACCAGACCCTTTCCCGTACGATCCTCACGACTGTCACCACCATGATGGTGCTGCTTATGCAGGTGATTTTCGGCGGTCCCGGTATCCGTGACTTTGTGTCTGTGATGCTCTTTGGTATGATCTTCGGTTCCTACTCCTCCATCTTCATCACCAATACCATTATTGCCTACTGGCACAAGCCCACACAGCTTGAAATGGGGAATGGGAAAGCGGAAGAGAGCAAGGAAACCGCTGTCTGATAAGTTTTTTATCTGACTATTCAATCCGGAGGATGATATATCTTCCGGATTTTTTTATTTTTTTCCGATTGCCGGTTGAAATTTCAGTAATCAGGAGTATCTTACCGAACAATATTGTAATTTATTTGTCTGTACAAACAATCAAAGGAGGTTATTATGTATGAAGACAACGATTCTTATGTGACTCAAAGGGCAGCTTCCGCATTGAGTGCCTGTCTTGCCAACGTTTATTGGTGGATGACTTTTGCTCTTCTCATCAGCGGTGTAGCAGCATGGGCCGTGGGGACAAGTCCTGAACTTTCCCGTAAACTTGTGACAAGTCCCGGACTTTGCATTGTGCTTTTCCTTGTGGAGATCGGTCTTGTGATCTGGATCTCTGCCGGGATCAACAAAATGTCAGCGGCGACGGCAACGGCTCTTTTTATAGCCTATTCGCTGGTGAACGGGGTGACTTTGTCCTTTATCTTTATTGCCTATACCCAGACGGTGATCGCCTCCGCTTTCGCCGTTACTGCCGGGACTTTTGCGGCAATGGCGATCTATGGATCTGTAACAAAGACGGATCTTACAAGATTCGGCAATCTTTTCCTTATGGCATTGATCGGACTTGTGATCGCGTCTGTGGTCAATATGTTCTGGATGAACAATACTTTCAACCTTATCATCAGTTATGTGGGGGTTCTGGTATTTGTGGGGCTGACTGCTTATGATGCCCAGAAAATCAAGATGATGTTCCTGGAATCCGGAATGGAAAACAGTGAAACTGTCCGCAAGATCGCCATTCTCGGGGCATTGTCCCTGTATCTTGATTTTATCAATCTTTTCCTTTACATTCTGCGTATCTTCGGCAGAAGGGATTGACAGAAGTCTTTGATTTTTTTTAAGAAAAATATGCTCCGGCAAACCTGTGATATTCCGGGTTCCGCCGGAGTTTTTTGTTTCCTGATTCAGCCGGACTTTCCTTCTTTACTTTTCCATTTTTTGTGCTATATTAATTCCTGTGAATTGTTAATTAAAAAAATAGAGGAAATTCTATGTTTACAAATTTTTCCATGAATAAAATTCTTTTTCCCGTATTTCTTTTCTCCTTTATTTTGCTTACCGGGTGCTGTATAAAAAATAAACATTCTGAAGCAGAAGCTACCCCCCGTTTTACAAGAGTATTCTGCTGGGGACGCCCCACGGATGAAAATGCTGCAAAACGGTATGCTGAAGCCGGAGTAACGGATATTCCGGTCAGCAATAAAAAACAATATGATTTTGCTGTCAAATATGGAATGACTCCTTATTGCGGCACATTCACACCGGCGGGACCTCATTTTCAAGTGGTGGCACCGGAAGAAGAAAAGTATCGTATTTACATAGGCGGCAGGGATCTGGATAAGAAAATCTCCAGAGAAGAACGCAATAAGATCATTCATCGCCGCAGGGTTGAAAAGAGGTACCGTTACGGTGGAGAGAAAGAGGTGGAAATGGATGTTCTGAATGAAAATATCAACTGCTTTATCAGTGATGCCGATTTCAGCTATTCCGGAAAAAGACTGGATAAAATTCTGAAAAATGCTGTTCCCGGAGTAAAAGGAATCTATTTTGATTATATCGGTTATATCAATCATAAAGGGTGTTACTGCAAAAACTGTCAGGAAAAATTGCAAGAGTTTCTCAAAAAGAATAAGTTATCTGATATACAGGCAAACAGAGATATTTTTTACAGAAATGAACTTGTGAAATATTATAATAAAGCTGTTGATTATGTAAAAAGCAAACGCCCTGATTTCAAGATCGTTGCTCACTTATATCCTGATTTTCAGGCAGATCCCCTTTTCGGCAACCGTTTGAAACTGGATTACTGCGGACAGACTGTGGCATGGTATTTCAAATGGCCACTGAAAAAGATTGACAGTTATACACGCTATGTGGTGGAACACGCCAAAGATCATTATTCTTTTACAGAAGGAATCCCTTTTCTTGGAATCAACAGTTCAAAAACTACCAGTCTGGGATATAAGTCCCCTGCTGATCTGGAAAAGGAATTACAGACCATTCTCGCTTCCGGCGGACGTACCCTTATGATCTGCAACGGCAGTGTTATGATTGAAAAAGGATATTTTGAGGTGTTCAGAAAATATTGCACACCTTAAAAATATTCCGGGGGAAAGTAAAGAATACTCCGTTTTTATGCCTGGGTCTCTTTGGAAAGAATAGTCTTTTTTGTGTCCATGTCCATAAGATCGAAATGGGGGATCGTTGGGGTATGTTTTTCAAAAAGTTTTCCGGAAACGGCATTGTTGCGGATCACATCCCTGTAAAAATATGCACTCTTTTTCGGGGTGCGGCGGAAGGTCTTTCCATCCACAGACGCAAGACCGAATCTCATATCAAAACTCCCCCATTCATAATTATCCAGCAATGACCAGTGGAAGTAGGCACAAATATCGGCTTTATGCAGTGTCATTGCCGTCTGCATTGCCTGGAATTGGAGCATAAGATAGACGATGCGGAATTCATCGGTATCGGTACAAACGCCGTTTTCTGTGATCCAGATGGGTTTATCTGTAAGGCGGGAAACGGCATTGACAAAGACTTCCGGATTGAATTCCCGGTCAACTGCCTGGTTGAGACACATGCGGAAATTATTGAAATAGAATTTATCCGCCGCAAGATTTGCTTTGCGGGAATCCACCTGCCGTCTGTGATAATAGTTTATTGCCCAGAAATCACAGGTGTTTTTCAGTTCCGGCACATATTCTCCGTCTGTCTGCGGAAGAACGATCTCTCCCGTACGGACCGCATGGAAAAAGTAATCATTGGTGACCCAGTTGCTTAAATGGGCGGCGGCAATATCCATATCGTCATAAGGGCGCAGAGGGTAACAGGGAATAAGGGCGTGTGCCGCCGATACCGGTGCGGAAGAGAGATTTTTTATCACAGCTGAACCGTAAGCAAAGGCTTTCAGAAGGATTTTTCTTTTCTGAATATCCGACACACTTCCCAGATTGATCTCATTTACCACCGTCCAGGAATCTGTGTAAGGGGCAAGGTGGGGGACAACGAATTTAATGAAAGAGGTAAAATACCGGATATTTTCCTCTTTAGTGAACCCTCCGAGATTTTCAAACCATTGGGGATGGGTAAAGTGAAGAAGCGTTACACATGTATGGATCCCGGCATTTTTGAGTTTCTGTAAAAAATCAATATACCGGGCAAGGGCAGCGTGATCGAATCTGCCGTTTTCCGGCTCGAGCCTGCTCCACTCCACGGAAAAACGATAACCTTTATGACCAAGCTCCTTCAGTAAAGCAATATCCTCATCCAGCATTTCCCAGCTGTTGCATGCCTTGCCGGAAGGTTCTTTTATGGCGGGATTAACTTTATTTTGTTCCATGTGATACCACTGATTATTATAATTATCCCCTTCGATTTGGTGTGCAGCGGTACCGCTGCCCCAGATGAAATTTTCAGGGAAAGTAAATTCCGGCATTTTATGCAGATTGAGCATGTTGTTTTCCTTTTGTGTTTTTCTGTTATTTTCAGATAAGATAATACTTATACCCTCATTTTACAAGTCCTGAAGTAAATAACGCAGAAAAAAGCAGGACTCCGGACGGGATGAATGAAAAAACAGTTTTGCTTCTTTTATTCTTTTATATTTTTTCGGAACTTGTTTTTTTCTCTTTTTATACTAAATTAATTGACCGTAAAATTTATAAAGGAGTTTGATATGGATTCACAATTTCATTCTGAAGAAAAGGGACGTTTTGCCGCATTGATCCCCTTTTTCGTTTTTGTATTTTTTTATGTGGGGCTTTCCATCTGGGCACAGGATTTTTATAAAGTACCCATGCCCGCCGCTTTTGCTGTGGCTTCCGCATCGGCATTTTTTCTCAACAGAAAAAGTTCCATACAGGAAAAAGTCAATGTCTATACCTCCGGGATGGGGGATAATAATATCATGCTTATGTGTCTCATCTTTATCCTTGCCGGAGCGTTTGCCGCAGTTGCAAAAGCAATGGGAGCTGTGGATGCCGCTGTTTTGATTACCCGCAGTCTGATTCCGGCAAAATTCCTTCTGGCAGGGATTTTTGTTATAGCTGCTCTTATTTCCCTTGCCATCGGTACAAGCTGCGGAACGATCGCCGCCCTTACCCCTATTGCGGCAGGCTTGACCGCCCCCATGGGGATCAAACCGGAATTGATGCTGGGGGCTGTGATCGGGGGAGCCATGTTCGGGGACAATCTTTCTATGATCTCCGATACCACTATTGCTGCTACAAGAACGCAGAATGTCCCTATGCGGGAGAAATTTTTTGCCAATTTCAAAATGGTGCTTCCTGCGGCACTGGTTGTTATTATGATTTACCTTTTTTCCGGAAACAATGCTTATGAGCAACTGTTCACCGGAAGTGTAAACTGGAAACATATCCTTCTTATTGTTCCCTACATTCTTGTACTGGCTCTGGCGTTGTGCGGGATCAATGTCATGGTACTGTTGTTCTTCGGTGTAGTTTTTTCCAGTATACTGGGGATATGTGCGGGAGCCTTTGACATCTGGGGCGCATTAAGTGCCTGTGGGCAGGGGACTCTGGGAATGTCAGAAACATTGATCGTTGCCATTCTTGCCGGAGGATTGCTGAAACTTATCCGCTGGAACGGCGGTATAACATTTCTTATGGAAAAGATCCGTAAAGCCATTCATACGCAAAAAGGTTGTGAAATCGGGATTTTTCTGCTTGTGTCTGTGGTAAATCTTTTTACCGCCAATAATACAGTAGCCATTGTTATAGCCGGCCCCATTGCCCGGGAATTGAGTGAAAGATACCATTGTCAGGGCCGCCGTGTTGCCAGTATTCTGGATACCGCATCCTGTTTTATCCAGGGGATCATCCCTTACGGGGCGCAGATACTTATAGCGGTGGGGATCACCAAAACTTCCGGTATTGCTGTTTCCACACTGGATCTTCTTGGAACGCAGTATTACCAGTATCTTATGCTTGTATCCATCATTATTGCCTTCTGTTTCCGGTATAAAAAATGGGAACAGTAAGGAGAGAAACAGGACTGAAAATGAGGTTTTGTTATGAGTGAAGAAGAGATCCTTTCCTTCTGGAATATATCTTTTGCCGGAATAGAAGATCATTCTCTTATTACCGGAAGTCCCAACCGGACAGAACGCCGTTTCCTGTTCCGGGATGATATGGGAAAGTTTTATATCGCAGAAGGGTATAATTTGAATAAAAAAACTTCCCAGATCCGGCAGAATCTTCTTCTGGAATTTTTCGCAGAAAACCATTTTTTGGCAGTTCATCCGTTTGTCCGTACCCGATCCGGCTGTCACGGAGAGGTCATCCATGGTCTTTTCTGGCAGGTGAGACCCTATATCCCGGCAGAGAAAATATCCCGGCATTTGTTTGGTACAAATGAAAAATATGGATTCCTGTGGGCAGATTTCCTTTTGCAGATGAAGAAAACTGTCAGCAGAGCCGGTAATCTGCCTGCCATGCCCAATCCTGTTTTTTATATGTCGGATTTTCTTCCGGAACTGATGAAATTTGCTCAAAAGAAAATACCTTCCATTACAGGCAGGCTTCAGGAGTTTGAAAGACTTCTTGCTCCTTTTTTCAAATGGGAACGGAAAGCGGAAAGTATGTTTGCACACGGGGATTTTCATCCGGGAAATATTCTTATGGAAAATGGAAAGATCAAAGCGGTGATCGACTGGGAATTTACAGGACTGAAATTTCCCGGGTATGATATGGCTCTACTTATCGGCTGTCTTGCCATGGATCACCCGGACAATCTTTCTTCACCTGCTGTCAGGGCATTGCAGGATACTCTTTATAAAAATTCTTTTATGCCGGATGAGGCATGGGAACATCTTCCGGAAATGATCGCTGCCACCCGTATGGGATGGCTGGGAGAGTGGCTTCTTCTGGACGATGAAGGTCTTGTCCGGCAGGAGATAGAACTTATTTCCATTCTTCTTGGATGAGTGGAATTTGAGTTGTTATGGAAAAAATGCCCGGGTTTGATTTTTACAGAAAATGCGTGTATATTAATGTGTACTGTAAAAAATATTTCATTCAGATGTGGTGATTATGGCTTTTTATAATGTACAGAATATTCCCCTTGTAGGTTATGCCGGGCTGCCGGAAAATGATAAAAGTGACAGGGCTGTTACTGCCTATATTGAAGATAATCTTTCCTGCGGACAGAATTTGCTGACATTGAACAGTGATCTGCTTATGGAATTGCTTGATAATCCGCAGCGGATTGAGCCGGTACGCAAAATACATGAAAAATATGGTGTCTCCTGCCGTTGCGCTCATGGCGCATGGAACAGGAGTATCGGAGCAGGGGAAGAAATGTCGCTGCCTTTTGACGGCCCCCGGGAAAGAATGCTTGACCGTATCAGACAGACCATAGAATTGGCAGCAATGTTTGGCGCAGATACATGTGCTTTTCATACAGAACCGGATCCTGAAGTGAAGGACAGACCGAAGCACAGTTTGCGGGAATGGTGTTCTTATGTGGAGGATGCTCTGGAGAAAGTATTGCCCCATGCAGAAAAATATGGTGTGGTCATTGCATTGGAAAATATCTGGACAGAAGTAACTTCCGGCGATGTTCTTGCCGGGTTCTGCCGCAAGTTTGATTCTCCGTTCCTCGGACTTTGTTTTGATGCAGGACATGCCAATGTCATGTCTGCTTCCGGAACACGGAGATGCGGCTGGATCCCACGGTGCTGCTCCATAGGGCGCATCCCCTGGGATGATGATATTCTGGATAAAATGCTGCCATATATTGTAACGACACATTTGCATGGGAATTTCACTGATACAGATACCCATGATCTTTTATCCCGCGGTAATATTGACTGGGAAACTGTTAAAAAGAAGTTTGCTTCTGCACCCCGTCTGCGCAGTCATCAACATGAAGTGAGTATTTCCCATAATTATACGGCGGCAGAAATCATGGCAGATTTTGCCGCCGTAATGGCTTGAGTTTGTATGAAACTTCGTTAATGCAAAAAGACAGGTTTATTCCGCTTTTATTGCAGATACATCATCAATGAAAAGGAGATCCCCTTTTTTCAGACCCTTTGTGCTTACGATCACAGAAAAACGGTTTACTTTTTCAGGAATCGTAATCACTCCGGAATATTCTTCCCAGTTATTACCCAATGCCTTCTTTTCCTTCAATACAGGAATACCTCTGGCATAATCGAATCCTCTTACGCCCGGAGTGGAATATTGTACTTTACAGAGAACGTTTCCTGAAGTCTTTTTCACCTTCACGCTTATTTTATATTTCTCTCCCGCTTTGATTCCCGCGACCGGAAAAAGAAAATATCCGTTTCCGTCCTTCAGCAAACCGGCAGTATCATCGGCAAAGCCAACATTTTTTCCAACTGCTTTGAAAAATTTTCCCGGCATTTTTTTTGCACTTCCGCACTGAAAATCCGCCTTGCATAATACAATATTTCCGGAAAGGACTTTTTCATCTGTCAAAATATTTCTGCCGCCGAATACGCCTTTGACGATCCTCTCATTTTTATCTGTCTTACTTACTTTTACAGCAGTTTTCAAAAGAGCATTTTTACTGTTGTCCTCTTTCATTTTCTGCCATTTTTCCATGGCATCCTTCAAATGAGGGGCAACTTTTGCTTTCCCTTCAAACAAACTGAATACCTCCACTTTATCTATGAGGATACTGTCCTCTTTCCCTGTTCCTGTGTAAGTGAGAAGCGGACAAAGGTATGCGGAAGTTTCCGGGATCTCGCGGACAAAAAGAGTCGCTCTTTTCCAGCCGTTGCTCAAATCTTCATTGTAAGGGGCGGAAATGATCATAGAGTGATTATGCCATTTTCCTTTGGCATTTTTCCACTGGATACGCAAAATCCCGCCGCCTTTACCTGATTTTTTGCTTACGGCACGCACTACATAGACTTTTCCCTGCTGCACACGCACATTGGCGTGGATACTGGCTCCGGGCTTTCCGGAAATTTTTATTGCCGTACCCTTATCGATCCCCATACCCTTTGCCAGAGAAACCGTTGCATCACTGTTCTTGTTTTTATAAAATATCCAGTGAGGAACATTTTTCACTTCCACACAAGCGGGAGCAACAGGAATATCCTCTTTTTTCTTCTTTTTCCCCCACTCAAAATCCCCGTTGAGAAGAAGGTTGGGAAGGTTTTTATCCTTCCGGATCCGGTTCATGGCAAATGCGTGGGGATCTTTTGCAAAAAGAACGGTCTCTTCAATACCGGGGATAGCCATACCGATATAAGGGCTGGGGATCTCCGGGGATTTCAGAAGATTCTGTTCCTGCCATCCGTGAGAAGAGGGTACAGGGGAATATTTCCGCAAAAATCCATTGTAAGTCCAGGAATATTCATCGGAAAAATCCACCGCAAAAGTAAGATTCCTACGGAAAAAATCCAACTGGCTCAATCCTTCTTTCTCTCTTGTCCGGGTCGTATCAAAGTCACCTTTTTTGCCATAATAGGCAGAAAGGTAAGTTGCAACAGCAAGAGAAGTCTGTTCCCGGAGTTTTTTATGATTTTCCGGAGCAAGGAGACGCTTGTACCGCACATCTCTCATACCGCGCATGGCACAGAAATCTGTAAAATTCTTTGCGCCATATCCCCGTTCCTCCATACCGTCAATGATCCGGGCGGTGGGGGGAAGAGCGTCGTAGATCCCGTTGATAAATGCTACAAGAAGTCCTGTGGAACACGCTTCCAGCCTTCCTTTGGTATCCGGCATACCGTCGGCAAAACCGAACATGAGATCCAGCCAGAAGAAACAGAATATATCAATATCCGGAAACTCTTTTGCCACAGCCTTCATCCATTGCTGTCCCCTTTTCCGTGCCATTTGCCATGCTTCTTCATAACTTCTGCCACATTCGGGACGATAGAGGAATTTCTGCTGATTGCCGTAATCTTCCAGGTCAAACCGGATCCCTTTGCATCCCCCCTGTTTTGCCACATACGCCATTACAGAAAAGTTGTTGCAGACGATTTCCCAGAATTCATCATCAAAAAGATCAAATTCCCCGGTGAAGGAGGAGGCACTTGTATCCAGAAAGTTGTATTTGAATTTTTTTGCCTTTTTATGGATGTTCTGCAAACTTTTTATCTCTTCAGAATACCACTCTTTCTGAAATCTGGTTTTGGAAAACCATTTCCATTCCAGATTCAATCTTTTTCCGTCAGGAAGTTTCACGTTTTTGGAAGTAATGATATTCACCCCGTCATAACCGGGCAGCCATTTTTCTTCCAGTTCCCCCAGATATTTTTCCACATTTGCCGGAGTAAATCCGCTGTTGCCGAAACTGATGATCTTTTTCCTGACCTCTTTTCCCAGAGTTTCTTTCCCCGAAAGTGTGAAAAAACTTCCGGCAAGAAAAACCGCCAGAAAAACAAATGCAAAACTCTTCTTTTTCATTGTGATTGTCCTGTTTTATTTTGATTTATTGCATAACTACGCCGAAATAATAACGCACATTGGGAGAATACCCGCTGTTTGTACCCGGACCCTTGCTGTTATAGAACCACCGGTATCTTTTCCTGAAATCTGCGGCTCCGTATGCGCCTACACTGCCGTCGGCGTGCTGCACATTGGCTTTTTTGGAGTGCCGCAGGTGGACAGCATTGGCGGTGGCGGTATTGGAATTCTGCCAGGAATAATTCGCCATCTGCCGCTGTTTACCTTCTCCAACGACAACGGTTCCGGCAAGAGTATCGGTGTACATGATCTGCATACTGGGAGGGATCGGAGCAGAGCCGGTATAACTGTACATTTTGGAAAGAGTCCTCATTTTGTGATAGGTTCTGGAATAATTTGTTCCGTAGGTCGTATTACAGGTTCCGTAGGTAAGAGAGTTGTAGTTCAGATTATCGGAACTGTATTTGTTGGGATAAAAGGAGGGACAGACTGTTATATTCATATTCTTTATATAGCCGGTGCTTCTGTATAATGGAAAGGCAAAAAATGTGGGATTGGTAATGGAGTTTCCGGGAAAGAAATCCTGATAATCATCTGCGTAAACCTGAATAGTCAATGCCACCTGTTTCTGATTGTTGATACACTGTGTGGCAAGTGCCGCCTGTCTTGCTTTGTTCAACGCAGGAAGAAGCATCCCTGCAAGAATGGCAATGATGGCAATAACAACCAATAGCTCGATCAGCGTGAACGCTGATCGAATGAAGCACGGCTCCGCCGTGTGAAGCGCAGCGTTGCTGCATGAAGCGTTTGCCTGCGGCAAACATGAAGCACTTGCTTTGCAAGTATGATGTGGTGTATTTTTGTGAGCGGCACTCTCCGTATGTTTCCGTACACATCCGTACTGATCCGTACAAATAAAGCGTTTGAAAAAATCACGGCAGAGTTGTGAGGTGACCACCAGAAGTTCGATCAATGTAAAATATTTTTTCCGCATATCACTTGTTTCCTGTATTTTATTTTCATTTTTTATATGCGATCCATATAACACCGTATTCAACTTTAACAAGATACTATATAGCGTGTTTTGTTAAATACAAGATTTTCTGCTTGCATTATAATTCTGAAAAATTGCACTATAAATCTCAAACTGAAACTTTACAGCAGTATTGCATAAAAAATCCGGCTGTGCTGCATCGGCAGTGAACAACCGGATCTCATATATTGCAAACAGGATACAGCCGATCAATAATTTTTATCGGCGTATTCCACCCAGCCTCCTGCTTTCACAAGAGCAGCGTCAAAACCGCTGATCTCATAGGAACATGTCATGGAATCTTTATCATTGGAGATGGTAAGAGTACCGGCTTCAAAATCTGTAACACATTCGGCGGGGGTGCCGGCAAAGCGTTTGAAGATCTCATCAATGGTCTCTTCCGGCAATGTAACAGCCATAAGACCGCAGTTGGACATGTTCTGACGGAAGATACGGGCAAAGTTTACAGCAATGACAATATTGATGTCGTTGTATTCCAATACCCAGGGGGCATGTTCACGGGAGGAACCGCAGCCGAAGTTGGCACGGGTCACAATGACACTTTTGCCTTCAATGTCTTTTTTGGGATCGAATCCGGGGAGGATCAGATCTTCCAGACAGTAGGGCTTCAAAGCACTTTTGGTAGCTTCCGTAAGATATTTTGCCGGGATGATCTCGTCTGTATTGATATCAGAGCGGTCAAGAAAAAGGATTTTACCATTGAAATTTTTCATTTTTCACCTTCTGTTTTACTCAGTCTTTGAAAAGGGGGGAGTTTTTGATCTCGCCGGCGATGGCGGCAGAGGCGGCAGAAGCGGGACTCATAAGATGTACCATACCTCCTTTACCCATACGTCCGTTGAAGTTACGGTTGGTGGTACTGGCACATACCTCTCCTTCCGCAAGCACACCATTACTCATTCCCAGACAGGCTCCGCAGGTGGCATTGGTCACACAGAATCCGGCATCGGCAAAGATCTTGATCAATCCTTCATCTTCCGCCTGACGGTAAATATCGCATGTGGCAGGTGAGACAATGGCACGCACCATGGGGTGAACGGTTTTGCCTTTTACGATCTCAGCGGCAATACGCAGGTCTTCGATCCTTCCGTTTGTACAGCTTCCGATATAGATCTGGTCGATCTTTGTTCCTTCCATTTCCCGGATGGTCTTTACCTGATCGGGCTTGTAGTTTACCGTCATCACAGGTTCGATCTCAGCGGCATTGATCTCAATGACCTTTACATAATTTGCACCAGCATCGGGCAGCCATTTGGAATATTCTTTGAGGGCGGCTTCTTTCGAGGTAAATTCATCTTTGATGAAGGGCCACAGATAATCTACAGTGACCATGTCAGGGTAACAGATACCGCAGGTCGCCCCGGCTTCGATCGCCATATTGCAGAGGGTCATTCTGGAATCCATTCCCATAACTTCCACACCTTCCCCGGCAAATTCGATCACATGGTCGGTAGCTCCGTTGACAGTGAGAAGTTTGATGATCGTAAGGATCAGGTCTTTGGCATATACACCATTACGCAGTTTGCCCTTTACATCGATTTTGATGGTCTTGGGTTCGCGCATGATGCAGACTCCTTTAAGGATACCCACTTCCAGGTCGGTAGTTCCTACGCCTGCGGCAAAGGCACCGAAGGCACCGTGGGTACAGGTATGGGAGTCTCCCATGATAATGGTATAACCGGGACGGACAAAACCCTTTTCAGGGAAGATGGCATGACAGACACCATTTCTGCCGATGTCGAAAAAGTCTTTGATATTGTGTCTGCGTGCCCAGTCACGCAATGTTTTGCCCTGAAGGGCGGTCTTGGAATCTTTTGCGGGGGTCACATGGTCGATCACCGCTTTGATTTTTTCTGCGTCGTAAACGCGGTCTTTGCCTTTTTCTACAAGGTCATTGATGGCGATAGGGGTTGTGATCTCATGGCAGAATACTCTGTCCAGAGAAAGCACAAATACGCCCTCTGCGGGGGTATCCTTGCAATGTGCGTCAAAGATCTTCTGTGCAACAGTCTTTCCCATTTTCTTCTCCTTTGAGGTATATAAATAATGTTACTGTTTCCGGAACGGTTTATTAATATAACTTATGAAAAGGATTTTTTCAAGTGAAAAGCATTGCTTCTTTCCCGGGGGCTGCCGGAAAGGGCAGACAGAAAAAAGAAATGAGCCTGCCGGAAACCATTATAAAGGTTTGCGGCAGGCCCGCAGATGGAGCCGGATCAGCTGTATTATCCGGCAAGAGAAATATCTTCCACCTCTTTTGCCTCCTGTAATTTTTTCTCCATCCTTTTTTTCACTCTGTGAAGGTATGTTTCCAGATCGTCAAGAAAGGCCTTGTATCTTTTTCTGATCACTTCCTGTCTGGCGGCTACTTTGATGACCTGTTTTTTTTTACCCATTCTGATTCCTCCTTTACCTTTTTTGATTTCAAGAAATGATAACCCGTATCTGTGACAGCGGAAAAATATATTTTGTTCCCGTTTTTGCAGGGAAAGAATCAAAAAAAATGCGTTTTTTTACTGTTTTTGATAAAAAAGAATAAAAAAAACAACTTTTTTCTTTCATTAATTTGCAAAATCAATCAAATTGTGTCATATTAATACGGATTGGAAATTTATATCGGGGAATAGGTGTAAATATGGTACCTGTGAAAAAAAGGAAACTTCTTTCCACGGAACGGGAAAGTCATATCTGCCGCAGCCTTGCCGGCGGAGTGAAAACTGTTGCGGAACTCAGTGTGGAACTGGGGGTGTCCGAAGCTACCGTGAGAAGAGATCTTGAACAGCTGGAAAGCCGGGGAAAACTCTGCCGTCTGCACGGCGGTGCGGCACTTCCCGGAAGTATCGGGGAGCCTGTTTACGAGGAAAAAGCCTCCCTCAATGCTGTAAATAAACAGGAGATCGCTAAAAAGGCTCTTTCTTTCATCCGGGAAACAGATACCATCTTTCTTGACGGTGGAAGTACTGTTCTGGAACTTGCCAAAAGACTGCCCAATATGCGGAATCTGACCATTGTGACCAATTCTCTTATGGCAGCCGCTGAACTTATGGAGAAGGATTGCCGCCTTATTCTTACAGGCGGGGAATTCCGGAAACTCTCCCGTACCCTGGTGGGACCTCTTACAAGCAGGATCCTGAAGAATCTTCATATTTCCAAAGCCTT
This sequence comes from Victivallales bacterium, assembly GCA_045612485.1. Taxonomy (GTDB): domain Bacteria; phylum Verrucomicrobiota; class Lentisphaeria; order Victivallales; family UBA1829; genus RGIG5327. The sequence goes on along the minus strand of JAZKZE010000109.1, from coordinate 37,231 downwards.
TCTGGGGACTCTTGGATTCGATCCTGAAACCGGGATCAGTACCACGGACCCCAATGAAGCATATACAAAAGAACTTGTGATGCATTGTGCGGAAAAAGTTTTTGTGCTGGCAGACAGTTCCAAAGTCGGAGTCGCCTCATTTGCCGGAAGCGGTTCCCTGGAGGATATTGATGTGCTTATCACCGATCCCGCCATTTCCCCCAATGCAGTGAAAATATTGAAAAATCATAAAGTGGAAGTTATTTACTAACCAATATAAAGTAATAAACCAACAAACTCAACCCCAAGTAATCCAAGGAGAAAAAATGGGAAACTTTATTAACGAGCGCGGCCCGAATTTCAAGGCCGGAGAGATCAAACTCAATGCGATCCCCCAGTATCAGTACAACAAAGGGATCAAAAAAGAAATGAAAGCCGGTATGAAGAAGGAAGATCTGCAGGAGATCTATGAATCCATGCTGGTCATCCGTGAATTTGAGGAAATGATCCTCAAACTCAAAAACGGTGCTTATGAGATCCTCAGCGACTATGAATACCGCGGTCCCACACACTTGTCCATCGGTCAGGAAGCCACCGCAGCCGGTGTCTGCTCTGTTCTGAATATCACAGATGAAATCACCTCCACCCACCGTGGTCACGGTGACTCCATCGCCAAAGGTTTCCATGCCATCCGCCGTATGAACGAAGCCCAGCTGAAAGAACGCTGCCCTGAATTTGCCGGTCTTTCCGGAGAAGCTCTCCAGGAAGCTGTCATGGAAGATCACATCTTCCGCACCATCGCCGAACTCTTCGGTAAAGAAGCCGGTTACGGCAAAGGCCGCGGCGGAGGAATGCACATTGCTGACTTCCGCGTCGGACACCTTGGTGCAAACGCCATCGTGGGCGGCGGCGTACCTATCGCTACCGGTGCCGCTATGACCAACCGTATCAACATCGACCCCGCTGAAAAAGGCAAAGTTGTCGTTACCTTCGCCGGTGACGGTGCCTACTCCAACGGTGTTGTTCTCGAATCCCTGAACTGGGCTGCAATGGGTCAGTTCAAAGATCCTGAACTCTCCTCCATCAACTTCGGTCTTCCCATCATCTACTGTATCGTGAACAACCACTACGGTATGACCGGACGTGCCGACAGAGAAGTCAACGGCATCAGCTCTCTCGCCCGCCGTGCTGCCGGTTTTGCCGACAACAACATGCACGCAGAAGTTGTCAACGGCATGGATCCCCTGGCTGTCCGCGATGCTATCGCCCGCGCCAAGGAAATCATTGCCAAAGGCGACGGCCCCGTACTTCTGGAACTGGATACCTACCGTTACTACGGTCACTCCCTCTCCGACCCCAGAACCGAATACCGTTCCAAACAGGAAGAAGCTCTCTGGAAAGAAGTGGATCCTGTGGACAGCTTCCGCAAGAACCTCATCGCTGAAGGCGTCTTTACTGAAGAGGAACTCAAAGCTCTGGAAGAAAAAGTAGCCGAACGCAACCGCAAGGCTGCCCGCCGCGCTGCTGACTCCGACGATCCCGTACCCGAAGACGTGATCAAATATATGTATACTGACAGCACCAGTGCCACCGTTCCCGCTCCCTACAACCAGCTTATGGCAAAAGGCCCCCGCCCCACCTTCAAACGTGATGCGGAAAGCCGTATGACCTACAAAGCTGCTATCGAAGAAGCTCTCGTGGAAGAAATGGAACGCGATGCCCGCGTTGTCTGCTACGGTGAAGACGTTGCCGACTATGGTAACGCATTCAAACTTACCAAAGGTATGCTGGAATACTTCGGCCGTGCCCGCGTATTCAACTCCCCCATCTCCGAAGCTGCCATCATCGGTACTGCTGTCGGTATGGCTATGACCGGCTACCGTCCTGTTGTGGAACTCATGTACATGGACTTCGCTCTCATGGCTTCCGACCAGATCTCCAACCAGGCAGCAAAATGGCACTACATGACCGGTGCCTCCACCACCGTTCCTATGGTTGTCCGCTGCAGCGTCGGCGGCGGTAAAGGATACGGCGGACAGCACTCCCAGAGTCTGGAATCCATGTTTGCCCACATCCCCGGAACCTATGTGGTCTATCCCTCCAATGCTTATGATGCAAAAGGACTTCTCAAGACCGCTATCCGTGACGACAATCCCGTTGTCTTTGTGGAAGGTCAGCTCCTCTACAACGAAAAAGATGTTGTTCCCGAAGAAGACTACACCATCCCCTTCGGTGTTGCCAACACCATTTCCGAAGGCAGCGATATGACCTTTATCGCATGGGGTCCCGCTGTTCTGGATGCCAAGAAAGCAGTCGCTGCTCTTGCTGAAGAAGGTATCTCCGCAGAACTCATCGACCTGCGTACTCTGGTTCCCTGCGACTACGAAGCCATCTATGCTTCCGTCCGCAAGACCGGAAAATGCGTTGTGGTCAGCCAGTGCGTTGATATCGGATCCTTCACCGGTGAAATCGTTTCCAAGATCATGGAAAACTGCTTCGATGATCTGGATGCCCCCGTACTGAAACTTGGTGCCAAGAACGGTATTGCTCCTCAGGCACACTGCCTTGAAAAAGCCTTCCTTCCCACCGTGGAAGAAATGGTTGCAGCTGCCAAGAAGATCCTTTAATCTAACAGGAACCAAGGAGAAATTCAAATGGCAACAAAAATTCCGATTCCCCGTCTTGGACAGTCCGAAGAGACCGTCACGATCCAGTCGTGGAAGGTCAAAGAGGGTGATGTCCTGAAGAAGGGCGATGTGATGTTCGATGTCGAAACGGATAAAGCCGTTCTCGATGTGGAATCCCAGTTTGAAGGTACCATCCTCAAGATTCTGGTACCCGCAGGTAAAGAAGTCCCGGTGCTTACACCGGGGCTGATCATCGGTGAACCCGGCGAAGATATTGCTGCTCTCGTAGCAGAAGCCGCCGCACCCGCTCCTGCCGCTGCCCCCGCTGCTGCTCCGGAAAAGAAAGCTGCACCTGCAAAGAAGGCTGCTCCCGCTGCCGTTCCTGCTGCTGCCGCACCTGTTCCCGCTGCCGCACCCGCTCCTGCCGCTGCTCCCAAAGCTGCAGCTCCTGCAAAGAAAGCTGTATCTCCCAGAGCGAAAAAATATGCCAAGGACTTCCTTATTGACATCAATAAAGTCCCCGGCACAGGCGGAGATGTGGGTCGTGTTACCGAAAATGACGTGAAAGAATATCTGGAATCTTCCGGCTACAATGCCAAGAAGATCACTCCTGTTGCTCTTGCTGTTGCAAAAGAAAACAAACTGGAACTTCTTTCCATCAACGGTACTGGTGAAAGCGGAAGAATCACTCTTGCAGACGTGAAAGACGCTGTTACCGAGCTTCCCAAACCCCTTACCACCATGCGTAAGGTCATTGCCCGCCGTCTTACCGAGTCCAAACATGTTATGCCCCACTTCTATGTGACATGCTCCATTGATATGTCCACCGTGAAGGCAAAACGTGCTGAACTCAAGAAACAGGGCATCAATATCAGTGTGAACGTGTTCATTGCCAAAGCTGTGGCACTTGCTCTCAAGGAATTTCCCACAGTGAACGCTGAATGTATCGGCGACACCATCGTCACCAAATCCAAAGTCAATCTGGGTATTGCCGTAAGTATTGACAATGGTCTTGTGGTGCCTGTTGTCCGCAACGCTGACAAAAAAGCTCTTGATGAACTTTCCGATGAGATCGCTGAACAGGCCGCAAAAGCCCGTTCCGGCAAACTCACTCCTGCCGAAATGTCCGGCGGAACATTCTCCATCTCCAACATGGGTATGATGAATGTGGAAAACTTCTGTGCTATCATCAACCCCGGTGAAGCCGGTATTCTTGCGGTTTCTTCCGCAATTCCCACACCTGTTGTGGCAGAAGACGGTTCCATCGTGGTGCGTGATATGATGAAAGTCACCCTCAGTGTTGACCACAGAATCGTGGACGGCTCTGACGGAGCTAAATTTGTCAATGCAGTCAAAGCAAAACTGCAGGACAAAGAACTCTGGGATTCCCTCATCTGATCAAAACTTTTTCCATCCGGTGAGTGATGGAAAAGTATGACAGTAAAGACTGCTGTTTGCCTGAAGAGGCTGGCGGCAGTCTTTTCTTTTTTTTGCAGATAAATATAGGGCAAAAATTCTCTTCCTGTGTGTTTTATGCGAAAAAATCTGATTTTTTTCCCGTTATAGCTCTTGAAAAAAAGCGATGGGTGTGTACAATACACTTATAAGCAATATATTCCATGTTTTCGGGAAATGATTTTTCCGCATTGCATAATATATATTATGTGATGTGTTTGGGGCAAAATCCTGTACAAAACAATAAAAACAAAGGAGGAGTACATAATGTATATTATGCGACGCCACGGTTTCACACTGATCGAACTTTTAGTTGTTATTGCGATAATTGCCATTCTTGCCGGAATGTTGCTTCCTGCTTTGAAAAAAGCGAGGGATATGGCCTATTCCGCCTCCTGTATCGGCAATAAACGGCAGGTGGGGACATATTTTATGAGTTACTCTATGGATTATAATGACTGGACGATCAATCATGCTTATGTTTACAGAACAGCTCCTACACAGAATCTGCTGTATTATTACACCTTTCTGCACAGGATCGGATATGTGCCGGAAAAGAGGATCATCGGTTATAAAACAGTTTTCAAATGTCCGTCTATGAATACGGTAAATGGTCAGCAGCCTGTCAATGTCCTTGTGAACCCCTGTATTGAGCCGGATGGTCTGTATGATGATGGGAATGACAAAACAAAGCCGGTTTCCTCTTATGTGAACAAAAGGTATGACCGTGGCGGCAATAACTGGTCATTCTTCAAGCCCACCTCGGTAAGTTATCAGCCTTCCCGTATTTTTTATTTCTGCGATTCCGATGCTTTCAACAATGTGCCTTTCTTTCCTCACAGCAGACACTCTGCCATGTATTTCATTGATGGCCATGCGGAACTTGTTACTTACAAATACCGGGCAGCTTTTGCCAAATACAGTGTGAAAAATGGGGTTGGGAATGTGCAGGTCGCCAATCCCGGCGTATTGTGCTGGAGCGGTATCGGCGGAAGCAATTACAATAGTTATCCCTATCGGGTTCACAAATAATTTTCTGCCGCCGGGAGCAGCTTGAGACATCTTTCCAGAACGACTGGAAAAATCACTGAACAGCCCTGAAAGGGCAGAGGCTCTGCAAGAACCGTAAACAAACAGCCCGGCGGCAAGCGGACAGGAAGTTCCGCGCTGCCCCGGGTAAAAATCCATCAGAACATAATCAAGCTCTGTAAGAGTGGCAGAACATATCAGGCAGTGTCTTTTTTTTCTGTCACATTTCCAGTGCTCTGCAACTTATCTGCCTTCTGTCCCCAGGTTAAACGGATATTCCTGTCCGCGTAAGTCCGGGCTGTTCGCTGTTGCCCCGTTGGGGCTTTGCAAGGCTTTAAAATCCAAATTATTTTTTGATTACCTGTGACAGGATCATTATGAAACAATAAACTTTTAACTTGCTGTAAAAAAGTTTTTATGGGATATCTGCAATCTTTTTTAATTTTTTTCTCCTTTCTTCAGCCTGTTACTTGAAAAAAAAGAAAATGGAAGTATTATAAAGTGAGAAGGGTGTATCAATATTATAAGAAGAGGTTTTTATGGAAAAGAAGTGCAGAAATATTTTTTGTTGGATGGTGCCGGTCATTGTGATATTTTTTCTTGTTTCCTGCGGGGAAAAAGATATTCCTGCTGATGTGCTTCTGGCAAATTCTGTTTCGGAAGCGGCAAAGGGCAACTGGGAAAAGTCAGCGGAAAATTCTGCTGCTGTACTTGCAAAAGATAAAAATAATATCCATGCATTGATCCTCCAGGCTCTTGCCATGCACAATACCGACCGTCTTCAGGAGGCTATGGATACGATTTCCGCAGCTGTGAAACTTGCCCCCTCCAATTTCCATGCACAGTATCTCCAGGGCTTTTTTGCATATAAAGCCGGAAGATATAAAGATGCCGTACGCCCCCTTACCATGGCACAGAATCTCAAGCCGGATGATTTGAATGCTCTTATTCTGCTTGCCCAGACCCATTATACTCTTAAAAATGACCGGCTTGCTGTATCTCTTTACAAAAAAATGGCACTGCATCCCAAATATAAAAACAGTGCTCTGCCTGTCAATGCGCTCGGCATATTGTTTGCCCGTTCCAATCCGGCTCTTGCGGAAAGATATTTTCAGGAGGCGGTGAGAAGAACTAAAGCGCAGGGACATCCCCTTACCACGCTGAACAGAGCCATTTTCTATGAGGGAAGACAGAATAAAAAACAATCTGCTGCCCTTTACAGAAAATTTATTTCTGAAACAAAAGACAAAGCCGAATATGATCCTTTGCGGAAGCAGGTACTTCTGCATGTCGGTTCCCTTTGAGTATTTTGTAAAACTGTATCTGGTTCTGGATTATGGGCGGACTTATTCCTGAAGAGATCATTGATGAGATCTCCTCCCGTGCGGATATTGTTGAGGTCGTACAGAAATATGTACAGCTTCAGCGTACCGGGAACCGGTGGAAGGCATGTTGTCCCTTTCATCAGGAAAAAACACCTTCGTTTGTAGTCAATCCTGTTTCCAATTCCTGCCACTGTTTCGGTTGCGGCAAGGGGGGAAGTGTTTTTAAATTCATCATGGAGATGGAAAATCTCTCCTTTCCGGAAGCCGCAAGATTACTGGCAAGAGAATACAATGTAATGATCCCGGAACCGGAACGGATCGTATTTAAGAACGGGGAAAAAGTTTCTTCCGGAGATTATAATGTCAGGGAAAGACTGTATTTACTGCATGAAAAACTTGCTTTGTGGTATGCGTCAAATCTGAAAAATAAAAGCAATGCCAAAGCCAGTAACTATTTTGAAAGCCGCCAGATGCGGGAGGACAGTGCTGTCCGTTTTATGGTAGGGGCATCCCTTGATGAGTGGGATGGAATGATGAAATGGGCGGAACGGGAGGGGTTTTCTCTTGATGAATTGAAACTGGCACATCTTGTTTCTGAAAGCAGTAAGACTCCCGGTAAATATTTTGACTTCTTCCGCAACCGTCTTATGTTTCCCATCTGGGATGAACAGGGAAGAGTTGTGGGATTCAGTGCCAGACAGATTGATCCCTCCCAGGGCGGAGGAAAATATGTCAACAGTATGGAAAGCCCCATCTTCAAAAAGAGTAAACTCTTATATGGACTGAATTTTGCAAGAAAAAGCATTGGGGAAAAGAAATATGCTGTGATCTGTGAAGGGCAGATGGATGTGATCGCCATGCATACTGCCGGAGTTACCAATGCTGTTGCGCCTCAGGGGACGGCATTCGGCGAGGATCAGGCAAAGATCATAAAAAGATGTTTCTTTGACGGATCTATGCATATCACCCTTGCCACCGATGCGGACAGTGCCGGGGTCAAAGCTGCGATCCGGGATGCGGAGATCCTGCTGCCTATGGGGGCAAATTTGAAAGTTGCCGTATTTCCCGGCGGAAAAGATCCGGATGAACTTTTGAAAAATTCCGGAGCTGAAGCTCTTGTGCAGGCGGTGGAAGAGGCAAAGGACTTTTTTGAATTTCTTTTTGACTTTTTTACCGGGGGGAATACGCCTTCCGCCCCGGCGGAAAAAGCGGAAACTGCGGAAAAGATCCTTAAATACATCCGCCTTATGGACAGCGAAGTAGCCAAGGATAGTTACATACAGTGGCTTGCCGGTAAACTTGGACTTTCCGCAGGAACTGTCCGCAGTGAGATGAGCCGCCTCAATCTTCTGAAACAGCCCCGGACTTCTTCCGCAGGTTCGAAAAGAAATTATGATGATGGAAGTTTTTCCGGGGAGCCTTCCATTTCTTCCGTTTCTTCTGCGGAAAAGGCAAAAGAAACCCTTCCTGATTCCATGAAAGATCCCCTGTTGAAGCAGGCTTTTTTCCAGCTTCTTTCTGTATTGCTCAAGAGTAAGAAATCTACAAGACGGACGGCGGAAGCTCTGCCTTCAGAGATGCTGGATTCCGGACCGCTTGCGGTTGCAGTGGAGATCCTTGTACAGGCAGAAATGAACGGGGAATGGGAACAGGCTCCTGCACTTATAACGAAAAAATTATCTTCTTTTTCCTGTTCCTGCCCGGAACTGGAGGAACTTCTTGCCGATGCCGGTGCAGAGGAAGTTCCGCACATAGAGTTGAAAAAAGAACCCGAACAACTTTCCGGAGAGGAGCCTTCAACTCCTGTAAACCGGCAGGAGGCGATCCGGCAGGAACGGGCGGAAGCCAAACTGCGGGAGCTGGGATTGCCTACCGCCGAGCAGTTGCGGGGGGCGATCGATATACAGAATGAACGCAAACGGAAACGGGAGATCGCCAAAAAGATCGTGGAAGACTGTATCTTCATTATTAAAAAGCATTATTATCAGAAAGAGATCGCCCTTATCCGCAAAAAAATCGGCACATATCCTGCCGGAGAGGAACGCAATAAACTTCTTCTGCAATCTGTGATTCTCACCCGTGAACTGATAAAGTTGTCCAATCCTGATTTTGCTCTTCCTGAACAGAAAAATACAGAAAATAATCCTCCAGCCAGTCAGGAAACGGAGAGGGTGGAGGGGGATTCTTCTTCCCCGTTCCGGCAGGAAATGGCAGCTCCTTTACGGACACAGACGGATGCTGTACCGGAGGAGAACAGGGAAGAGAGGAGTTCCTCATCACAGGAAGAAGAATCTTTTGAGGATTACAGGGAAATACCTCCTGAAGATTATCAGGAAGAGGAGCCGTATATGGAGGAAGAAGAGGAGATCGAGCTTCCGGATATCCTCACCTGACCGTAACTTTTTCTTTGACGCATTTTCTTCTTTTGAAAGGAGAAAATGCTGTTTTATGAGTAGAAAAAGTGTAAAAAAAGATAAAGAATTGAAAAGCAGGACCAAAGAGGCATTCTGTAAAGCATACGCAGGAGCTTTCTGGGGGGATCCTGTCGGTGCGGCGGAGAAAGCCGAGTGGACACCTTCCGCAGGGAAAGCGGTTGAACTTCTTTCCGATCCGGAGATCGTGGAGAGGATCCGGGTATTGAGAAAGAAAAAAGCCGCCCTTTCAGTTGCCGATGAAGTATGGATCCGGGATGCCTTTATTTCCATTGTCCAGAATGCGGAAAAAGATGCTGATAAATTGCGGGCGTTGGCAGGATTGCAGAAATTCCTTTCTGTGAAGGAAGAACGGACAGGGGAAGAAAAGAATAAACTTTCTTCTGTAAAGTTTCCTGATTTTGAAGGGTGTGAAGATGGTGAGGGGGATTTTCCGGAATAATGCAGAATGATTCTTTTTATATTCCCCTTTCCCTGCGGAAAACTTTACAGAAAAATTTACAGAAAAATTTGCAGAAAAAGCGTTGAAGGTGTATATTAATCCGGCATAATGATGTATTGGATCATCCTGTGTGCTTCTCTCTGGAAAAAAATGATTTTTCAGCGGAAAAATGAAGTGGAATATCTAATCTAACAATCTATGGAACGATATGGAAAACGAAATCAAACAAATCCTTTTGTCTATCGGGGAAGATCCTGAAAGGGAAGGTCTGGTAAAGACTCCTGAACGGGTGAGAAAAAGTCTGGAATTTCTTACACGGGGGTATAAGCAGGATATTCAGACGGTTATCAATGGCGCAATATTTGAGTCCCCCAGTACCGATATGGTCATTGTCAAGGATATTGAATTTTACAGTATGTGTGAACATCACATGCTGCCCTTTTTCGGCAGATGTGCCATTGGCTATATCCCCCGGGGAAAAATCCTGGGTGTAAGCAAACTTGCCCGGATCGTGGATGTTTTCGCCCGCAGACTCCAGATACAGGAAAGACTCTGTCAGCAGGTGGCGGATACGATTTTTGAAACACTGCATCCTGCCGGAGTGGGAGTGGTGATGGAAGCGCAGCATTTATGTATGCTGATGCGGGGTGTGGAAAAACAGAATTCCATTATGACGACATCTACCATGCTGGGATCTTTCCGCAGGGAACAGACCACCCGTATGGAATTTCTCAATCTTATCAAAAAATGATCCTGTAAGGAAAAAATATGAAAGCATTACTTCAACGGGTCACGGAAGGCAGTGTAACGATCGGCGGGGAAGTTGTCGGCAGTATCGGCAAAGGTCTTGTCATTCTTTTCGGAGCCGGGCAGGGCGATACAGAGAAGGACGCACAGTATCTTGCGGAAAAATGTGTGAATTTGCGTATTTTTCATGATGAGGAAGGCAAGATGAACCGTTCGTTGCTGGATGTGGAAGGGGAGGTACTTATTATTTCCCAGTTTACTTTATATGGTGATTGCCACAAGGGGCGCAGACCCGGTTTTTCCGATGCTGCTCTTCCTGCTGAAGCGGAACGTCTTTATGAACTTTTTAAAGATCTGGTGAAAAAACAGAATGTGAAGAAAGTCGCCTGTGGAAGATTCGGGGCGGATATGATGGTGAAGATCTTTAATGACGGGCCTGTGACCTTTATGCTGGAAGCAAAAAACGGTGTTGGTGTATGAGTCCTGACGGAAAAAAGAATATTGTTATATTGGGGTCCACCGGTTCTGTGGGGATGAATGCCTGTAAAGTGGCTGCTGCCCTCAAAGACAAAATCAATGTGGTGGGAGTTGCCGCCAATTACAATGCGGAACTGGTTGCCAGACAGGTGAAGGAATTCGGCTGTACTATGGCATCTCTTTCCGATGAACGGTATTTCCCCCAGTTGAAGAGAGTTCTGCCCTCTTCCTGTGAAGCATTGAGCGGCAGGGAAGGACTTCTGAAACTTGCCACGCATCCGGATGTGGATATGATTCTTTGTTCCATCGTGGGGACGGAAGGATTGTTTCCTGTGATCGAAGGGATCAAATGCGGCAAAGCAGTAGCTCTTGCAAGCAAGGAAGTTCTGGTGATGGCGGGAAGTACGGTTATGGACTTGGTGAGAAAACATTCTGTTCCCATGCTGCCGGTGGACAGTGAACACAGTGCCGTATTCCAATGTCTGAACGGATTGGATTCTTCACAGGCAAAACGCATTATCCTTACTGCCAGCGGCGGGCCTTTCCGGAAAACACCTCTGGAAGAGATGCGGAAGGCATCCTGGGCGAAGGCTGTGAATCATCCTGTGTGGTCAATGGGGGAAAAGGTTTCTCTGGATTCCGCTACTCTTATGAACAAGGCTCTGGAAATGGTGGAAGCTCATCATCTTTTCTCCTGTCCGGAAGAAAAGATAGATGTGATCGTGCATCCCCAGGCAAAGATCCACTCCATGGTAGAGTTTCTGGATGGTTCCATTACCGCCCAGATCAGTACGCCGGATATGCGTTTCCCCATACAATGTGCCTACTCCTGGCCGGAACGCTGGGAAGGGGATCTGCCCCGGTTTGATCTTACAGAACTTATGAATATGGAATTTGAAAAACCGGATAAGGAAAAATTCCCGTCGCTGGATTTTGCAAGGTATGCCATAAGGGAAGGCGGGACGATGGCATGTGTGATGAATGCTGCCAATGAAGTGGCTTTCAAAAAATTCCGGAAAGATGAGATTTTCCTGACGGATATATGGAAAATCATTGAAAAGACGATGGCTTTGCATAAAACTGTAAAAGATCCTGCCCTTGATGAGATCCTTGAAGCGGATCAATGGGCAAGAAATACTGCGGAAAATATAAAATTGTAAAACTGTAAAAAGGAGAAGGAACGATGATATGGCACAATATTCTTGATGTACTGTCCATCATAGGGGCAGTAGTGTTCATGGTGTTTTTCTTTGGATTCTGTATTTTTATCCATGAACTGGGGCATTTTCTTGCGGCAAGATGGCGCGGTCTCACGGTTACCGCATTTTCCATAGGATTTCGGAAGATCTGGGCGAAAAAGATTGGGGATGTGGAGTACCGCATCGGCTGGATCCCCTTCGGCGGCTATGTGGAGATCCCCCAGGTGGATGCCAACTGCGATAAAAACGGCAATGTGAAAACCGAAGACGGCAAGACCTATCCCCACGCCAAACCTCTGGACAGGATCATCACTGTTTTTGCCGGTCCCCTTTTCAACATCCTTTTCGGCTTTGTTCTTGCCACGCTCATCTGGTTCGTGGGGGTGAGACAGGATACTCCGAAATTTTCCCGTATCAAAGTAGCGGAAGTGGAAGTAAACAGTCCGGAATATAAAGCGGGTTTGCGTAAAGGGGATGAAATCATACGTCTCAACGGAAAAAATTTTCATTGCACCTGGACGGGCTTTGTGAAAGATATTCTTTTTACCATTGATAAAGTTACGTTGGATGTGGAAAGAAACGGGAAAGTATTTCCTGTTACCTATCTGCCTGCTCCCAATCCGAAACATCAGCCGGATGAGGAGATCGCCTATCCCTTCTTCACACCCATGATCCCCGTTCAGGTCTATCCCCGTAAAGGAGGAGCTGCGGAAAAAATGGGCTTGAAAGATAATGACAGGATCATTGCCATGGATGCCGTGGAAGTAAAAGATATTCTTCATTTCCGCAATCTTCTTTATGCTGCCCAGGGAAAGAATATCACACTTCAGGTGGAAAGAAACGGAAAAAAACTTACACTTTCCGGGGCAAGCGGTATTCTTCCTGAAGGGAAGGAAAAAGCAAAAGGAAGCTGGAAGCTGGGGTTTGCCGGTAATCCGGTCGTCCTTGTTCTGCCGGGGATGCCTTTTGAAAAGGCGGGGATCCGGGAAGGGGATAAGCTCTTTTCATTCAACGGGCAGAAGATCAATACGGTAGGCGATGCACAGGAATACCTCAAGACCAATGCAGGAAAAACTCTTACCGTAAAACTGGAACGTAATAAAGAGATCATGGATATTACAGTAACTCCGGTTTACCTTTATGATTATGTTTTCGGTGCCGCCTTTGCTACAAAGGAGCATCCCACCCCCTGGCAGCAGTTTACGGATGTGATCGATATGACCTTGCGTTCCCTGCGCGGTATCGGTATAAGTATCGGCAAGAAACTGCACCTTACGGAAAAACATACCACAATAAAACCCAAACACATGAGTGGGCCCATCGGTATCGGACGGGTTCTTTTCCTTTCCGTCTATCTTGCCTCCATCATGCAGGGATTTGTTCTTGTTGTGATGATCACATTCAGTCTGGGGCTTCTCAATCTCCTGCCCATACCTGTATTGGACGGCGGGCATATCCTTCTTGCGGTCATTGAGATCATTCTGCGTAAGCCTGTTCCCCAGAAACTGCTTGATCCCATTTCCTATGTCTTTATTGCCGTCCTTATTTTCTTTATGCTTTTTGTTACTTTCTATGATGTGAGAAGGATCGTGAACCCCATTGTAAGAAGTTACAGAAAGTTCCATCCGGAAAAATCGGAGAAGGTGGAAAAGAAAGAGCCTGTAACAGAAAAACAGATAAAAAAGGTGGAAAAAAATGTCCTCCCAGCTGCCTCTGCGGAACCGGTCAAGACAAATTAAGGTAGGAAATGTTGCCGTGGGCGGGGATGCGCCTGTCTCCATCCAGTCCATGACCAATACTGTTACCTCTGATACTGCGGCAACTCTTGCCCAGATCCATGAACTTTTTGAAGCGGGTTGTGAGATCGTCCGTTCCACAGTACCGGATGAAGCTGCTGTCAATGCTCTGCCGGAGATTCTGGAAAAAAGTCCGCTGCCTCTTATTGCAGATATCCATTTTGATTACCGTCTTGCATTGGGGGCTATTAAAGCGGGTGTCCACGGGGTGCGGATCAATCCCGGCAATATCGGAGGGAAAGACCGGGTGCAGAAAGTTGCGGAAGCCGCCGGAAATGCACATATCCCTATCCGGGTGGGGGCAAATTCCGGAAGTCTGCCCAAAGGACTTCTGGAGAGTAAAATGGCTTCCGGAATGACCAGGGATGAGGCTCTTGCGGAATCTCTTGTGGAGGCGGCACTTTATCAGACCTGGTTATTGGAAGAGTTCGGCTTCCGGGATATAAAAGTATCTCTGAAAGCAAGCAGTGTGGCTTCCACCGTTGCTGCCTGCCGTATTTTTGCCGGGAGAACAGATTACCCGCTGCATCTTGGTGTGACCGAGGCGGGGACTGCATTCCGGGGGACGGTAAAGAGTGCGGTGGGGATCGGTGCCCTGCTTCTGGAAGGGATAGGCAATACCATCCGTGTAAGTCTGAGTGCCCCTGTGGTGGAAGAGGTGAGGGCGGCGAAAGCCATTCTGGAAAGCTGCGGACTGCGTGAGGCTGCCCCGGAGATCGTTTCCTGCCCCACTTGTGGAAGAACTTCCTATGATTTGATAAAAGCTGTAAATCATGTGGAAAGACTTGTAGATTCCATCAAAGCAAAAGGCGGCAGGATCTCCTTGCGGAAGATCGCGGTAATGGGGTGTGAGGTCAATGGCCCCGGAGAAGCTGCTGATGCAGATATAGGGATTGCCGGAGGAAACAGGAAGGGGTCTCTTATTCTTTTCAAAAAAGGGGAAAGATTTGCTCTTCTTCCGGAGGAGGAAGCCTACGCATTACTGGAAAAAGTGATTCTTGAAAGCAGTATCAAATAAAATCTTTTCAACAATTTAAGGAGAGAAAAAATGAAAAAAACTGTATTGAGTTTACTTATTATCCTTGCAGTATTCACTCTTATGGGAAAAGCCCCCAGGTATGTGTTTCTTTTTATCGGTGACGGGATGTCTCTTCCCCAGCGTATGCTTGCTGAGGAATTTTCCCGTAAAACCGGAAAAGGACCTCTTTGCATGAATTCCTTCCCGTATTCTGCTATGACCCGGACTGTTTCTGCCAATTCTCTTACCACAGACAGTGCCGCGGCAGCTACTGCCATTGCCTGCGGGGTAAAGACCAATAACGGCAGGATCGGTACGGATCCCGCCAATAAAAAACTTTATTCTGTTGCGGAAAAATCCCGGGATAAGGGAAAGAAAGTGGGTATCATTACAACTGTCACTCTCAATCATGCCACACCTTCCGGTTTTTACGGACACAGAAAGAGCCGTACGGAATATTATGAACTTGCCCTGGATCTTGTTGCTTCCAACTTTGACTTTTTCGGCGGCGGAGGGATCGCAAAGTATAATAAAAAATCTCCTGATATTTTCGCACTTGCTGAAAAAAATAATTATAAAGTATCCCGGGGGAAAACTGGGCTTGCCGGGATGAAAAAAGGGGATAAAAATATTTTCCTTGCCTCTTCCGACAAAAGCAATATGCCTTATGCGCTGGATGCGGAAAGTTTCATTCCCACATTGGCAGATATTACAGAAAAGGCGATTGAACTGCTGGAGAATCCCAACGGCTTTTTCATCATGGTGGAAGGCGGTCTTATTGATTATGCCGGACATGGCAATGAAACTGCGGCAAATCTTTATGAAACTCTTGCATTTGATGCGGCTGTAAAAAAGGCTTATGCCTTTTATAAGAAACACCCTGCTGACACTCTGATCCTTGTTACTGGCGACCATGAAACAGGCGGACTTACTCTCGGTGTCACAGGAGGTGCGTTCAAGCCGGAAGTCCTTGTTCATCAGAAATGTACTGCAAATGTCTTCAAAAGCAAATTGGAAGCATTGCAGAAAGCCGGCAGTATCAAATCTTTTGAGGATGTAAAACCCCTTATTACAAAATATTGCGGATTTCAGTTTTCCGGGGACAGTAAGAAAAATCCCATGATCCTTTCCGGAAAGGATCAGCAGGAACTTGCCAAAGCGTATGCAAGTAAAAAACTTCATAATGCACTTCGTCTTCTGGTGAATAAAAAAGCAGGAACCGGCTGGACTACCGGAAGTCATACTGCAGTACCTGTTATTACGACAGCAGTAGGAAACAATGCAGAAAAGTTTTCCGGTCTGATCGAAAATACCGATATAGCCAATATCCTGAAAAATCTTCTGTAAGAAGTGCCGCAGAAAAGAAAAGGGACTGTTGCAAAAATGCGACGGTCCCTTTTTTATTGTGTTTACACAAAAGAAAAAAACGCTTGTAAAATGTCTGATGAATCAGAGTTTCTCAAACATATCTTTTTAGGAATATGCCCTGGAAGGGCAAAGGCTCTTACAGAATCTTTTGTGCTTTCAGCACTGAATATGCCGGATATTGAAATTTATCCGGAAATATTTCAATAATTTATAATTTCTCCCGGACAGAGGGGAAGGGGAAATATAATAAAAAAAGAGGAATGAAGATCAAAGAGATCTCATTCCCCTTTTTGATATTCAGGAACAGACAGGAAAATCAATCATCGCTACTGCTGCTGCCACTTTTGAATTCTTTTCTTTTGGTTTTAGCAGATTTTTTCGGAACTTTCACAGGAACACCCTTTTTGGCATCTTTTGCGATCTTTTTTAATCTCTGCTGCCTTTCCTGTTCTTCTTTTGCTTCCAGCTGTGCTTCCTTCTGTTCAGCAGCGGCTTTGGCTTTTGCTACGGGGATCTGTTCCGCACGTCTGCGTACCTGAGTCATGTAAGGGAAATCCTTGGGGAAATTATTGACTTCCACGACCGTTTTCTTCTTCCCGTCCATGTAAAAGACCACAACACCCCATTTTGCACCTTTTGTACGGGGAACTGCTGCAACACCGCCAAGACCGCTGAAATCTTTGAGGACTCTGCCGTTATTCAGCTTGACATCCAGTGCGGAAAGGGCAAAACAACTTGTGACAAGCATGATAAGAAGTAAACTTTTTTTCATTTTTTTCTCCTTGCTGATAGTATGGAAAACGTTTATGGAAAAACTTCTGTAAAGTGTTCAGAAGGAAAATATCCCCCCCGCAACGGTACTAATATACTGCAAGTTGAAAAAAAGTCAAGAAATCTTCTTGCAATACTGCCGGGAAATGGTACATTAATATAATAATTTTTTTAACCTCAACCAAAAAAAGGTTTATCCGCAAGACGGATGAAATGAAAACATAAAAGCAGTAAGGAGTAAAGCAAATGAAATTCGGTGTTGCAGATTACGGGATGAATGTATGGTATGGCGGTAACTGGGATCTGAAAGGCAGACTGGAAGATCTCAAAAGTATCGGTATGGACGGGATCGAACGTCTGAACTGTGTGGATGCCGCGGATGCTGTTTATAAAGCAGTGGAATTCCGTCGTATGGGAATGGATTTTGCTACGGTGGAATGTGGTCAGAACAGAGGATTCGGCATGGAACTTACTGCTGCTTTCGGTAAGGAATATGTATGGCTTTCCCCCGGAGATGTGAGCAGAAACGTTCCCTTTGATGTTTTCTGCCGCAGAGCCAATGCTTTTGTAAATGCCGCCGCCAAACTGGGCTTGAAGACAGCTTTGCACAATCACCTGGGCAACCGTATTCAGGATCAGAGCGAGATCTTTGATTTTATGAAAGCTGTTCCCGGTGCCTATCTTCTTCTGGATGTGGGTCATGTTCACGGGGCAGGAGGCGACAATGTGGAAATCATCCATGCTTTCCATGACAGACTTGCCGCTGTGCATTTCAAAGATGTCTTTATCAAAGATGAATCCATCGGGTTGGATAACTGGGGACAGCGTCTGCGTTTCTGTGAACTTGGTGCTGGCAACTGCGGTTTTGACGTGGAAGCGGTGGGAGAAGCCCTGAAGAAATACAATTATGACAAATGGGCTCTTATCGAACATGATACCCATCTGCGTGATCCCCTCATCGACTTGAAAACATCCCTGGATATTCTCAAAGGGATCTTCCAATAAGTTTTCTCTGTGAGGAGAAAGGAGAATAGAATGAGTAATTTTTATGTGACAACCCCTATTTATTATGTGAATGATAAACCCCATATCGGGCACTCCTATACCACCATCCTCGGTGATATCCTTGCCCGTTACCACCGGGCGATGGGGGACGATACTTTCTTTCTTACCGGAACCGATGAACACGGGCAGAAAGTACAGAAAGCTGCCGAGGCCCGTTCTCTTACCCCGCAGGAACATTGTGATGATACCGTGAAACGGTTCCAGGAACTCTGGGAGCGTTTGGGGATCTCCAACGATGATTTTGTGCGTACCACCCAGGAACGTCATAAAAAAGTTGTCCGTGCTATTTTGCAGGATCTTTTTGAACGGGATCTTATCTATAAGAAGGAATACAAGGGACACTATTGCGTTCCCTGTGAAAGGTTTTTCACCGATAAGGATCTTGTTGACGGGAATCTCTGCCCGGATTGCGGACGCCCCACCAATGAGATCTGCGAAACAAATTACTTTTTCCGTATGGGACAGTACAGGGATTGGCTTGTGGAGTATATCCAGACCCATCCCGGTTTCATCCTGCCGGATTTCCGTGCAAATGAAACTCTGGGCTTCCTGAAAAAAGATCTGGAAGACCTGTGTATTTCCAGACCAAAATCCCGCCTTTCCTGGGGGATCGAACTGCCTTTCGATACCGATTATGTCTGTTATGTATGGTTTGATGCTCTCATCAACTATATTTCCACCATCGGGTACCGGGGAGAGAATGAGGCAAAATTTGCAAAATACTGGCAGGATTGCCTTCACCTTATCGGAAAAGACATCCTGACCACCCATACCGTTTACTGGCCTACCATGCTTCATGCAATGGGACTTCCCATGCCTAAACACATTTTCGCTCACGGCTGGTGGCTTACCGGCAATGCAAAGATGAGCAAATCTGCGGGCAACGTGGTCAATCCCATGGATATGATCGGTAAATTCGGCGTGGATTCCTTCCGTTACTGCCTTACTGCAGGTATGGTTCCCGGACAGGATGCCTCCTTCACGGAAGAATCCTTCATTCTGCGTTATAATACGGATCTTGCCAACGATCTGGGTAATATGCTCAGCCGTGTTGTAAAGATGTCCTTCAAATATTTTGAAGGAAAAGTACCTGTTTGCGGTGCTTTGGAGGATATTGATAAGGAATTGCTTGCTGAAGCGGAAAAGGCCATTCCCGCCGTGATGGATGCAGTTCAGAATATCAAACTGGATAAGGGGCTGGATGCGGTGATGAATGCTGTCCGTGCCGCCAACCGTTATATGGAAAAGACCGCTCCCTGGACACTTGCCAAAAACGGGGAAACGGAACGTCTTGCCACGGTTCTTTATACAGCTGCGGAAACATTGAGAATTGTTTCTGCTCTGCTTCTTCCTGTGATGCCGGAAAAGATGAAAGAATTGCGTATGGCTCTGGGGTACAGTGCTGAAGAATCTGTCAAAGCGGATTATGCAACACTTGCCGCCGCCCGTCTGGTGAGTGGTTCCGCTATGGTGGACATTGCTCCTCTCTTCCCCCGTATCATGGTTGAAAAGGAAGATGCCTGTAATAAAAAGCAGCCCAAAGCTGCCAAACAGGAAAAAGCCCCTGCTCTTGCCGCGGAAAAGAAGGCAAAAGAGGAAGAGATGCCTGCCGGAATGATTTCTGTGGATGATTTCTTCAAAGCAGAACTCAAAACAGCGGAAGTTCTTGAAGCGGAAAAGGTGGAAAATTCCGATAAACTTCTGCGTATGCAGATCAAAGTCGGGGAAGAAGTCCGCCAGATCGTTTCCGGGATCGCCCAGTATTATACACCGGAAGAGATGGTGGGTAAGACCATTGTTATCGTGGCAAATCTGAAACCTGCCAAGATCCGCGGAGTAGTTTCCAACGGGATGCTTCTTGCGGCGAAAGACGGCGATACATTGAAACTTGTGACCATTGAAGGCGGAAGTTTCAAAAGCGGTATTTCTGTAGGATAAAAGACGTTTTTTTCAACGGATATTTATGGAAGCGTTGACGGAGGATCATTTTTCCGTCAACGCTTTTTTGTAATTGGATTTTCATTTTCTCTATTTTTCTTCCGGATCATTCACTACAATCATATACATTCCCACCATACTTTTCCGTATTCTTCAGTACACATCTATCTTCATCCCGCCACCATGTTTTACCATTTTCCGCCTGAAATACCCTCTTTTGGGTTAATAAAAACAAGTTTTTCCGTGAAAATAAAAGAATTTTGAAAAAAAATCAAAAAACGGCTTGACTTTTGACTGAAAGAGAGTATATTAAATGACATCAAGTTGAGATGCGGGTGTAGTTCAATGGTAGAACCTCAGCCTTCCAAGCTGATCGTGAGGGTTCGATTCCCTTCACCCGCTCCATTTGAAAGTTGGTGGGGTTGCAGAGTGGCCAAATGCAGTAGACTGTAAATCTACCGTCCCTGACTTCAGTGGTTCGAATCCACTCCCCACCACCATTTTGATCTGTCAGCCGTCATTACGACGGCTTTTTTGTTTTAAACTCCTGCCGTTACGCTCATTATACCTTTTGCCGGTGCTTGTTGCAGATGTTGCCGAAAAAGGGTGTGGGGGAAGATGGTTTACTTTTCGGTTTACTTTTCGGTTTACTTTCTGGTTTACTTTCTCTCCTCTCCTCTGAAAGGAATGTATGGGTAAAACTTATTGCCACAAGAATGGAAAAAGAATTCGATTTTGGATGAAGACACCGAAAGCATTATGGGAGCATCTACCTAAATATATAACAAAGGAATTGACTTTTGATATACCGGAAATAGAATCCCGGTGTCTTGCTTGTTCCATACGATTAAAACATCTCTTCCGGCGAGCCATAAAAGGGATGGTAAATAAAACGATACTCAAAGAATTGGTCAATGAGATCTGTAATGAAGAACTCTATCGAACCACCCCTTTGCCGCAAATACAGGAAATACGGCAGATGTCACCTCAACACAGTGACCTTCTGCAGTGCTTTCTAACGCAAATCTTCCGTACCCTCAATATAGAACTCCAACTTCCTCAAAATCTGCCGGAAAAGCATATAGAAACAGCCAAAACACCTCATCCTTATCACAAGCTGCAGGAATGTTGTTCTTTATATTTAAGGGAGAAAGAGGAAAAGAGCAGCATGAATCCAAAAACAGAAAAGGACAGAAGCAATGCCCTTTCTTTGCTGATGGAGTATCTGGGAGGGGATTTTGATATAGGGAAACTCAATAGAGCTGTAATGATAGATGTACGGTGTAATCTTCTGAAAAAGTACCCTAAAAACAGAAAGAAACTTTATCCTGGTGTGCCTTTACCGGAAGTCCTGAAACTGAAAAATGTAAAAGACTACATTTCTGATACCACCATTGAAAGATATATGGAGTTCTGGAACGGCTTTTTTAATTGGTCGGTACAGGCGGACTTTATGGTGAAAAATCCAGCTGCGGGTTTGTCTGACCGTTCGGAATTCTGTGATGTAAGAGAGTTGCGTCCTCCTTTTACTGTGCAGGAGCTTTCCTCCATATTCCGCATGATCGGCGATCTTCCCAACCGTCCCCGTTTCATGCCTAAACTCTATCCTATGCGTTACTGGGTGAATTTGATTGCCCTCTATCAGGGGATGCGGTTGAATGAGATCTGCCAACTTTATATAGATGATATTATTATGGAAGAATACACTAATAAATCCGTGACTTTTTTCGGAACAGCTGGTATTATTTCTCTTTTTGCATAATAATACGCATTATAAATTGCTTGTTCGTAATTGCTCAATAGCTTAGCATCTGGGGAAGTGATTGCGGTAACAAACTCTTTATTGAGAGTTGAATCAAATTTTTTTTCTTTTATCATCAAAATGTAACCTATCCTGAATAGAATTATCTTTTTCATCAGCTATTTTTTTTAATAAATCATAATATTGTTTCTGTTTACTGACATTATTATTTTCTCTACTCCAGCGAAATATAGAAAACATTAAATCAAGCCACTTTGTTTTGATGTCCTCTGTATAACTTGCTACGTAAGAAAGTTGAATCATATTCCTGGGCCAGTTGTAATACATTTTTTGACTGGCGCATTCGTTTTTGGTATTCATCAGGGAATGTATCATATAATTCCTTGATGAATTCATCCGAAAGTTTATTCCAATCAGGAGGTAATGGTGTTGCGGAATTTTTACGATCAGCATTGAGAGAAAAACCCGCACCGACCATTAGAGAGGCTTGCCCTAAACTCAGTTGTTTTTTTATGTTTTCTATATGCAACAAAATATCAGCTTTATCCATTTGTTATCTCCAATATTTATCGCAATTGCGTCTTAATTAAATATATTACAAAACTTCATTGCTTGTGCTGTCCATAATTCTGTATTGCCTGAAAGTTTATAAAATTTAGCAAATTCGTCGTAAAGAGAGGCAAGGGCTGTCATATCGTTGATTTTCTCTGCCGCTTTAGTATCAATAAGCCAACCAACTTCAGATTCTTGAAGTCCTGGTAAAACATATGTTTTGACTTTTTTATTGATAGCCCAAACAGCCCCCATTTCATTAAGACAAACCGCACTCTGTTTATAATTTGGAGAAATTAAGAGGATGGCAAAATCAGTAAAATTTACATTGCTTTGTATATGCTCTCGCAGATCTTCTCCATTTTTTACTTTTCCTCCGATAAAAGATGTACAAAAAATATCATTCGGAGAAAAACCCCCTCCCATACATAATAAGGTTACAAATGCATCTACAATATCTTTGTCATTAGAGGAGTGACTGATGAAAATCTTTTTTGAGGGAATATCAATTGGGTAATCAAGTAGAACTTGAAGGCAACCTTGTATATGTCCTAAGCAATACGGCAGCTGGATATAATTTAGTTGAGAAAAATTCTTGTCCCAAGTTTTCAAAGCATTTTTAGTTTCTACCATAGAGGCAGGTAATAGACAGTAAAGTTCTCGAATTAGTCGAAGAAGCTTTGCTACCATATTTTGATCGATATTCTTGTTATTCAAGCCTGCTGCAATCAGGTTTGCCTGTTGGAAACAATCTTTTATTTTATCTTTTATTTTTGTCATTACTCATTCCTTTGCTACTTTCAACACGGTTTCATCGCCGCAGATGTTGCGAATTTTCAGACGGAGTGGCTGTTTATCGCTGGTGATTGTAGCGTCCCAGAAATCTTTGGTCTTTATGCCGTTGCGGATGACGTAGCCGAGTTTATCTATCTTGATTTCGCTGTCAGAATGCCAAATGCCATCAGTTGCGGTACAGTCAACGGAGAGAAATTCAATGAGTTCCAAACCTGTATCACTGATGGTGATTGGCGTAAATGTTTTCTTCCCATTGATATTGAATTTTCCTTTATCGTTATAGGTATGGATTTTGTCATAAACCCGGTCGCTGGAAAATTTATTGATTTCAATACAGTATCCGGTAAATAATCCATCCTGTATTTGCTTACAGGAAAATTCGGCATAATCTTCGGCTACAACATCGTCCAGAACCTCTTTCAGATCACGCAACTCAATTTCTTTATCGGTCGTGGTGTCATTTTTGATAAAGTTTCGGATTTCTTCCGGATCAGAAATATCCACATAGTAAACAATGACTTTTTTTACGGTATTGTCAAGATCGGGAATTGCCACATTGATAATGCGGTTTATCAACACTACATCCAGCAATTTGGTGCTGCTGTCCATCAAATTCGGCACATATACGGGAACCATGCCAAGTTTGCTGTCAAAAATCGCCCCTTCCCAGAATGAATCCAGAGAATCTTCGTTACGCAGACCGGGAATCAAAGATTTGATTTTATCCATAGTTTGCTGCGGATTACGGTAGAGAGAAACGCCGTCTTTGATTTCCAATACATCAAATTCAGCCTTGTCTGCCAGCAGTCGGTCGCGGGTCGTTTGGATAGAATTGATGCCAATGTCACAATGAATAAAACGCCGCCCTAACTTATTTGCAACTGCAGCAGCAACACCACTGCCGCCGAAAAAGTCGGCAATCAACATATTTTCACTGGAACTAGCCTCAATTACTCTTCTTAATAATTCTTCCGGCTTTTGTGTCGCATAACCAACAAATTCTGAACTGTGTTCTTTTGTTACAGAAGTTTGTCCGATTTCCCAGACATCATCTGCTTTTTTTTCTGTAAATGTTTCGTATATCAAATTGCCATTTTCATCTCTTGCAGATACGAGTTTATTAAGTTTACTGTCCCATATGCGCTTATCTCTTTTCGTGGGGGTATCCAGCGGAATCATCACCTTATTGTGGTTATAAGTATTATTATTTTTGCAATACCAAAATATAGTGTTGTGATTTGTCGCAAAACCTTTGACATTTCCTTGAAAGTTGTCTGCGAAATGCCAAATTATCTCATTGATGAAATTCTCCTCTCCAAAGATTTCATCCATCAAGATTTTTACATAATGCCCAATATGCCAATCCAAATGAACATAAATACTGGCAGTTTCACTCATAACTGACTTGATGGCGCAAAGGTTTTCATACATCCAGTTGAGATATTTTTCTTTATCCCAAACATCGCCGTACATTACTTCTTCAAATTCTTTGAAGTCTTTATCTTCCAACTCTTCCTCTGCTTTGGCAATGGCTTCTGCCACTTTCGGGTTACGGCGGATATAAATCTTTTTGGCATAGTCAGCTCCGCTGGCAAAGGGCGGGTCAATGTAAACAAGGTCAACGGTTATACCCTGTTCTTTCAAATAAGCACAGGCAGAAACACATTCGCCCCTGATAACCATATTACCGTCAGGATTGGTACCGATGGTTTCCTGTTTTTCCATTTCATACAGCGGCATACCGCGTTTCAATTTATCAGTGACATCATACGCCCCTTTGTAGCGCAGCGTACGTTTGAAATTATCCAACAAAGCCTGACCTTCGATCGGCTCCGGAAAGAACGGTATATATTTGATCGGCATAATCATTTCTCCTCTTGCTTCAGCGTAATTAAAAATCGTATTAAACTGCCCGTCTGGTACATTATGTATTCCAAAGCGATTTTTGAAGTACCGTTTCCGTGTTTGGCATAATTATTCATATAAGTGGTATATTGATTCAAAACCTTTTCAAAAGAATTGCTCAGTTCAGCGGGAATACCATAATTTTCCATAAAGTTTCCGTATCCGGATCTGTAATTTTCCAATGACTTTTTACCGCCGAAAAATTCTCTGAAAAATTGTTCAAGAGCTTTTCGGAATAAATCGGCACAGTCACTGGCATTTTCATCAGTGGCATCAGCATAGGCTTTTAGTGCATTATTCCAAGCTATTCTTGCATTTGGATATTCAGTCAGCCATTGCAATGGTTCAGTTACAAGTTTGTCATCAAGTTCTTTCGCACCTTTCGGAAAGATAAATATATCATCTTTATCTTTAAAAATGTCAAATTGGATATTACTATCTTTTAATCCCC
Source organism: Victivallales bacterium (assembly GCA_045612485.1). Classification (GTDB taxonomy): domain Bacteria; phylum Verrucomicrobiota; class Lentisphaeria; order Victivallales; family UBA1829; genus RGIG5327. Next base: position 12,098 of record JAZKZE010000109.1, on the reverse strand, counting down.
TTTTTATAACGGCAATAACACTCTTTTTTGTGGTTGCATTCCCTGAATAACTATTTGCAAAAACAATGAGTGCTGCGAGAAAATCTTTAAAGTTATTTTGTTTTTCAGCAAGATAAAGCCAAACCCGTTGAAAACCTTTTGGCTTGTGCAATTGTAAATCGGCAAGTGCATATGGATCATTATTTAATTCACAAATTGCCCCTATTGCATAACAAAAACCGATTTCTTGTTCATCATTGAATATACTCGTGGGATGAGATTGAAGGTATACTTGCATTCTGTTTATAAATAACTTTTGTTTTCCTTTATCATTAAAACAAATCCCTAAAGCTTCTCGGTAATCAAGATAATTCATCTCACAGCTCCTCAAAGAAATCTTTAATCGCAGTTGCAGTTTTATTTATCCGTTCTTGCTCTGATTCAGAATCTTCCAAATAAAGGTACTCAAAGCGGGCGTACTTGAAAGTCTCATTGTTTTTCTGCAGGAATGTGCTCTCAACAAATGCTTTCTTATCTTTAAAGGTCGGGTCATGGGCATAAATCACCCCCTTGGTCTCAACAATGATCGCCCGATGGATCGCTCCATCTTTGCGTTGAATGATGAGAAAGTCCGGTGTATACATCCCAATGTATTTCCAATAGGAACCCGTCTTTTTATAACAACGTATCTTGAATTCTGTCAATGCCCGGTCGCCGTTATAATAAACTTCCAAATTCAACGCATTGACGCAATCAAGCAACAGAACTTCCTGCAAAAAGAGCTGTTCAAAGCTGCTGTCAGTGCGATATGGCAGATAGTGATATGATTGGTCTTTGTGAGGAGGCACATCAATTTCATTGCGCAACTTGTCTGCCATAGCTTTCTGTCCGATACTTTCCAGCATTTCAATTGTTTTTTGCTGTTCTTCAGACAAACCTTTCCCCTCATCTGCATCGACAATACGCTGCACGGTTGATTGATCAGGATAAAAGTTTTCCGGAGTTGCAGTCGGTATGGTTGAGGTGAAGTTTTCAACTTTCAGAAGTCTGGCATCTTCCGGTATCAACTCTTCACTGCTTTTGAAAGTGCGCTTGGCATAAAAGGCTTTTCGGATATTGGCGTTGATCAAGTCGAGACGGTACGCCGGATTGAAATAAGTTACGCCATCTTCAGAAATGGTGATCTTGGCAAACAACTCTTTCAATACGGCATCATACGGTTGAAGCAACTTCATAGAATCTGCAATCAAACCGAAACCGCCTTTGGCAATATTGTAGAGCCAGGCGTTGTAATTGGCGATGATTTTATCAGTACCGGTAAGTTGAGTTGCAATACCGGTGTTTTGCAAGTGGTCTTTCATCTCTGCCGTATTCATCGAACCGTAGTGTTCGGTATTATCGACAGATACAGACAACTCCTGCACGGTATCCCGTTTTTCATCAATGACCAATTCCTGATGTTGTACCCGCAACTGATAGAATTTGACTGGCGGCAATGATAAATGCTTTGTGCGATCAAACCGCTTTAATTCAGTCTGTTGTGCCGATGAACCGCGCTCAAACTCTGATATCGAAATGTGCTGTTGCTGTTCCAATTGTTTATTAAGAGCTTCTGCATTGCTGTCATTCAAGCAAATCAATGCAGTTTCCGTAACATTTTTTGCAACCTGACGAAGACAACGACAAGAAGTTTGTAACACCATATTGGTGGGGCAATCACCCTCTTGTGAAAGAATGATTCCGGTCAAACTGCGGCAATCCCATCCCTCTTTACCGATTTGTGCAAGCAGTACAATGCGGATCTTTGAGAAAGACTTATCCAAACTGGCAAACTCAAGATCGCTGTCTACCGGTTTAGGATAAATCTTATTGCCTCCGTGGTAACGCAGAATTACTTCCGATGTATTAAATCCGTACTCTTCTGCAAGTTTTACTGCTAACGGATAAATTTCTGTTTCCAGTGTTTCAATAAGACCACAGTAAATTCCCAGTTTGGCACAAGTCCCGTCAGGATAGACTGTGTCTTTGTAGCTGGCAAAGAAATCCCGGATACCTTGTTCAACAATCTGCATTCGCGAGAGATCTTTGACAATTTTCACCGTTGGCATTTTCAGAAAGTTGCCAATGCCATTCACCAGTGGATAATAGTAAACAATATTGGAGATTTCTATGGATGCAACGGTTAAACCTTCTGCTACAGCAATCTTTTCAGTCTTTGCCAAGTATGGTGTTCCGGAAAAACCGATTACACTGTTCAGCGTGTGATTTACCATCCAATTATTGACTACGGCACGGAGCTTCTTATCATCAGTCGCAGCATGATGAACTTCATCAATGAAAACAGAAAGGTGTGGCAGTTTGCCAATGAGGTTGCGTAACTCGTTAGCCTGACAGTCTTTGTCATCATCAGTCTTTTCAATCAACTGCAATTGTCCAGTTTTTTCATCCAGATCAACCCGGTCAAGGATAACTTTTTCAGCATTAGTGACCGCAACCAAGCCGAACAATTCTTGCAATGGCTGATGAATGGCAATCTTCTGAACATTCGGATTCTTAGTCTTGTTGGACTTGTTTGCACTCTTATTCTGATCAAGCACCTCAAATATCAGCTTGCGTTTCAAATTACTTGCAGCAGGCTCCGGAATCACCCATGCCGGATCAAAGTTTTGAATTGTACGCAAACTCGGAATGACTGAAGACTTTAAGCCAGATGGCGCAAGAATGATAAAGTTATGAGCAAACGCCGGATTATCAGGTTCATTCTCGGCAAAATACAAGTCCAGATAAATGAACGCTGCCATTAAATAAGTCTTGCCTGCGCCCATTGGTAAACTGAAAAGGTAGTCGGAATAAGAGACATCGTAAAAAGCATTTTTGAAAAACGCTTTATAATCAATTGCGTTGGGAGCAGATTTGATTTTACTGAGAACTTTAGGCGAGAACACTTTGCCATCAGCATTAGGCATAGAGGCATATTCGTACAGAGCCGCTGCAGCTGGATTATTCCGCAAACATTCACGTGCAGTTGCAGTCAGTTCAAGATTATCCCAGTTGATTGCAGAGTTGAAGTATCCATTCACAAAGAGCTCATACAAAGAACGGCATTGACAAGCAATTTTCAGAAAAAGATAAGTCTTGATTGCTTCAGTTTGAGCATCTCGCAACTTTGCTTTGCCGATGATATAAGACAGCAATTCACGTACTGGACAATCTTTTGTTGCCAGCCATTGATCGCGTTTTTGTTGAATGAGCTTATAAAACATTATTATTCTTTCTCTTTACAACAACCTGAATTTTTTCGACTGCTAGATGGGACGTTTTTTTTTGCTTTGCCGATTTCAATTTTCAAAGATTTTGTATCTGTACGGTAAATATAGCATTTGTTCAGGGTTTTGCAAGTGAATTTCAAGTAAAAATAATATATTACTTCTGCAGGAAAATGGTATGTCTTGTTCAGGAAAAATAAAATGGGTAAGTATAGAGTGGGGCGTAAGCTCATTAAATATCAATATATAATGTTTTATACGTCAGATTGTTGCATAAGACCTACTTTGCATTGTGCGAAAAACAGGTACAGCAAGTTGCTGTAATTGAGCAGAAATTCTGTCAGAATTCGGGTTTATTGTAAATAGCCACTATTAAAAGTTCAAAATATTCTATCACGCCCAATTTTTTTCTAAAAAATCCTCCTTTTTCTGGCATAATAAGATGACAGGATTTTACACCTGAAACTAAAAAAACAAACAAAAAAGGAGTTCAAAAATGAACGTAAGAAGAAAAACAAAAACATTATCCAGAACCATCTTTTTTGCCTTACTTGCAGGAGTATTGGCTATTGGCGGCATCGGCTACAAAATGCTTAAAACTCTGGAAAAGAGGAACCAGGAAAAACTTTACAATTCAAAGCTGGCCCGTTTGAAAGAACTGGACAGAAAAGCAGAAACACATTTCCGGAAGGCAAGAGAATATGTCCCCCATATTGTCAAAACTTTTTGCAGTCCTAAAAATGTGCTGAAATTGTGCTGTAAATTTACCTACGATAAAGTTACCGGCAAGAAAACAGCGCAAGCCTTTATGGCATGGCATATCAGATCTGTTACTGATGAGTGCAGAAAAGCCTCTAAAATCTATGGAGTAAATGTAGATAGTCCACAATTTACTAATTACATGATGGAGGCAGTAGGAGGTCATGCAACTATCTCCGTTTTCTCTATTGGAGGCCTTGGAATGGAGGCAGTTATGCTGAAAAGCACTCTTTCAGCGGCAGGAAGGATTTGTGCTTCAGTAAGTACAAAATTAGCAGGAACGGCAGCAGCAAGTACGGCGGCTGCGTTGGCGGATGGACCTCTTCCTGTGGGGGATATTATTGCGGTGGGAATGGCGGCAGGAGGGACGGCTATGTGTATAGGAGATCTCATAAAATGCTACAAGCAAATGCCCCAAACTCTTACACAGGCACTTTATCAAATCATTACATCTTGCAGGGAATCTTGCAGAAAGGTATATATGCAATGAGTAATACTAAATATATATTGTTTCTTCTTGTATTTCTTGCTGTTACAGCTTGTTATGGAAGAAGTCACAGAGTCCCGCATAAAACCATTCACCGTCCGCCGGTAGTCACCTGGCAGCACATAGCAGCAGGGGGAGCAGCCGCAGGAACGATCATAACTGCCTACAAGATCAGTAACGGTATTGAGGAAAGTTTGAATACCATTGCCGAAAAAGATCCGAAAGCCTTTTCCAAAGCAACAGCAAGTGTAATGAGTCCTTTGAAGATGGCTTCATTGGGCTTTGTGCTTATTGCTTTTATCGCATCACTCATCTACTTAACACCAAAAATGATAGAGGTTTACAGCCTCATAAGAAAGGATTGAAAATGAAATTTGAAATCGTAAAAAATGAACTTGCCGGAGCTCTTGCTGCTCTGGGGAAACTTGTAACAAGAACCTCGCCTGTGGAAGCAAATAAATCTATCCGCATAAAAGGCAAAAACGGGAAATTAGTATTTGAAACTACAAATGGAGTGGAGCATCTTTTCTTTACAATGGAAAGTTCCTTCACAGAAGCCTTTACTTGTATTGCTGATTTTGAAGCATTGAGAATAGCTGTCAAGGGCAGCAGAAATAAGGATCTCATATTTGAGACCGATAAAAATTTCATGCTTATAGATGGCAAACTTCTTACACCAGTAAAGTGCGATTTTCCTGCCGCCCCCACAGCAGAAGAAAGCAAAAAACATTTTCTCACACTGCCCTCATCTTTTGTGGAACTGCTTGCAACAGCAGTACCTGTCATCAATAGAAATGAGTATAGAAAGGTGTTGCAGGGAGTCCAGTTGAGCAGAGATGGAATTACTGTGACCAACGGCAGGGAACTCTTGAATACTCCTCTTCCGCTCAATATGGATGAATTGATTTTGCCATTTCCTTTACCGCTTCTTGCAACAAAGAGCGAGGCACAGGGGCATTTGATCACATGGAAAGAAAAAGAGGAAACTTTTTTTGAGATCGTTACCGGTGCATGGCGTTGGTGCGGCAAGGGGATTCAGGGCAAATACCCTGACTGGAAAACGATCATTCCTGACAGCAAGAATCTTCCCAACACTGTTACTTTCAGTGAACAGCAAGGCAAAGAAATGATTGCTTTTCTGAAAACCATCCCGGATGAAAAGCCTCACACAACTATTGATCTGGAAATGAAGGATAAATGTACTCTTATTCTGAAACATAAGGAGCAGAAGAAAGAATTTCCTGCTGAATTTGCCGTTGAAAAGAATGTTTTTGCAATGGCAGTAAGTAAAGAAATCCTGATGCATCTGCTCTCACAGGGGCATACCAAACTGGAATGTGCCGCAGTTTGCCACAGTCCTTTTATTGCGACAGGAGGTCTGGGGCAATTTATAGCCATGCCCTTACTTCAGACAACTCAAAAACAGACAGAAAATACTACTCAAACAACACAAAACAACGAAAAGGAGAATGAAACAATGTCTAACGAAAGTAAAATTGCAACCATCAGCACCACAAGCATTAACAATGGTGAAGCTGCGCAGGAAAACAATCCTCTGGAAGAACTTTCTGCAAGTATTGAAGCATTGCGCAGTAAATTGAAAGCCATGTTTGAAGAATCAAACGCATTGAGCCGCAAGGTTAAGGAAGTAGCTCTGACGCAGAAGCAGAAAGAGCGCGATTTCATCCTTGCCAAGCGTGCCATCGAACGGATCAGAATGGCGATTTAACAAAATCATTCATTCCAGGCAATCTGCGGTTTCAGTTTACGCTTTGCGCAATCCGTTAAGTAGGAATTGATAAGTGTCTGATACGGCAGATTTGCCTCTTCCGAAAGAGATTTGAAGTAATCCACCGTTGTTGCACCCAGTCGGATCGTGACAGGAGTTTTTGCCTTTTTGCGGATATACGGATTCTTCACAGCCTTACTGAAATCATACTCTTTACGCACAGCCTTTCGCATATTATTTTTTCAGGATTTCTTCCATTTAATACCGCCTTGTGCAGCAATTTCTTTGAGATATTCCTGTTTCCATTTGTTCATTTCTTCATAATTGCGAAATGACTTTTTGGAAAACGCAGGCAAATTTACAGGAACCGGAAATTTCATTACCGGCGGATTTTTCAACCATAGTTTGAATTTTTCTATTCGATGATCCATGAATCTGCTCCTGTGTTTACACAAAATATAACGTGAAATTTACAAAAATCAAGAGAAAGGAAAATAAAATGCTTAAATTAAACGCTTCTTACAGCAAAAAAGTCCCCGCTGATGGGGAATTTACAAGTCAGTCCTATCACGCTTCTATTGAGGTTGAATTGCCTGATGGATTGAGCCAGAATGAATTACAGAACCGCATCCATGCCACCTTTGAAATGGTACGTAATTCTGTTGAGGCAGAACTGCATGGAAAAAGTGTGCCTGTGCAGAATAATACGCCAACAGCACAAGTTCAGACTAATCAACACCCACAGGCAAATAATGGAATTCCTGCATCTCCCAAACAGATCAAATTTATGCTTGATCTTGCAAGAAACAAAGGAATATCGCCAGCACAAATTGCCGCACAGCATGGTGTTGCAAGTGTAGAACAGTTGACCAAAAGTCAGTGTTCCAACCTCATTAACTCCTGGAGGGCAGCATGAATATTGTAAATTTGAAAGAGCTGCCCCACTGGTCCTATTCGGCGTTTCAGTGTTTTCTGGGTTGTCCTTTGAAATATCAGTTCCGCTATATTGATAAGGTTGAGCCGGAACGCACCTCTTCCTGTTTTCCCTTTGGACGTGCTATTCACGCGGCACTTTCTGAACGGGCAAGGATCGGAAAAGATATGTCTGTCCGTGAGGTTGTGGATGTTTTTGAGGACTTTTTCAAGGTGGAAACGGAGGTTGTGGCAAACCTGATCTATAAGCAGAATGAGAGTTACGATTCTTTGCTTGAAACGGGGATCAGGATGCTGGAAAAAGCCTGTGAAAACTGGGCAGATGATTATGCGGTTCAGAAAGTTGCCGAAGGGTTTTCTGTTACTGTCCCCGGATTGAGTAAACCTCTTATTGGTGAGTTTGATTGCGTGGTGACAGATGGTCACGATAACTGTATTGTTGACTGGAAAACGGCATCTGCAAAGTGGCCCATTGATAAAGCGGATAAGGATTTGCAGGCTACTGTATTTTGTTATGCTTACAGAGAAAAGTTTGGTGAAAATCCGCTTTTCCGTTTTGATGTCATAACAAAGGCAAAGTCGCCAACTGTCAATAACTACTATACTTTACGCACAAATGATGAGCTTGATAGGTTTGTTTCTCTGGCAAATCAGATCGAACGAAGCGTGAATAGCGGCAACTTCTATCCCAATGAAACGAACTTTACTTGCAATGAGTGTCCCTATGCAGACCGCTGCAAGAAATGGAGGTAAATATGGGACTTACAATGTGTGAAGGAAAGTATGTTGATCGTGCTGAAATTGCTCTTGTTCCGACGCCAACAGCAACAGAGAGTTGGAAACCTGTTCCCCACATGGAAGTAATTGAGGCAGTGACTGATGTAGTGAAAGCTCATTCCTGGCAGATTCTGGAAGAGAACTTCGGACTTGCCCGTGAGGGACAGAAACTCTTTGGAGTGATGCGGATCAATAAAAGTTCCAGTTCAGAATGGAGCAGATGTATCGGTCTGCGAAATTCCCACGACAAGAGTTTTGCTGTGGGGCTTTCTGCGGGGATCAATGTTCGTGTTTGTTCCAATCTGGCTTTTGGAGGAACGACGGTAATCAAACGACGGCATACCTCAAGGATAGAGCTTACCGAACTTGTGGATGTTGCAGTAACGGAACTTGAAAACGAGTTCCTTATGCTGGAAACAGTCTGCGAAGATCTGAAAGTCATTTATCTCAAAAATGATGATGAAGCAAGATCCCGCATTGTCAGAGCCGCCGAGTTGGGAGCGATCAACTCTTCTGATATTGTGCCAGTTTTCAAGGAATTCAAAACACCGCAGCATGAAGAGTTTGCAGAACCTACAAGATGGAGCTTGCTTAATGCTTTTACAGAGACCATAAAGAAATACACGCCTCAACGTGTAGATCATTCTTACATGGCACTCAATCGTTGTTTCGGTCTGGATGGAACACGTCCTGAATTATGGAATTAACCCCGCCAGGAGCAGAATCTCTGCGAACCCTTACAGTATGATTCTGTAAGGAATGTATGGACGTGATGCCCCCATACTCAAAATAATTGCATCCCGGAAGTTGAAGGAGTACAAGCCTTCCTTCCGGCTTTTTTTTAGATAGGAGTGGGATTGTACCGCTCAAAAGAGTAACCCCGGGGTTACTTTTTGTGCCATAGCTGAGTATATATTCACTTTCTATATTAAGATACAGTTATTTTGTAATCAAATGTAAATGTCTAAAAAATATTTTTCATAATTGCAGAATCCTCTTGAAAAATTAATGGTTTATGGTACATTACGGGATGTTTTAATATTTTTAGAAAAAGAGGATTTTATGATAACTGGTGAACTTAAAAATAAAATCAATAGCTTGTGGGAAACTTTCTGGACTGGTGGGGTTGTAAACCCCTTAAGTGTGATTGAACAAATGACCTACCTCATGTTTATCCACGATCTGGATGATGAAGATAACCGAAAAGCCAAAAGTGCCCAGATGTTGCACTTGGAGCATAAAAGTATCTTTAAAGCGGAAGTAACTATTGGTGAACACAAAGTAGCCGGAACTCAACTGAAATGGTCTGTATTTCGTGATTTTCCTGCACAAAAATTGTACTCCAATATGCAAGAAAATGTTTTTCCGTTTATTAAATCTCTTGCAAATAAAGAAAGTTCTTATGCAAAGTACATGAGTACTGCGTTATTTCAGATTCCAACACCATTGCTGTTACAAAAAGTTGTTTCTTCGCTTGATGAAATCTATGACATGATGGCAAAAGTGCCTGGTATGGATATTCGTGGTGATGTATATGAGTATTTGCTTTCAAAACTGGAAACGGCAGGGGTTAATGGACAATTTCGTACGCCGCGACATATTATCCGAATGATGGTCGAATTAATGAATCCCGGAATAAAGGAAATTATTTGCGATCCTGCTTGTGGTACTTCTGGCTTTTTGATAAATGCCTGTGAATATATGCGGGAAACACATAAAAATGAGATATTCCATGATCAGACCAATAAAAATCATTTTCTGAATGCAATGTTCCATGGATACGATACGGATAGCACGATGCTGCGGATCGGTGCGATGAATATGATGAGTCACGGAGTGACCAATCCTACTATTGAATACCGGGATAGTCTGTCAGACCAGAACCCTGATAAAGATAAATATTCTCTGATTCTTGCCAATCCCCCGTTTAAGGGCAGTTTGGACGCAGATATTGTAGCAGCTGACTTGCTCAAAATGTGTAGTACTAAAAAGACGGAATTACTCTTTATTGCTCTTTTCCTGCGAATGCTGAAGGTGGGCGGACGGTGTGCCTGTATTGTGCCTGACGGAGTACTGTTCGGCAGCTCTAATGCTCACAAAGCTATTCGCAAGAAGTTGGTGGAAGATCATCGTCTGGAAGCTGTAATCTCTATGCCTTCCGGGGTGTTCAAGCCTTATGCCGGGGTATCAACGGCTATTTTGATTTTTACTCGGACTGACCACGGTGGTACCGATAAGGTCTGGTTTTATGATATGCAAGCTGACGGCTTCAGTCTGGATGACAAGCGAAATGCTGTTTCGGAAAATGACATTCCTGATATTATCGCACGTTTTAAGGCTCTGGATAAAGAAGTTGACCGCAAGAGGACCGAACAATCCTTCTTTGTTACCAAGGAAGAAATCGTTGCTAACGCCTATGACCTTTCCGTCAATAAATACAAAGAAACTGAATATGTTGCAGAGGAATATCCGCCGACCGAACAATTACTGGCAGAAATAGAAGAACTTGAAACACAGTTCCAGACAGAACTGAAAGCGTTGAAGGAGCTGCTGAAATGAGTGAAAACAGTTTAGATTTTCATGGTGTCAAGGAAGCTGTTTCTGTATTAAAGCAAGCTATTCTTGAAAGTCAGCAACGGGCGGCACTTAATTCCAACCGGGAACTTTTGTCATTGTATTATGGTATTGGGCGTTATGTTTCTGAAAATTCCCGCAAAGGATTTTGGGGAACTGGAGCGATAGAGGCTATCAGTTCTCAATTAAAAAGAGAGTTGCCTGGATTAAAAGGTTTTTCAGTTAATAACTTGAAAAACATGAGACAGTTTTTTGAAGTGTGGATGCCTTATATAAATCGCCAGCCGGTGGCTGTCGATTTGCCAGATTCCACACAAACAATAAAATCTGATGTACTGGTCGCAACAAATCGCCAGCCGTGGGCTGCCGAAATCAATCCGCAGGAATTTCTTGGAATCGGTTTTTCTCATCACATGGAAATTCTCAATAAAACAGAAACATTGGAAGAACGGCTGTTCTACATCCATTTGGCATATACCGCTCATTGGAATAAATATGTTCTGCGTGAACACCTGAAGGCCGGGGACTTTCATCATACAGGGAAGTTGCCAAATAATTTTTTAGCAACGATTCCTCAAACAAAACAAGCAATCAATACCCTGATGTCATTCAAGGATGAGTACTTGCTTGATTTCATCAATGTGGAAGAACTTGATGCCGGAGATGCGGATGATGTGGATGAAAGAGTTATTGAAAATGCCATTGTTGAACATATAAAGGACTTCATACTGACATTTGGGCATGATTTTATCTTTATCGGCAATCAATATCAATTGGATGCTGTAGGGCGGGATCTTTTTGTTGATTTGCTTTTCTTCAATCGGGAATTGAATGCTCTTGTAGCGGTGGAGTTGAAAACAGGTGATTTCAAACCGGCATACCTTGGACAGTTGCATCTTTATTTGCAGACATTGGATGATACAGTAAGAAAGCCGCACGAAAACCCATCTGTCGGTATTGTGCTTTGCAAGTCAGCAGACAGAGCATTTGTCGAATACGCAGTCCGGGATTATAATAAACCGATGGGCGTTGCAACTTATAAAACCGCTGATGAAATGCCGGAAAAAATCAAAAGAGCACTTCCAGATATTGATGCATTGCGTAAAGAGCTGGAAAAGAAAATCACCTCTGGAAATATACAGGAAGGACTTTCTGATGATGAATAAAAGAGGAAAAGTTTTTTCTGTATATGAATTTACCAACAACTTGTTGGAGAATTTATCATCTGCCTATCGAAAATACGGGGTGGTTGCATGAAAAAGGTGAAACTGGCAGATATTTGCAGCATTAATATGGGGCAATCTCCTGCTTCAAGTTCATACAACGCAGAACAGCGTGGAATGCCGTTCTTTCAAGGGAATGCGGACTTCGGTAGCCTGACTCCTCAAGTTCGTATGTGGTGTGATGAACCAACCAAAATAGCACATTGCGGAGATCTGCTGCTTTCTGTTCGTGCACCGATCGGTGCTCTCAATATCGCAATTTGTACCTGCTTGCTGTTGTGTTTTAAATCTTTCAGGGCAATGTTCGATGATTGTGCACAGCAAATGTCTTTTAATTGCATTATTCCTGCTCCCCTGTTGATTCTTCCAAG
>JAZKZE010000108.1:0-10011 GCA_045612485.1 Victivallales bacterium | reverse complement strand
TGCGGTCTTGCAGGATCCCCCACCAAGGTCAAACAGATTATGAACGTAGTTCTGACCGCCGGGGATTTCAAGAATGTGGAACCCACCGAAGCAGGGGTTTCCGGCTTGATCCATGAACTTATTACAGATCATACTTTAGGGTGAGCACTATGGAAAACAGAGGAAATGTATGGGTGTTTGCTGAACAGGAAGGCGGCAAACTTGCCGATGTAAGTCTTGAACTGGTTTCCAAGGCTTGTGATCTTGCTGCTCAGCTGGGAACAAAAGTGGAAGCTGTGCTTCTGGGAAATAATGTCGGTCATTGTGTGGATACTCTTTTCAGCTATGGCTGTTCCAATGTGTATCTTGCAGAAGATGAGCGTCTGGAACCCTTTACAGTGCTTCCCTACGCTAAAGTCATCATGGATCTGATCCTTGAGCATAAGCCTAATATCCTTCTTTTCGGTGCTACTATGAAGGGTCGTGAACTTGCCCCCCGTGTAGCTTCTGAAAAGAAAGCCGGTCTTACTGCTGACTGTACCGATCTGCAGATCGACGATTTTGAAGATAAAGTCAATAAAAAATTCTATAAAGACAAACTGATGCAGATCCGCCCTGCTTTCGGCGGAAACATTATCGCCACCATCGTGAACTCCTGGGACGATCCCCAGATGGTCACTGTGCGTGAAGGTGTGATGAAAATGGGTACACCTGATCCTTCCCGCAAAGGTACCGTCACCAAAGTTGACGTTGCCCTTACAGAAAAAGAGACGGTTGTCAAGGTTCTGGAAAGAGTCCGTCAGGACAGCACTGTGAATCTGAAAGGTGCCCAGATCATCGTTGCCGGCGGTTATGGTGTCGGCAGCAAGGAAAACTTTAAGCTCATCCGTGATCTTGCCGATGCCCTCGGCGGGGAAGTTGCTGCTTCCCGTGCAGCTGTGGATGCCGGCTGGATCTCTCATGATTATCAGGTCGGACAGACCGGTGTGACCGTCCGTCCCAAACTGTATATCGCCTGCGGTATTTCCGGTTCTGTACAGCACTGTGCCGGAATGAGCGAAAGTAAAAAGATCATCGCCATCAATACTGATCCCGGCGCGCCCATCTTCTCCGTGGCACATTACGGGATCATCGGTGACCTCAACAGTGTCATTCCCATGATGATCAAAGCATTCAAAGCCAAAGCGTAAGAGGAGTAAAAATGTCCAACTTTTATACAGATAATGCGGATCTTGTCTTCACTTTGAAGAATCTTGATTTTGAAGAAGTTGTCACTTTGCGTGAAAACGGCTTCAAGGAAGCTGACAAATGGGATTATGCCCCCGAAGATTATGCAGATGCCATGGATAACTATGACCGTGTGCTTGCTGTTGTGGGTGAGATCGCCGGGGAAAGAATCGCTCCCCGTTCCCGTCAGGTGGATGAGGAAGGTCCCCAGTTTGAGAACAATACCGTTACCTATCATCCTCTTACAGTGCAGAACCTGAAAGACCTTGCGGATGCAGGAGTCATGGGGGTCATGCTTGCAAGAGAATACGGGGGACTCAACTTCCCCAATACAGTCTATACCATGATGACAGAAATGGTTTCCCGTGCGGATGCCAGTTTGCAGAACCTTTTCGGACTTCAGGATATTGCTGAAACTATTTCTGAATTCGGTGACGAAGATCAGAAGAAACGGTATCTGCCCCGCTTTGCCACCGGTGAAGCTGACGGTGCCATGGACCTTACCGAACCGGATTCCGGTTCCGACCTGCAGAGTGTGCGTCTGAAAGCCACCCAGGATCCTGAAACCGGTAAATGGTACCTCAACGGTATGAAACGTTTCATCACCAACGGTTGTGCCAAAGTGCATCTTGTTCTTGCCCGTTCTGAAGCCGGTACTTCCGACGGACGCGGTCTTTCCATGTTCATCTGCGAAAAGACTCCGGAACTTGTTGTCCGCCGTGTGGAACACAAGCTGGGTATCCACGGAGTCGCTACTGTGGAATTGCAGTATAACAACGTTCCTGCTGAACTCTGCGGTCAGAGAAGAAGAGGACTTACCAGATACGTTATGAGCCTGATGAACGGTGCCCGTGTTGCCATCAGTGCTCAGGCTGTGGGTATTGCAGAAGCCTCTTACAGAGAAGCAAAGAAATATGCTTCTGAACGTGAACAGTTCAAGCAGAGCATTGATAAATTCCCTGCAATTTATGATATGCTTGCCCGCATGAAGGCAAAACTTACCGCTGCCCGTACTCTTCTCTACGAAACAACCAAGAGTGTGGATCTGCGTTTCCTTTACAATCATCTTGCAGAATCTGCTCCCACTGCTGAAGTGCAGGAAAAGGCAAAATACTATACCCGTCTTGCCGCTATCCTCACTCCTATGAGTAAGGCTTACTCCACCGAGTCTGCCAACAAGATCTGCTATGACTGCATTCAGATCCATGGCGGAACCGGTTACATGCATGACTTTGATGCGGAACGTTACTACCGTGATGTGCGTATCACCAATATCTATGAAGGTACCACCCAGTTGCAGCATGTTGCCGCCATCGGCGGTGTGATGCAGCGTACACTGGATAAAGAGATCTCCACTCTTATGGAAAAAATCAAAGCTGCCGGCGGGGAAGCTGCTGTACTGGCGGAAAAAGTCCCCGCCATGTATGAAAAACATCTTGCTGCCGTGAAATTCGTTGCAGATAAAAAAGATGCTGCCTACCATGATCTGCGTGCAAAGAATCTGGTGGAAAACGAAACCTTTATTTTTGTGGGACTTCTGATGCTCCGTGATGCTCTGAAAGACAACCGCCGTATGGTTCTTGCAGAACGCTTCATCATGGACAGCATCTATGAATTTGATTGCAACTACGGGGCTGTCGTAAGTGGAGATACCTCCACGATCGAACGTCACCGTGATGTGATTGACTACTGATTCCTTTCCGCAGAAAAGAGATGATTTTCTTTTCTGCGGGATATTTTTTCAACTTTATGAGTAGGAGTTCAAATCAATGAACAACGATTATCTGTATCGTGCAAAAGATAAAATTTCCGACGCAAAAACGCTGATCGTTCTTGCTTCCAAACGTGCTGCCATGCTTGCCGGCGGAGCGGGTCCCATGGTGAAATGCAAGGATGATAATTTTGTGGATATTGCCCTTCTGGAGATCGCAGAGGGGCTGTTGGTTCCTGATTTTGATGCAAAGCCCGATGATTTCATGGCTCAGCTTGCTGCTGCAAAAGCAAAAGCTGCCGGTGAAATGCCAGCAAAAAAACAGGATTGACAGAATACAGAAGCAGGATGTCCTTCCGGAGGATAATGATCCGGAAGGAGCCTGTTGTTCTGTAAAGGCGATCCTTCCGGAGAGGATCGTTTTTACAGAATAACAGTATTTTATAAGATTTTGAGTATATTTTCGTATGGGTTCTGTCTGTGGTCAGGATCGGGGGAACCGTCAGAAAACTTTTAATGAGGATTGAGCATAAAGTGAAGATACATAGAGATTTTTACTGCTGTGTACTGGTGTTGCTGGGGATCGTAGGGCTCCAGGTGTCACTTTCTGCACAATTTTTCCCCAAAACCAAGAATTTTACCACACCTACAGCGAAGGCATTCAATAAGAAACTTTCTCTGCCGAAGGTGGAAGATCTTGCTGAAGAAGATATCAAAACAAGTGCGGACAGCTATGAATATGTGGGAAGCAATCTTATTGCCCGCGGTCATGTTGTCATTCACAGTAAAAGTATCCGTATTTCAGGGGATTCCGCTGTCATCAATCTGAAAAACGGTGATGCGGAAGTAAAGGGGAAAGTGCGCTTTAAAACGGTGAATACCACCTCCAAAACTGTGGATTTTCAGGAATACAGAGAGTTGGTATCTGATCCCAACGTAAAGGTGGAAGTGCGCGGCCAGACGACAACCCCAACGGGCAGAAAAAAACTCAAACTCAAACTTACCACCAATTCCTCCCTTATCGAAGCGGATCGTGTTTCCGGTAATCTGAATACCGGGCATTTCTTTTTCCGTCGTTTTGTCATGAAGGGGATCGACCTTTTTGTTTCCGGGGAACTGGCGGAACGGTATGTGGATGGCTCGGTCAAGATCCACCGTGCAAAGGCTTCCACATGTGAATATCTTCTTGATGACAATTCCCATTATGCCGTGGGTGCCAGAGAGATGATCCTTACACCCCGTGAAGCCAACAGAGGGCTTTTCAATCAGACCGGGGATTACGGGGATTATTCCATTTTTGCAAAAAATACTTTTCTGTATGTGTGGAATACACCGGTATTCTGGTTTCCTGCTCTTTACAAGCCCCGGGATTTCAGTACATTCGGCGGCAGATTTGAGTTTGGTAAAGAATCTGACTGGGGATGGTATTTCAAACTGCGCAAAGAGTTTGAAGTTCTTGAAAAGCCTGCTACTGTAAAAGGCGGCATACTTCTGGACTTTT
The DNA here is from genome assembly GCA_045612485.1 of Victivallales bacterium. Taxonomy (GTDB): domain Bacteria; phylum Verrucomicrobiota; class Lentisphaeria; order Victivallales; family UBA1829; genus RGIG5327. The sequence goes on along the minus strand of JAZKZE010000108.1, from coordinate 5,593 downwards.
ATGAGGACCGGGGATTCGGTTACGGTGCTTCTCTGGATATTCTGACTCCTGAATCCAGTACGGAGATTTTTGCCTACTCTATCCGGGACAGAGAGCCTTACACTCTGTGGGAAGATGATTTCGGGGAAAATCCGAAAGTGGACAGCAATGACAATCCCATTTCCAACAAGGAATGGGTGGCAAAAAAGTCCAGAATTTTTATTCCTAAAAACCGTTATGAGTTCCGTATTGCAAACCTGACTCACTTTACTCCCCGTCTTTCCTTCCGGGGACAGGTGGATCTTATAAGTGACTATAATTTCCTTGAAGAGTATTTTCCCGCACGTTACAGACGGGATGTACAGCCGCCTTCCTTTGCTGCGCTGGAATATCAGGGAGACAGTTTTTCTGTTCTTGCCCAGACGGCATTCAAAGTAAATTCTTTTGACCTTACCATGGAAAGACTGCCGGAAGTCCGTTTGGATATTTTCCGTCAGGAGCTTTTCAGCAATATTTATTACCAGAGCCAGACCACTGCCGGATATTACAGGATGAACTGGCGTGAATTTGATTTGAAACGCTGGGAAAATCCCAATCTCACGCCTGCCAAACTTGCCGGATATGCGGATAATCCCAATAACAGTAAAAAGATCCTCTCTGCCTATAATAAAAAGGAGATTACCCGGGATCAGGCGATCATCGGACTCTGGATGGATTCTCCCGCAGAATTGGGCGGCTATCTTACCGAGGCGGAAAATTATGAAGCATTCCGTTTTGATACTCTGCATGCATTTTATTATCCCATCCGCTTGTTTGATGCCATCAACCTTATTCCCCGTTTTGCGGCAAGATTAACAGCCTATTCCCGTTCCAGCAAGCGCAAAGTGGATCTGGACGGACTTAATTCCATGATCAAAGCCAATACTCTTGACAAGTGGCCGGATACAGATCTTCAGGTGACAAATTATGACAGAAAAGGCGGTTCCAGAGTACGTTTTGCAATGGAACTGGGTGCTGAACTCAATACAAAGTTCTACCGTACATGGCAGACCCCGAAAAGTGCCTTTTTCAATATTGACGGATTACGTCATGTGATGGTGCCTTATATCAACTATACTTTTATTCCCAAACCCACGGAAAGCTACAAGCATCTCTATTATTTTGATGATGTGGATCTGATCACAAGACAGAATTTCTTCCGTTTCGGACTTATAAACCGTTTGCAGACAAGAGACGGTTCCAAAGTGCGTGAGTATTTTTCGCTGGAAAATTATTGGGATTTCCATTTCCACCGGGATTTCGGGTTTAATAATGTAGGGGATTTCACCACGATTCTTTCTTTTACTCCCACAGATAATTTCTCTCTTACATCCACACTTGTCCTTGATGTGGGCAATAATAATGCCCATGATTATGAGGTCAAGCGCGGCGGTAAGGAAGTCGGCAGGCCGGGACTTGACTGCGATTTGATCAATTACTGGGAAACCACTCTTACTTACAAGTTCTCCGACGATTGGAAGATCCAGGCATCTTATACTTACTGCGATAATTATTATCAGCGTCCGGCATACTCCATGGCAAGCACCCTTGCCAACCCTGCCGCCATGACAAACTTCCCCTCCTACTTTGAACGCAATCAGTTTGCTTCGCTGCAGCTTGATTTCCCCACCTATATTGATAAACGTCTGAAGGGACGTTTCCGGTTGCGGTATGATATTGATGACGGACTTGTAGATAATGTGGATCTTACTTTGAGAAGAGATTTCCATTGCTGGTATCTGGAAGTAAGTGCAGGGGCTGAATTTTCAAGAAATGATATCAATGAAAGAACCTGGGAAGCGTATATTGGTTTTGCTGTAGGACTTACGGCAATGCCGGGAGCCTCCATCGGGGCAAGAGCCGGTTTTGAGGCACATAACTATAATGACGATCTGGCAGATAAAGAGGAAAAAGAGGAACGGGAAGAGGCGGAGAGAGAATTCTGGGAAGAACTCTTCGGGACATCCGGTTCAAACTCTAATTCCAGCTCCAGTTCCAAATAAGTTTTTTTTAAGGTCGCTTACTTTTTTTTGATTTCATCAAAGAACAGATTTTCATCATTGTTCCGGGCTTCGCAATGGATCTTATTCCCTGTAAACGGGTGTGTGAATTCCAATACGGCGCAATGCAGTGCCTGACGGGGGAGGAGAAGAAGATCCCTGTCCTCCTGTGTAAATGCGTCAGCTTTTATTTTGTTGAAAAGCGTTTCATCTTTTCCGTACAGTTTGTCCCCGGCAAGAGGAAAACCCAGAGAATATAATGTTGCACGGATCTGATGCTGTCTGCCTGTCACGGGAAGGGCCCGTACAAGGGTCATGCCGGTGGGGATGCTTTTTTCCCTGATGAGAATGGTCTCTGCGGATTCCCCCCGGCTGTTTCCATCGTTTCCGGCGAAAAGAAAGCGTTTCTTTTTTTCTATACAGCTTCTCTCATCGGGTATGAGTCTTCCGTAAGCACGGACTTTTCCGTAAAAGTTTCCGTGTACCAGTGCCAGATATTCTTTATGCAGGGGAGTGTTGCCGTTATCCATAGCGGCGGCAGCCTTGCGGGAACGGGCGGCAATCAGAAGACCGGATGTTTCCTTATCCAGCCGCTGGACGAATTTCAGATCCCCGTAAACAAGGGATGCCTGATACCATAAAGTATTGCGGAAAAAAGGACCGGTGGGATGTACACAGAGGTTCCCGCTTTTTTCCAGTACAAGAAAATATTCATCCTCATAATGTACTTTATAGGCAGGGTCGGCAGGGGGTTCCGGCATTTCCCCGGGGTAGTAGGAGATCCTGGCGTGTTTCTTTAAAACAGCAAGCGGAAGGCAAACTGTTTCACCTTCCACTTTTACTTTGCCTTTTCTGATCTCTTCTTCCCACCCTTTGCGGTCGAACCTTTTATACCGGGCGGCAAGAAAATCCAGAAGAAGGCAGCCGTTTTCCTTTTCGGGGACGAAACTGTAAAACTCCCGTTCTCTGGGCTTTTCCATTTTTTGTCCCGCCGGAAATGTTATTGATTGTCTTCGTCTTTATTCAGCCGGTCAATATCCTTCTGCACCATATCCACGACAGCTTCAAATTTCTTTTTGTTGCTGTCGTCCACATCCATAAGGGTTTTATGGGCATCCAGCACGGTTTTGGCAGACTCAAGATCCAGTTTACCGGTAGAAACCCCGGAAGAAGCACTTTCATTTCCGGGCATAACAACGGTTCCTTCTGTATAATTGAAGAGTTTTTTCAGCCCCAGACCGTACAGAAGGGATTTATTGAGTTCATTGGCATTGACAATATTCATTTCCGCCCCGATCTTTCTGGAACGCAGACCGAGCATGGCAAGAATACCCATAAAGGTACTGTCCATGCCCTGACATTCTGCAAGATCCACATCAATTCTGGTGAACTCTTCTTCAGCCAGTTTTCCGGCAAGTTCACGAAGGGGCCCGGCACACTCGAAAGTAGCTCTTCCGGAAGCCTTGACGGCATAAACACCGTTTTCGGAAGCTATGGTGAGAGTTGCGTTCTGCATGATCACTCCTTTTGAAGAATTTATCCGGATCACTTTTCCAGGATTGCCTTGATACGGCGGATACCGCGGCTGGAACTTTCTTCTTTCTGGATCTTGAAATGACCCAGATCGCCGGTATTGGCGGCATGAGGTCCTCCGCAGATCTCTTTACTGAAATCCCCCATGGTGTACATGGTGACCCGTTCACCGTATTTGTGACCGAAAAGACCGATGGCACCTTTTTCCCTTGCTTCATCCACGGTAAGCTCTTCACAGATGATGGGAGCTTTGGCGGCAATACATTCATTGACGATCTTTTCCACTTCCGCGATCTGTTCGGGAGTCATCTTGGCATCGTGGGAGAAGTCAAAGCGCAGACGTTCTGCTGTGATATTGGAGCCTCTCTGTTCCACAGTCGTTCCCAGAACTTTCCGCAATGCGGCATGGAGAAGATGGGTGGCGGAGTGGAGGGCGGCAGTAGCTTCAGAGTGGTCGGCAAGACCGCCTTTGAATTTCTGTTCCGCACCTTTACGGGAAAGTTCCTGATGTTTGGCAAAGGCTTCCTCATAGCCTTTCATATCCACCGTAAACCCTTTTTCTGCCGCCATTTCGCAGGTAAGCTCAATGGGGAATCCGAAAGTTTCGTAGATGTAGAAGGCATTTTTACCGCTGAATACTTTTGTTTTGACAAATTCAGGTACTTTGGAAATGATCTTTTCAAATTCTTTTGTACCTTTTTCCAGAGTCTGTGCAAAAAGCTGTTCTTCGTTGGCAAATTCTTCCAGGATCCTTGCAGCATTTTCGCCCAGTTCAGGATAGAATTCTTTGTAGTTTTCAATGACAACTTCTGCGATCTTTGTGCAGAATGCTGTCGTAATACCCAGTTTTCCGCCTTCGCGTACAGTTCTGCGGATAAGACGGCGCAGGATGTAGGGCTGGTCTGTCTTGCCGGGAGTTACACCGTCAGCCATGATGAAGGAGGCTGCACGGATATGTTCCACAACGATTCTTTCGGAACGGCTTCTCAGTTCGGGAGAGACCCATTCCACACCGCGGATCCTGTCCAATGCTTCAAAAAGCGGAGCAAAAAGTTCAGTTTCGTAGCAGCTCTTTTTCCCCTGAAGTACAGCGGTAACACGTTCCACGCCCATACCGGTATCCACGTTTTTCTGGGCGAGGGGGACAAAAGTGCCTTCCGCAGTCTTATTGTACTGCATGAAGACGTCGTTCCAGATCTCCACCCAGCGTCTGTCTTTGGGATCAAAGACTTCAGGAACGGGAAGGGGACCTGTCCAGTAGAACATTTCTGTATCAGGTCCGCAGGGACCGGTCTGACCGGCGGGACCCCACCAGTTATCTTCCTTGGGCAGTTTGGCAATACGGTTTTCCGGGATACCCAGAGAACGCCATTTATTGAATGCTTCTTCGTCGAAAGGAGCATTTTCATCCCCCTGGAAAACGGTTACGCCCAGCATTTCCACAGGGATATTCAGATTATCTTTTCCGGTAAGGAATTCAAAAGAAAATTCGATAGCTTCATTCTTGAAATAGTCGCCCAGGGACCAGTTGCCCAGCATTTCAAAGAAGGTCAGGTGTACGGGATCGCCCACTTCATCAATATCTCCGGTTCTGATACATTTCTGTACGTCGGTAAGTCTTGTTCCCTGGGGGTGTTTGGCTCCCAGAAGGTAAGGCACAAGGGGGTGCATCCCGGCGGTGGTGAAAAGTACGGTGGGGTCGTTATCGGGAATAAGGGAGGCACTTTTGATCACACTGTGACCTTTTGCCTTGAAAAACTCGATGTATTTTTTTCTTAATTCTCTTGCGGTCATTTTACTTCCTTTCGTTTTCAACAGAGTATAATTGCTTTAATAATATAATACAGTTTTGCGGGGAATCAAATCTTTTTAATGAAAAAAAGAGTTGAAAAAGTGTAAAATTCACAGCTATCCCATAATTTTGTAAAAATGGCATATTTTTACAAAATTATGTGCGTAAAGAAATCTGCTTTTAAAAAAGTGATTTTGTCAGATTTTTTCAAAAATACTTCATTATCCTGTTTTGTGCAACCTTCAGGAGA
>JAZKZE010000107.1:0-4588 GCA_045612485.1 Victivallales bacterium | reverse complement strand
GCAACTGCAAGGTCGTAAATCTTCCGGCCATGCTCCATACGGCAAGTGCCGATAAGAAAAGAATACTGCCAACAAAGCAAATGCGGTCAAGAATTTGCAGGAATTTACTGTTTCCGGTATTCATCTCTCATCTCCCCCATTCGATTTGCGGATCTTTGGTTTCCCGTGTTTCTTTGCACTTTCGTTCCATGTACTCGATCTGATCGGGACGGAGTTTATTTTTCTGTACGATCAATGCCGGGTGTCCATAGGCGGTAGAGCAACCTCCTCCCCATCCGTAACAATCAAGTACGGAGTTATACCAACGAACATAATAAAAACCTTTTTTATTGGAATTGCCGAAGCACATATTGTCCAACCAAACATAGATCTTGCCGGTATTATTGCTCCGGCAACCCCACATGTTACCGTCAAAAGATGGAGTTTCATTCAAAGAGGCTTTCAAATACCGCCGGTAATCGGAAATATCGCTGCCGCCATAGTTCAGCGGTTTATAAATTCTTGGTATTAATGATGTTGCTCTCTTAAAAACGCTTTCGCCCCCAACGACTTTTTCCGGTTCGTCTATTGACACTTGAGCTTTAAGTTTCCAAGCATCAACGATTTGTTTTTCTGCATCGGTCAGTACGGAATACTGATCTTCTTTCCCTCGCCAGCCACCGTGGAAGAAAAGTTTATGCAACTCGTTTCTGGTAAATGGTTCTGACAAGAGTTTGTCATAAGCCATCAAATTATCCACTGCCTTTTGCGAATCGCTCCGGGAGCGTTTTTCTGCCGGGAGTGTTTCCCGTTGAAACATTATAGTACACATAAATCAATCCTCCTCCTTCTTAGATTGGAAATGATATCAGCGATATTCTGACGGTATTATCCTCCAATTCCAGAATATCTTTGGGGTGTTTTCCTCTGGCAAGATTTTTCAGAATCCTTTGCGAAATTTCCAGATAAAGGTTTTCTGCATTTTGGAGTTCCTTCCACAGCTCCTTTAATATATTCGCATACAGTTCCTGAAATTTGTCGTTCATTGTCAATTTTCCTTTCAATTGCTAATATAAACCATAAGGTCTGCCATAAAATGTCATACCAATTCCGTTGCAATCATTTTTCCTTGATTTTTACTTCCAATCCCCAATCGGCAGGCTTCTCTCCTCCCTTGGTCAAGCACCAGATCACCGGATAATCAGGAGCTTCGGAGGGGGCTTCTCCGAAACCATCCGTAAGATAAATGAAAACAGTCGGAACTTCATCCATTTTTTCTTCCACATATTTGAATGGGGCAAGAAAACTTGTTCCACCGAATCCTTTGAACTGCAAACCTTCTTCCGGCAAGGGATCATCGTTGGAATACTCCTGTACCGAGTGAATGGTGATGTCACACTGAATAATGGTAATTTTATATTCGCCAAAGGCAGATGTCATTCCCCGCAGTTCCGCCAGAAAATCCGGCAGATCTTCCGTGGTACTGCAGCTGGTGTCAATGGCAAGCACGATTTCAATGCTCTGTTTTTTTGCACGGCTGGGCAGATAGAGCTTTTTCCACACATACCTTCGTGCCGGAGGCAACCATTGTCGGTCGCCACCGAAAAGTTGGGAAACATAATCCAACAGAACCTTTTTCCAATCCACCGTGGCAATTTTTTCTTCATCTTTGATCAGGTCTTCCACATTCCCCGGAAGATTGCCGATGCCTTTTCCGCCTTTTTCCATTTCCTGCTGAACGGCATTTTTAAGATGATCTTTCCAATCTTCAGATAGTTCCTTTTCTCTGGCAGGCTGAAAATCTGGATCAATCACTCCGTCATGGCTGACGGAAGGCAAGTTCACATCTCCGGGAATGGCTTTCTTTCCGGAATTTCCATCTTTGTCATTGCCCGCCTGAATATCCTGATCTTTTCCATCTTTTCCGTTGTGATCTTCTTTTTCTCCGTCAGATTCCCCGCCATCGTCCGATTCGTCTCCTGATTTTTCACCGTCATTATCCCCCGGCAGTTTGTCGGAGTCAAAAATGTGTTCATCATCTTTTTGAAACTGCTCCAAGCCGGGAAACATTAGATCGTAGATCTGCTCGGCACTTTTCCCTTCCCAAGTGGCTTCATGAGGCAAAACTTCCACTTTGAATCCGTCACGGTGCAGCAGCAGATCCACTTCAACATCGCAGGCGAAGTTGAACTTTTTCCGGTCACGGTTACCCAGCCGCTGAAAGTGACGCAATGCACAATGCCATACTTCATGTCCGATGATCCCCAACCGTTCGTCCTCATCCATTTTTGAATAGAATTCAGCATCCATAAACATCCTTGTGCCGTCCGTGGTGGCAGTGGTCATGCGGCTGTCGATGACGGGAATCATATCAAGGTGCATAGCAAGATGTCCCACAAAGGGGTGTTTTTCCAGAAGCCGGCAGCGGTCACACTGCATCATTTCCCGGACTTGTGTCTTCAATGCCTCTTCATCCGCATTGGGTTTGCGGCATTCCCTGATTTCTATTTTCATAATTCAAAGAGGCTTTCCGGTTTATATTTCTGCTGAACGGAAGCGTAAAGCGGATGATTTTTTATGATTTCAGAGCGTTTGGTCCCGGCAAGAGAGGATTCCACATCGTTCATGATCATTGCCGCAAAATCATTGGGGAGCGCTTGGACAAATTTAAGGAAGTTTTCCGCAATGACCGGAAAAAGTTTTGCATCTTTGGTGGATTTCAACTGATATGCCACTGCTCCGCAACAGGCGTGAAGAAGATCGGCTTTCTGCGGAAGCGGGATCGTTCTGCCGCTTTTCAGACACTCGGCAATATCCACGGTATCGCTCATATAATAGATGTTCTTGTAAAATGCCATAAATTCTGCCGCCGCACCTTGTCCGATAAGCCCCGGGATCGTGTATTTCAGGGAACTTTTCCGTTGGTTCTTTTCGGCGATCTTCAGCATGGTGCTGACTCTTTCCCAACTGCGGGGGCTGGGCCAGCCACGCTGCAGATCCTCATTTTCCTGCGAAAAAAGCAGTTGCGGACGGAATTTGATGAAGCCGGTCACTGCCGGATGCAGATTGTTTTCTTTTGCCCATTGAAGAAAACTGTTTGCTTCGGCGGCAACTTCCACATGAAGAAAACGGTTTGCCAATGCACTGGACATGGCACAGGAAACGGCTCTGTCTTCAATGCGATTGCCTGCCGCCATGATGTACCAACCGTCCGGAACATGGTATAATGCTCCAAGCCTGCGGTCGAGAATGAATTCATATGCTGCCACCTGCAAGGTTTTGTCGGCAGCAGTCAACTCATCGAACATAATGATACCGCGGCTTGCCGGATCTCTGGGCCATTCCCCGGAAACCAGCCATTTTACTGAGTTTTCTTTTTCATCCGGGACAGGAAGTCCCCGCATATCCACCGGCTCCCGCTGGGCAAGACGCACGTCAATAAAGCCGATACCGAGTTCCTGTGTCAACTCCCGGACGGCTGTCGATTTGCCCACGCCCGGTGCGCCCCAGACCATGATGGGTGGAATCAAACTTGCACTTGTTGCGTGTTTGGTATGCAAAGCCGGATCGTTTTCCCAGAGAGCATTCAAATTATCCAGCAGAAGTTCTTTTAATTCTTTGACGGAAATCGTTTTACTGTAAGAAGATTTTGTGTTTGCCATTTTTACCATCCTTTTGCCTGTGTGCGGCGTTCCATACGTTTTACCATTTCATCGGTCAGAAATTTGTCACTGTCGGAAATTGTTCTTGTGAGGATAAGTTCTTTTCTCGCACGGGTCATTGCTACATAAAGAACCCGGCGTTCCTCTTCGATCTCATCATCTGATACAGCCTTTACGTGGGGGAATACTCCATTCTGAACCCTGAAGATATAAGCGTGATCGCATTCACTGCCTTTGGCACTGTGAACGGTGATCAAAGTTATCTTGCTGTCGGTATCATTGTCATGCTCCAGAACTTCGGTATCCGGATCAAGTTTGAATGCTTCCAGAAAATGTTCTACATCTGAATATTTTGCCGCGATCCTGCAAAGAAGAAGTAAATCCTTTTTCCGGTCATCCCAATTGTCATATTTTTCCTCCAGAAGTTTAGTCTTTTCAAAATAAGAAAGGATATCTTTCAGGAGATCTGCCGGAGGACGATCGGGATCAAAATTCTGCAAAAATTCTCCCAAATCAGGATATTTCGTGGCAAGATTGCATCCCATCATCTGCAAGCCTGTTTTATGATCCGGGGCGTTTTGGATGGCAAGAAAATATTTGAAACTGGTTTTATCTCCTAATTTACGGTGCAGACACAAGAATCGATGCCAGGCAAGTTCATATTTGAAACTTGTTACCGCCTCCAATGCTGAAATCACATCCTTGATATGACTGGATTGAAGAAAACTCATGCCGCCGATAAAGCGGTACGGAATCCCGGCTGTCCGCAAAGTGTGTTCAATGATCCGTGCATGAGTTGCACTGCGGAACATCAACATAATTTGACTTGGGCTTACACCGTTACGCAGTTTGGAACGGATGCTTTTCAAGGTGAAATTTGCCTCATCGAAATCCGAATGAAAAGTGTAAAGTTCCGGTTCGTGTCCGGAATATCCTTTATGTGCGCG
>JAZKZE010000106.1:0-3897 GCA_045612485.1 Victivallales bacterium | reverse complement strand
ATCTGCGGGGCTCACGGCAAAGAACGCAAAGAAACCGGGGTACTGGAAGAACTTCAGCTCAATAATATCTATTTCAACCCGCTGATGAGATATACGCTCTGGGACGATATCATGCTTTCCCTGATCAAAGCAGAACCCAATATCACTTTACTACTGAATACTTCAGCAGTGGATGTGGATATGGATGAAAACCGCATAAAGAGTGTAAGAGCCTGGAATGGCAATGAATATCGTTATTATCAGGTTTCCGGGGAAATTTTTGCAGATTGTTCCGGAGACGGGATCATGGCAATTTCCGGGGCGGAATACAGAACCGGCAGGGAAAGCAGATCGGAATTTCAGGAAACTTTTCTGCAAAATGAAACCGCAGACAAAAAAACGATGGGCAGCAGTATTCTGCTTCAGTTGCGCCACTGTGAAGAACACCATCCTTTCATCCCTCCCCAATGGGCATACAAGTATGACGATAAATTTTTTGAGGTTCGCGGAGCCAAGCCGGAATTACGGGGCAAAATTCAGGATTATGTCAATATTTCCCACTCTTATCTGAATCCCTATCCGGAAAACAACAACTTCTGGTGGATCGAATACGGCGGAAATCTTGATACAATCCGTGATGCCGGAGATATTGCCTGGGAATTGAAAAAAATCGCCTACGGGGTCTGGGCATATATGAAAAATCATCCGGATGGAAGATGCCGAAATTTTGAACTCGACTGGATCGGCTCCCTGCCCGGGAAACGGGAAAGCCGCCGTTTTGCGGGAGAACATATCCTCAATCAGAATGATATCATGTCCGGAGGAAAATTTCCGGATACGGTGTGTTACGGAGGATGGACTCTGGATGACCACCATCCGGATGCTTTTATGAATGAAGGATATATTTCATCCCATCATACGGCCCCCTCCCCTTTCGGCATACCGCTTCGTTCCCTTTATTCAAAAAATATTGCCAATTTATTTTTTGCCGGAAGAAATATTTCCTGTACCCACATGGGCTTGAGTGCCTGCCGGGTAATGGGGAGCTGTGCGTTGATGGGGCAGGCTGTGGGAACAGCGGCGGCAATCGCCTGCAAACAGCATATTCTTCCGAAAGAGGTTCAAAAGGAATATATTTCCCTGCTTCAGGAGCAACTGATGGAAGATGATGTCATGCTCCCGGGATTTGTGAGAAAGATCTCTGAAATTACGGCAGAAGCCCATTCAGATTTCCCGCTTTTACAGAATGCTGTTGACCGCAACATGGATGAAAGGGAAAACGGAGTCTGGCTTCGTTGCGGTGAGGAATGTATTTACAAATGGGATAAACCGGTAACGGTTTCCGGATGCCGTTTTATTTTTGATACTTTTCTTGTATTCCGGGATAAAAGAATGAGGAAAATGGAGGCTCTCACCGACCGGAAAGAGATGCCGGAAATGCTGGTCAGGGATTTTCATATAGATTTTCTTATCGACGGCAAATGGGAAACCGGAATAAGGGAAAAAGATATTCATTGCCGTATGTACCGTAAAAACTGGTCCCCGGTTACTGTTTCTGCAGTGAGATTCACAGTGGATGATGTCTGGGGAAAAGAAAAAACAGCTCACATTTTTACACTGGAATACCGTTGACCGTTTCCATTCAGGAACTAAAGTATAAAAAATCCGGGCAGTCACCGTCCTTTTCAGGACCATGACTGCCCGTTTCTTTTATCTGATCTGCTTCAGACAGTAATTCAATAGCGTTTCTGTGCGCTGTTGGCAAGAGTACGCAGACGCAGTGCATTGAGGCGGATGAAGCCGGTGGCATCCTGCTGATTGTAGATATTGTCTTCTTCAAAGGTGCAGAGTTCAGGATTGAAGAGAGAGTAGGGAGAACGGCGGCCGTTCACATGGCAGGCTCCTTTGAAGAGCATGACACGCACTTCTCCTGTAACATATCTCTGGCTTTCAGTAATGGCTGCCTGGAGCATTTCCCGTTCCGGAGCATACCAGAATCCATTGTAAACCAGTTTGGAGTAGGCGGGGATGAGGGAGTCACGCAGAGACATGGCTTCACGGTCCATGGTGATGGATTCCATAGCTCTGTGTGCGTGGTGCAGAATAGTACCGCCGGGAGTTTCATACACACCGCGGGATTTCATTCCCACAAAACGGTTTTCCACAATGTCGATCTTGCCCACACCGTGTTTGCCGCCGAGAACGTTGAGTTTCTTCATAAGGGCGGCGGGAGAAAGGGCTTCGCCGTTGACTTTCACAGGAATACCTTTGTCAAACTCGATGATCACTTCTTCAGGAGTATCGGGAGTTTTGGAAAGGGGGGTGGTAAGACAGCAGATATCTTCGGGACATGCCATCCAGGGATCTTCCAGAATACCGCCTTCAAAGGAGATGTGCAGAAGGTTTCTGTCCATACTGTAGGGTTTGGCAGCGGTGGATTTGATGGGAATATTGTGAGCATTGGCATAGTCGATCATCTGGGTACGGGAATGGAATGTCCATTTGGGATCACGCCATGCGGCAATGATTTTGATGTTGGGTTCCATAGCGTAAGCGGCAAGTTCAAAACGGACCTGGTCGTTTCCTTTACCGGTGGCACCGTGACAGATGGCATCCGCATTTTCCTTGCGGACGATCTCCACAAGTTTTTTCCCGATAAGGGGACGGGCAATGGAGGTACCCAGAAGGTAGGTGCCTTCATAGATGGCATTTGCCTGCATCATGGGGAAGATGAAGTCTCTGGCAAACTCTTCCCGGATATCGTCGATATAGCATTTGGAAGCACCGGTGGCGATGGCTTTTTCTTCCAGACCGTCCAGTTCTTCTTCCTGGCCCACATCGGCGCAGTAAGTGATGACTTCGGCGTTGTAGGTCTCTTTGACCCAGCTGACGATGACGGAGGTATCAAGACCTCCGGAATAGGCGACAACTACTTTCATTTCATTCTCCATATAATAAGTTGTTGGTGAAATATAATACATTTATTTAAAATAATACAAAAACAGAAAAAATCAAGTTTACAGCTGTATTTTTTGCAAAAGAGTATTATATTAACTGACGGAAGGAAAAACTGACGGAAGAAAAATTATGGAAGACACAAATTTTGAGAAAATCATCGGAAAAATCGTGAAAAACGATCCCAGATATGAGAGCGACGCCTATTCCTTTGTGAACAGCAGCGTAAGCTACACAGTAAAAAAATGCAACAAGGAAGCCAATCCCAGAGGTATGCGGCATGTTACCGGGGCGGAACTTGTGGAAGGGGTCTGCGAATATGCCCTTCTCCAATTCGGTCCCCTCGCCGGAGAGGTTCTGGAAAGCTGGGGAGTGAGAAGCGGTCCGGATGTGGGAAATATTGTTTACAATATGATCAACATGAAGCTGCTTTCCGCAAGCAGTGAAGATTCGCAAAGTGATTTTGACTGCTGTTTCGACCTCCTTGCCCATGTGGAGGAACTTCAGGAAAAAAGTCTGAAACTTTCCGGAAATACAGATATACCGGTGATCGAATAAGAAAAAAACACAATTTTTTTCTTTCTGTGCCACCATTGTAAAGACACCTTTCCCCTACCCTGAATCCCGGTATAAATCCATGAAAAACAGGAAAAATTATCCTTTTTTTCTTGACATCTGTAATATTCTGTTATATATTAGTTCCGGGTCTTAAAAAACAAAGGAGAACTCCATGAAAAAACAGTATGCCACTCCCCCGGAATCCGTCAAACGCGCGTTTACACTCATTGAACTGTTGGTGAGTGTTACTTGTCAAATAGGTGTTTTGCCGTTGTATTACCTCAAAAAAATTCATAAAAACTGCACATCCTTACGCCCGTCAGGGCGCACTTCACGTTTGCCGCAGGCAAACTCTTCACACCTTCACACCTTCACTCAATCAGCGTTCTCGCTGATTGAACTCCT
>JAZKZE010000105.1:0-40981 GCA_045612485.1 Victivallales bacterium | reverse complement strand
CATCGACCGGCTGCTGTGTCGGGTTGCCGTTCTTATCCGTCGCCCATGTGTAGTTGCTGATCTCCGTTATGAAGTTTACGCAGCGCGGGTGAATGATCGTTCTGTAATTCTGTATCTTCTGGATTCCGTGCCGGATGCTGTCCGGTCCTTTTTTCGCCGACCGGATGTTATACATCCCAAGGTCCCGCAGCTCTGATATGCTTTTCGGCTCTGCTGCGTCCGCTGTGATACGTTCTTTTCGGTATCCCATCTGCTCGATTTCTGCGTATAGTTGCGGGTTCGTAAGTTGCTTTTTATACAACTCGTCGAAAATATACATTGTCCGGCTCGATTCATCAAGAAAGAAGCAGCAAAGCGCGGACGGGTCCACGGAATAACCGAAGTCAAGCCCAAATCCCGCCTTGATACCGGGTTTCTGCCGGATCGCTTCAATATCAAAATCTTCCTCAATCCAGTTTTCATAAATAAGCCCTTCCGTTACGCCCCATTCGCCCAGCCCGGCCGTTCTGTATCGTTTCGGGTTGTTCTGCTTCATTCGCTCGAACACCCTCAAGTCTGCATCGTCAAGCCATTCATTGCACATGTAATTTGTTGTGATTGCCATTACATCCGGGTCCGGGTCAGCGTCAAAGAAACGTTTCTTGATCCAGTGTCTATCACTCCACGGGTTCAAGGTAACAGTTATCTGCTTCCACAGTCCATCCGGTATCTGTCCGCGGATTGATTCGTCCAGCATGTCGAAGTCCGTTTCCTTCATGACCTCGTAGGCTTCTTCAATCCACATCCAGCACAAGGAGCCCTTGTCGACCGTGATAGATGTTACTTTCAGCGGATCATCAAGTCCGCGAAAATATATCTTTTGCCCCGTTGGTAAATAGGTCATTTCCAGCGGTGAAAGATTACACCGCCAGTATCGCTCCACTCCCAGCCGGTGGATTGCCCATTTTAGCTCTTTGAAGCAGCTGTCCTGGAGCGTTCGGGCAGTCTTACGGATTACCAGCAGATTTGCCCCGGGGTGCTGCATCAGTTTTGTAATGAAATACAGCCCGCAAGTTTTGCTCTTCTTGCTTCCTCGGCTCCCCTTGACAACTCTGTACCGCCCTTTGAACCGCCAGAACGCACCATATCCGCGACCCACAAGCTCCGGCAATCGCTTTATTTCGTACTTCCGCGGCATCATGCTGCACCGCCAATTTTTGAAAGTTGCTGTTTGTAAATCTGCTCCGCAAGTTTGCCCATCATTAACGGCGGCACGCTCATCCCGATAAGGTAATTTGCATCCTGTCCGTTAAAATCGTAATCAAGCGGCCAACTTCCGCCCAGGCACAATTCCCGGTCATTCGTTACACGTTTGTACTTGTAGTGATAGTGCCGTGTCCCTGCGACAATGGTATTCATCGGGCGTATAGGATCAAGTTTCTTTAATGCCTTGAATTTCCCCACGGATTCCCCCGCTTTCGCCTCGTTCCAGTATTTCTCCATAAGCGGTGTCAGTCTGTCCATGTGCGTGTCCGTGTTGTCACTTATTGCCCCGAATGGTATCGGCTTTTCATTGAAATTCAGCCTTAATTCCGGCAGTTTCAAGTCTTTTCTGCATGAAACAAAAAACACCCTTTCCCGCATCTGCGGAAGTCCCATAGTTGCCCCATTAAGCAAGAAAATCTGTGTGTCATATCCGGCGCGCTTAAAATCCTCGATAATTCGCCGGACATAGATTTTCGCATTGCCCGCAAGTATACCTTTGACATTCTCTGATACAACGATTTTCGGTTTCAGCCGTTCCGCAAGCTCGATAAAATGGAAAAACAGATCGTCAAGGGTCTGCTGTGCCTGTCCCTCTCTGAATGCCTTCTTTCTGCCCCAGTCTGCCTCCCGTCTGCCCGCCATTGAGAATGTGGAGCAGGGAGGGGAACCGTCCAGAATATCAAGATCAAACAGTTCTGCCGGCAGATCCAGGTATTTCATATTCCGGACATCAGAAAGGAACGGAAAACGCGGTCTGTGGTTCTTCTTATAAACCTCTATCATGTCGGGATCGATCTCACAGCAGCCAATCACTTCATACCCTGCCAATTTGTACCCCATTGTAGAACCGCCCCCGCAGGAAAAGCACGAAAAAACACGCTTGCCGTTCTTTTCGGCAGGGTATCCGTCTGCAAGTCTCCATTCGTACTGCATCACTCTGTCCCCTCCGTTTCTCTGGTTTCGCAAAACTGGTATCCGCACCCCGGACATGTGCCATCCCAGCCGCTCTCTATGCTGTCAATGTCGATTTCCATGCTCTTGTATTCCCTGCTGTCCTCTGCAATGTCTCCGCTGAAGGCAAACTGTACCATATCAAGCAAGCCGTCTGCATCGATCCCCGCCAGTTCCTGGGCAAGCATCCCCCAGTCCCACTCTGCCAGTTCTGCGGTCTTGTTATCTGCCAAACGGTACGCCATGGCTTGGCTTTCCGTCAAATCATCCGCAACGATTACCGGCACGGTCTCCAGTTGCAGAAGTTTCGCCGCCTTGTATCGGGTATGTCCGGCAATGATAACACCGTCAGCCGTTGCCACTATTGGAACCTTGAAACCAAACTCCCGGATGGAATTTGCCACCGGCTCCACTGCTCCCGCATTATTCCTCGGATTATTGCTGTACTCGCTCAGCTCCTCCAGCCGTTTCTGAATTATCTGCAATCATAATGCACATCCTTTATACCTCAAATTCTTGCCCACAGTTCGGGCACTTCATGATCTTGCTTTTCTTTTCCTTTGCTCCGGGAGCGGTTCCCTCGCTGAACTCGCTTTCCAGTTCGTCTTCCGTCTGAAAATCGTCAGCATTGAAGCCAAACTGTTCAAGGTCTATCACTCCGGATAATGCTGCAAATTCTTCCGCCAGTTTATCATCGTTCCAGTCTGCAAGTTCCCCGACCTTATTGTCTGCCAGCCGGAAGGCTTTTACTTGTTCCGGCGTCAAATCGTCAGCAATCACACATGGGACTTTATCCATGCCCAGCCTTTGCGCCGCCTTTAGCCTTGTATGCCCTGCGATAATAACGCCGTCAGGATCGATAATAATCGGCACCTTGAAACCAAACTGCTCAATGCTTGCCGCCACTGCATCCACAGCGGATTCGTTGTTTCTGGGATTGTTGGCGTATGGGTTCAACTCTGAGATCGGCCGCATTGCCATCTTAAGCCCGTCGCCGATATTTTCCGCCTTGCGTGTTTTCCTTTTCGGCTTTACGATTTCCGCTTCATGTCCCATTGCTTCCATGGCGTAACTTGTTATGTATTCGCCTTTTTTCGGCATTGCTTTCGCTCCTTTGTTCACATGTTGATAACTGTGTTAATAACTTTGTCGGTAACTATGTTAATAACTATGTCAATAACTCATTATTCCGGTATTTCATCGTCTCCGGTCAGAACCACCGGAACGGCTCCGTCGACTGACATTTCCCGCTTGTCCTTGTATTCGTCCGGTGCCCAGTTCTTCAGCAGAAGCGCACGGTCTCCGGTACTGCCGGGGATCCACCGCTTGACGGCTCTTTTCTTGCCGCTGCTGTCAATAATCTGCTCCGTGACATAATACCCACATGCTGACTTGAACGTGGCATTTTCGACCTCTTTCAGCGCAATATTTCGCGCTTTCTTCCAGACAAAATTCAGCAATTCAAAGCGGTTCTTCCAGTTGCAAAGTGTCTGTGGCGTCACGCCTATCGCCTCCGCTATTTGCTTGTCAAATAAGCCCTGCTTGAGCATTTCCTCGATCTTGAGCAATCCCTCGCCCTGCACCCAGTATTGATAATCTCCGGATGTTGCAGGGTGTTCCAGCTCTTTCAGATCGCGCCCAGCCGGTCCAATCTCCGGCGGTGTTGCTTCAGCCGGTACGGACTTCTTCACCCTGGTCTTTTTCGGTGCTGCTTTTGCTGTTGCCATTGTCTTCTTTGCCTTCCGTCGTTTGCCTCTCGCCATCGCCGATCACCTCACAAGTTTAGCGGTCCGGTAAATCTTCGCTATCTGTGCAGCTCTGATCTCTTCCGCTTCTTCGTGTGTGATGTTGCCAATCTGCTCTTCATACCTGATGGCTCCAAGTTTGCTCCTTGCGCTTCGGTTCTCTCTCATTGGCTGGTATGCCTCCTTCTGTAATATACAAGCGTTTTTTATAAATTCAAATCGTTAATAAAAATCTCTCTATGTCTCTAATTATAGGGGAACGGCTGTTCTTATAACAAGGGTTCTATTGGTGGTATGTTCTGGCGGTTCTGTCAATTCTGACTATTAATCCCCCACACTCCCCCCTGTGTCCCCCCTCTCTCCCCCGCTGAACTTGACTGTAACTTGCTTGTAACTTGCTTATAACTTGCAAGCAAAAAAAAGGCAAAAAAAAGCAGTTGTCAAGTTTTACTTAACAACTGAAAAAGGCACAAAAAAAAGCCAGTCGGTTGACTGGCTGAAATTCATTTGGTAGCGGTGGCTGGACTCGAACCAACGCATACAGATCATGACTCTGTTGAGCTACCGCTGCTCTACACCGCGATAATGACTATAATTTATCACTTATTTTTGAAAATGCAAATTTTTTTAAAAAAACTGGGTGCAGGTAGAATTACACCC
Source organism: Victivallales bacterium (assembly GCA_045612485.1). Classification (GTDB taxonomy): domain Bacteria; phylum Verrucomicrobiota; class Lentisphaeria; order Victivallales; family UBA1829; genus RGIG5327. Next base: position 36,380 of record JAZKZE010000105.1, on the reverse strand, counting down.
AGTTCAAGCCGGAAAAAGAAAGAAAAAACCGGCTCTGCGGAAGTGCAACGATTTGCCAGCGGCTCCCGCACCGCTGAGGATAGTAAACGCCGATTTGCCGCCCGGCGTTCCGGATCGTTGCATGCCGGTATGAATTGCGGTCCTATGTTGGTGTTCTGTAATATATCACCGTTCTGGAATTATTCAAGTGGTGTAAAATGAATATAAACACTACTTCCTTTCTCTTCAATATGAATGTCAAACATTTCTAGTTTATTCGGGTCGAGACCTGCTATATATTGATCTATACAGCATTGCATTGATTCAATAGCGTCTATTGTCATATTGATTTTACCAGGGATAAAACCTTTTTGCTTTAATTTATCTGCAAGATCTGACGCAATATCAGAAAATACATCTTTAATGTGCTGTTCGTTCGTCATTTGCTGTTCTCTTGATTTTTGCTTCATGTTTCATTTGATTTCTCCTAAATTATAAAACTCCTAATTACGTAAATCTTAGCGGTGGGGTTTGCTGTTTGAGGCACTGGCGGCATTTGCCCTCCTGAATTTCAATCCTCTTTCCATTCGCCGTCATCGTTAAATTCAAGTCTGCCGCATGGCTTACCGTCAATGTAATAATGATTCTCAATCAGGTCATCTGCGGTGAACCAATCATCAGCCATAAAAACAACTTCTTGCGACTTTGCAATCACATTATCCGGTTCGCACGCTGTAACCATAACCCGGCGTGTTCCATTGTCAAGAATCCTGCCTACAAGTCGCTTCATTTCCTGATCACAATACGGGCGGATACGGGCTTGCAAACAGCAGTCAATGATGTATTTCTTGCTTTTCGTTACTCGCTCGGTTGTCCCTCTATAAACAAGGTCAACATCCTCAATTTCTCCGGTTATATCCTTGACCTGTGCAAACTCTCTTTCATTGCAGTCAAAGACCCAAGCATCCTGTTTGCACCATTCCGGCAATTCTTCTTCCTGTTTCGGGGGTTCTGCATCATCCGTGATTTCATCCCACTCCGGATTATAATCATAAAATTTCACGCATAATACCGGATAACCAGTTGATAACTCAACATTGCAAACATTTCCCATACATCTTTCACACTTCCATTTGCTCATTTTCTTTTCCTTTTAGTCTAAAAGTTCCTCACCGAAAAACACGGATTTTGCCTGCCGTACTCCGATGAATTTTGTTATTTTTGTGATTGGCGTCTGTTTGACGCTGTATGCTTCGGTTTTTTCGCATACAAACGCCTGACCGTTGACGATCTCCAACCAGCCAATGACTTTTTCGCCAGTTCCGGCTTCCAGTCCCTCAACATACAGTTTCATTTGTCTTTCTCCATTTCGTGAATGTTGCCGATGATTTCAAAGTTTATACCCTCTAATGTACCGTCCGGTAACTCTGCTGTTGCAGTGTAATAATGGAACTCTCTATCACCACCTTTGTCATATAATGGTTTAACCCTGTATGAGAAAGAAATTCTATCCCAAAAAACGACTAATGTCATGTTCCAACTTCCAAGAATAACATCCCCCTCGTAAATCAGATTGCCGTTCCTGTCTTTCAGTCCGGTGCATTGTTCGACAATATAAGGATATTCACTGTAATGACCAGCTATTTTTCCTGTTCTGCAATCAAGCAAACAACCGTCTTCCTCATAATAGTGTTCTATATTATTCCACACCCTGAATTTGAATCTATCTGTGTTCATTCTTCACCTCTGACTTTCTTCAAGACTTTATTAATTTCGCAAAAATCACATTCTATTTCATGGTCTTTCAACTTACACAAAAAGCACTGTTGTTCAAGCATCCGGTACATCTCCGGAGCGGCGGCAATCAGGGCGGCGTTTGCAAGCACTCTTTCCGGAAAAACAAAATCTTCAATATCGTGAACTGGCAATCTGACGTTTTTTACTTTTCCACACATTTGTGCGACTGCATAGCCGTATTCATCAAAAATAAAGGGAAACATTAGGCTGTGTTCCCATTTATGCCACTCCCCCGGCGTAAACTTTTCGTTACTCATTCCGCCACCTCATTCAGCCTTTCCAACGTTGCGGCGATGGCTTCTTCTTTTTTGGAAAAATAAGTCCCTACTTCAAGAGTTGAGTACCAATATTTAACCGCTCCTACACTACAACCATAAGTGATAGCAAACACAAACTTTTCAGCAAGTGTTTCCGGCGATGCGGTGATTTTATCAAATACGGTCTGTTGCATGAAAATTTCCTTAAAACCGCAAAATCCACAGGCTTTGCAACGGTAAACGGATGACCCGCCTATATAATCTTCGTACTCAACCACAGTGCTTTGACAATTTTTACATTTCAGCATATCTGCCCCGATAATATAGTTGATCAGGTTCTTTACCCCCCTGCCCTCGATTGCCCCGTTGTAAAGCCCCGTTGACGGGTAGAAATTGACCCGTCCCGTTGGTGTTTCAATAATCAGGTGCAATCCATCATTCCGGCTTTCAAACTTGATGCCCTCTTTTTCAAGCAGGGCGGTTGAATACTCCCGATTCTGTTCACGTTTCTCCCGGATGTATTCCCGGTACGCTTTAAATTTTTCTTTGAGTTCGCCCATTGTTTCTTTCCTTTCTCATTTGATTACATCAATTTTTCTGCATAAGGTATTACGACATGGGATTGATTCCCCAGGAAGCCAATCATTCACCATTCCTTCCACATAATCAGCGGTTGCGACCGGATACCACTCTTCCGTTTCTGTATCAAAATCCTGCAATGCGATAGCGTTAAAAACGCCCTTTCTTGCATGACTGATAATAAGTTTCTGTCCTTTTTCAATTTTCATCTTTCTTTCCTTTCAGTTTAACTTATAAAATGGGGTGGACTGGCAGGGTTTCACTGCATCTCTGGACTCCGTGTCCAGCGCACTATTCACGGATTGCATGCTCATCCGTTATCGGTCATGCTTCCCGGTTACTTGACATGTATTTTTCGCCGTTCTTCATGCCCCGAAATTTATGCTACTTCCACCATAAATTCATCTGATCTTCATAAACCGCCCCTATCCGGGGCGGTGATTTTGTTTTTATTTATTCACCGTAACCGTCACCGTCACCGTAACCGGAACCGGAACCAGAACCGCCACCGTAACCGGAACCGTGATGCCGGATTCTTACCGTGTCAATATTCATTTATTGTCATCCTCAATGAATTTCAGAAAAGTTTTTTCTGCTTCCGGAGTTGTCGGGATAAACTCAATTACATTTGTCAGATAAACTTCCCCGGTTCTGTTCAGGCGCCCTCCTTTAATCCCGTTATTTGCCACGGCAGACAAACTCAACCCGCCGTCCGTCCACTTCCACAGACGGAGCGCATTATTCAACTTGACTTCCATTGAGTTATTCGGGTTGATGTACTCAACATCCCCGATATGAACTCCTGCAGAATACGTCCGGATGATGCACCGCTTGCCCAGCATGGGATGCGGGGGATTCTGTGTTGTTTGCGGTTGCGGCTTAATGATGCCGACCATGGTCAGCACTTCAATTAATTCTTTTGTTTCCATTGTTTTTTTCCTTTCGTTTTGTGGGTTGTTATTGGTTGAAGTGTTCTGCTTCGTGGATTTGATGGACGTTTACCGGCTGCTGTTCCGGCTTGATTTGAGCGGCTCTGAGCCCTGCAAGGCATCCGGCGGCGAATATACCGACCGCAAGCGTTACAAGCATTACAGCGGTCAATCCGGCGGGAATTTGCGGTTGTTCTTTGCGGTCCGTCAGTGAAGTGTAGTGTCTCATGGTTTATCCTTTCTGTTGGTGGTTGAATTATTCAAAGGTTATATTTTCGAATTCAAAAAGAAAATTGTCGCACTTTTTAGGGTTGTGAGTCTTGAAGAACTCTATTCTTGCAAGTGTTTCCTTGAGCTTTTCCGGATGCGCTTTTTTGAAATCTCCGCAGCGAATTTTTCCATAATTTGCCGGACACCCTGCTTTCGTGCAGTATCCGCACCATGGGGATCTTGCTAAGAATTTTTGACAAAAAATACAAGTTTCTTTCATTTTCAGTTTGTCCTTTCTGCCGTTCGTCGGCTTGGTTGTTGGTTTATGTGGGTTAATATAACCCCATTTTTCGAAAAGTCAAGCGAAAATTTGAAAAATTTTGCATTTTTTTTGAAATTTTTTGTTTTTCAGCACAAAAAAGCCCCGGAATCCGGGACTATTTGACCTTGTTGACATATTTGACAAGGTGCTTGACATCTTTTTTGATGTATGCTTTCATGGTGACATTGTTCGGGCTATGGCCTAAAATCTGCTGTATTACTTGATACGGCACATCTGCAATATGCAACCTTGTTGCAAGCGTCCTTCTGCTGTCATGCGTGTTATGCTCCATTCCCCATGTTGCCATTCTTTCATCAAAGTGATACAAGAAAGTGTGATACTTCAATGCCGTTCCCCTGCTTGAAATGAAAAGGTGCGGTCGATCTTGATTATAGAATTCTTCAAGTATCGGGACTATTCGGCGGTGCAATGGTATAATCCGGTTCTTTCCGGCTTCGGTTTTCTTTCCGCCGACCATGTAGCAATCTTCAAGGTGTACATACTCTTTCCTGATCTCCAGCAGTTCTCTGATCCGTGTTCCGGTGTAGATTTGCAGCAGAATGATCTTGGCCACTTCATCCCCAGCGGATGCGTGTGTCCAGATTGTCTCGATTTCTTCCTCCGTGAATGGAAGATACTCTTTTTCGTTTTTCTTCACTTCCATGTCAATTTGTGCGCTGTAATCCTTTTCCACAATTTCGTGTTCAGTAGCGTATTTATATAGCGCATTAATCAAGACTTTCATTTTGCTTTTGGTCGAACTTGACTTTGTGCAATTATCGAATACATCTTGTAAGTGCGGTTTTTTCAACTGAATAAAAATTTGCTGATGCAACGGCTCCAAATTCTTGTATGCCGTCCGATAAAGTGAAATCATCGTATCGGACAATTTGCCCTCTTTGTACTGTAAAAAGGCATTATACATATCCGCAAAAGTCAATCCATTTGCAACGGTTTCACGCTTCATTTTATCTGTATTGGATAGCGGTTGAGCGTTCCAGTTATACAACGCTTCAAAGGCTTCTTTCCGGGTTGCAAAAGTGCCGATATTTTTATAAATCTGCTTTCCCTCCGGTGTCCAGCCCAGAGTTGTCCGAACTCTCCACGGCTTCCGGCGTTTGCCGCTCATTTTGGTGACGCTCCCCATTCCATTGGCAAGTCTCATATTTTTTCAAACTCCTTTATTTTCTGTTTTTGGGATAACTTCACAATAAAGGGTTTTTTCTGAAAAGTAAAGGTTTTTTTGTGTATTGAGTGTGTATTACGATTTCAAGTTTGCCCCTATTAAGCCATGATACAAACATTGGTAAAGCCTTGCTTTAAAACTTTTTAATGGAGAGCCCAATTCCTGTTAAAACTCAATAACGGCGGGGATTTTCAGCGTTTTCGTGTCTTATAAATGCCATGTACGAAAAACTTGACAGAACTTTATAGCAAGTTTGCTTTTTTAGCAAAGTCTTAAATATTACTATTTTAGGAAAATAACATCATCACCGTGTTAATGCTTTTATGTGCTAGAATGAAGATGCCCCGGGGGGAGGTGTCGCATAATGAATAACAGATTGACGGTGAAGCAAGCTGCCGCCCTTATGGGAGTATCGGAGCAATTCATACGGATCGGATTGCAGCAGGGCAAGTTCCCATTCGGAACGGCAGTCAAGACTTCCAGCAGGTGGAGTTACTACATAAACTCTACTCAACTGTTGCGCTATATCGGCGCAGAAATTGACCGTCTTGCAGAATAAAAAAAAGGACCGGGAAAAAATCCCGGTCTTTTTTTTATTCAAACAGTCTCATTTGCTTGCTTTCTGCGGCTTCTCTTGCCTCGATCTCCTTCTGGATGGTTATGTCTTCAAGCTCTGCCGCAAGTCCCCGCAAAACGACGCGTCGGGCGGTTTCTGCTGCGGTCTGCTTCCGCTTTGAATAATACCGCTTGACGGTCTCCCAGAGACGGGAGATGTTCCGGTCCTCATCGTTTATCTTCAGACTGATCTCGGCACGACTTTTCTTGCCGATGGCTCTTCCGGTTCTGGTCGTCTCCTTGCGTGTGATTGCCTGCTCAATCATTGCGCCACCTTCATAAACCGACCGGATTTGTCGCGCCCCTGATTTACCGGATGCGGAATGTATCCTTGCATTTTCCGCGCGATTTCTTTTTCTCGGAATTCGGCATCCGTATAATACCGGATTCGCTTACTCGAATTATAGCGGTCTTTATTTCTCGCCCAGTATTCCCGCTGGTATGCTTGCTTCTGATCCTTACTCCACGCCATTACTCTGTCTCCTCGATGATGTAGTCCACGCCCTCGACTTCTCGGAATTGCGGGCGGTGCATTTTTGTTTTTTGAAGTTCTTCCATGCAGCGCATGGCAAGCAGTTTCCGGAATTGCTCCGGATCGATTCCAGGCGGCATCGAAAAATCCCGCACCCGGATCACCTTGCCGGGGTTCTTGTAGTACATTTCTGAGACGTGAAAAAGTACTACCGGACGTCCCCGACGGATTCCGCGCGCTGTCTTCCTGATCACTGTTGAGGCATCAAGCCCGACGTGCAGCGCGGTCCGTGTGATAAGGTTGTGCAGTTCTTCCGTCACTCTGAAGGTTGACATTTTGCCGCCTTTGCTTTCTGTTTCTTCGGATTTGCAGCTATAGCCTTGATTATATTCGCTTTTCGTGCTGCGATTGCAGCGTCAGTCATAGTCTTTTTGCTTTTCTTCCGCCCACAGCACGGGCAAATCTCGCCCGGTTCAAGTTTGATCTTCAGCGCGGAAATTACCGCGTCGGTGATCTTTGCAAGCATTTCTTCTTTGTTTCTCATGTTTTTGCTCCTTTGTTCGGTTTTTTATTATTGCTGAATCCGCCGGTCCGTGTGGGTCAGCGGAATAAATACGCACATCTCATTAAGTCGGGAATATACCCGTTCCCCGTATCGGTTCCGGAGTTGGTTTTTCGTCAAGTTGGTGGTAAAGAATGTCCGCCAGCGCGGGAATTGAGAGTACCGCATCGGCAGAATTACATCCGTCATTACATCCACGGCCGTTCCGTATGAATTATAGGTCACAGCCTCGGTCCCCAGATCGTCGATTATAAGGTCATGGAAGTATCGCGGTACGGTTGAATATCGGACGCCATCCGCAAGGCAGTATTCTTGGAAGTCTGAGTCGTTGCCTTCCATATCCCGCCATGCGGCGCACATTTCCCGCGCGTTGAGAATCTTTATCCCCGTGATGTTTGCCAGGAATTGCGCCCTGAGCGTTTTTCCGCTTCCGACGCCGCCATAAAGGATAAAGCCCCGGTTTCCGTTTGATTCCTGCGTGTATGCCTTTGCCATATACTCCGGCAGCTTTACGGGGTCAATATCCAGTCCCGCCGCCTGAATATCTGCTGTAACATACGGCAGAATGTTTTTCCATTCTTCCGCCGGTTTAATATTCGCCACTGAACTCAAAGTCTGCAGGGTTGTTTGAAAGGTTCTGTCCATTGCTGTAATCCTTTGTTTTGTTGTTATTATTCAGCTGCTGTTCGCGTATCAGCCAGCGTTTCAGGTCATACGGCACATTGCCGGGCATGATCTTCCGGCGTGCTGCGTCTTCCCAGGCCGTCGCCTTCCTATTCGCCAGATATACTTCCGCCTGTATTTGCGTGCATTTCATACCGCAGAACGGTGACGCTGCTATCTTCAGAACGTCTTCCACGGTTTGCGGGTATGAACCGGCAGGGGTGATTTTCTTTATATTCTTTTCTTCTTCAGTATCAGTAACAGTAACAGTATCAGTTACAGTATCAGTATACGGGGGTTTTTGGGGGGTTATTTTTTGGAGGTCTTCCACCTCGTTTTCCATACTCCGCGCCTAAAAAACCGCTTTTTGCTCCTTTGCAGCCGTTTTCATACTTTTTTTGATTTTTTTCAATCGTCGGGCGTGCCATTGAAAAAATCGCTTGAGAAATTCCAGAAATTTGCGGTTCTTTGCCGTCAAGGGCAAATTGCGCGATGGCTCTGTAAACTTCCAGCTGTTTGGATTTCGGGAGCGATTCTATCGCTTCAAAAAAGGAGCGATAAAAAACAAATGATTCCCTCTGCATGTCAAAACCTCCTGTGATTTTGTGTCCTGAGTGAAAAATTCAGCGGCAGGCGGTCAGGAGTCCGCTTTTCGCGCCGTCGCGCTATCCGCTGACCAATTAATATATCTTTGCTTTTTAGAATGTCAAGCGAAAAACTGAAAAAATATCAAAACGGAATATCGTCAGCCGCTTCCGGCTCTTCCGGAGGTGCTGGCGGTGTAGGTGCAGCACCTGGGACCATGTCCCGCCCGTATTGATGCCCGCCGGGATACGGTGCAGCCGGTCTCGGTGCTTGAGGTCTGGGAGCTGAAGGCGTCGGAGCTGGCGCGGAATAGCCCTGATTTGCGCCGTTCTGCGCGTTCTGCTGCGTTTCAGTGCGTGACCCGATAAATCGCACGTTCTCGGCAATAACGCGCGTTCTGCTGCGTTTCTGACCGGATTGCCGGTCTTCCCATTCGTCCGTCTGTAATCTGCCATCGACCATGACGGATGATCCCTTGCCCAGATAACGCTGGCAAGCCTCGCCAGTCTTGCCGAATACGACGACCGGGGCATAATATACCGGATCTTCTTTTCTCGCACCATTGATGGCAACGGTAAATTCACATACCGCCATTCCGCCGGGTGTGTATCTTGTTTGTGGTTCTTTGGTCAAATTACCCATGCAGATATATTTTTGAAAACTTGCGCTCATTTTTTTTTTGCTCCTTCTACAATTTCGCGGACGATCAACGCCGCGTCAATTCTTGACTGTTTAGCCATAAGATCCCGTGACTTGCCCATTGCAATCGCGTATTGTCCGGCGTTGTTCAATTCTTCAATCTGCCGTTCGATGTGCAGAGCGTCCCGCCGCAGTCTCCGGATGTAGCTGTCGAAGGCTGCCAGTACGACGCCAATCTGCCTGTCGGTCAGTCCGACAAAGTGCAATTCGTCGAACGTTATATTCTTCTTGATATTCAAAGCAAGCCGTCCTTCTGTTGCTGTTCCGGTTCTTTCCCGTCTGTCACGGCGGCGGCGGCCTTTGCCTTATCCGCCAGCGTTGCCGGCTTCTTGCTTGCCGGTGCGGCCGGTTCCTCGAAGAAGTCCGAAGGCTTCGCCATGCCGTCGCAGATCGCGTTATACTTGGCGATTAATCCGGTCAGCTGTGCCGGTGTGATAGCGTCCCAATTCCGCTGGATGTAGGCTTCCAACATTGCTTTCGTGACATTTACCGCTTCGAAGGCTGCAAGCCATTCTTTAAGTAATTCCGGTGTAATGTCAAAAGCCGCCTTCATGGTCTCCTTGACTTGATTCTCCACTGCTTCTTGAATGTCGCGCGGCAATACCGCAAGTATGCAAGCACGGACCCGGCGACTGCCGTTATTCGCCACCAATTCGTAAATATCCCGTCCGTCTTCAAGTTTGATTCTTCCGGATCGTGTATCTCTGTAATGCGGTACGCGGAAAGTGATCGCCCGGCGCACGTTTGTTTCAAGGTCCCAGGCGTAAGCCTCGACGGTGCTTTCCCCGTTCTTCTGCTCGATCTCACGCAGTCCGAAGTCAATATTGCCCCATGCTGTCGCCATTGCTTCAGCCGCCCGGATGGAAAGCCCTGTAATGTCCGTTCCGCCTCTGCCGTACTGATAGACTGCGACCTTTGCAAGGCTGGGACGCTGAAAGGCTGTCAGCATACGTTCCACTGCCTTGACTTCATTACGCGGGCGGTTCGCAGCATATACAAGCTGGGCTTGTACTCTTGCCATCTCTCCCGCGCTTACGACTGCGCCCATGGTGTTGTCTTGCGTTGCAGTTGCGAAGTTGTTTGTTTGTGCCAGCGGATTACTGGCTCTCTGGATTTCGTTTTTTGCCATTGTTGTTTCTCCTTGTGTTGAGTGATTTTTATTTTCTGAAAATGTCGGTTTTCGCTTTTGCGAATTCCGCAAAGAATTCTTTTTTATTTGCCATTCTGAATTTGTTCTTGAATCTGTTCCAGTTCGCTGTTGCGGTCTCGTATATGTCCAATTCAAGCAGATATTCGTTGTCTTCTGCATCATAGCCTTTCAGCTCCGGCACGCCGTAGCCGCCAAGTCTTCCGGTAACGTTCACATAGTCGATCAGTTCAATTTTGTTTGTTGCCATTGTTCGGGGTCCTTTATGTTGAGGTTGCCGGGGTTTCCCCCGGCGGTTTGTTTTTTTAGGCTTCAAAATCCCATTTTTCATCAAGTTCCCATGTGTTATATTTTTCCTCGGTCGTGTCTTCCACTGTTCCGCCGGGATAAATTCTTGCAATGCTTTCCCATTTGTTCTTGCGGACCTTTTTAATGATGTGGATGCAATAAACTTCTTCTTTTGCAAATCCTTTGATCGTACCTTCTGCGAATGCCATCGCTTTGTCGATGTTTTCAAGCTTGATGAATGTCCAGTTTTTGCGGAATCCTGCTTTGTGGTCGACTGCTACTGCGTACTTCATTTTCAATTTGTCCTTTCTGCCGATTCGGCTTGGTTGTTTTGGTTTCTGGAGCATAATATATATCCGTTTTTCGTAAAGTCAAGCGAAAAAGTGAAAAATTTTGCATTTTTTTTGAATTTTTTTGTTTTTCAGCACAAAAAAAAGACCGGTTTCCCGGTCTTCTCTTTTATTCTTCGTCGTCCACTTCGGTTTGTCCCTCTTGTAACCTCTCAACTATAAGCTCATATCTGCGGTACTCACTTGACCGCGGATCACAACTCCACATTCCTTCAGTGAAATGTTCAATCGCCGCTTTTGCTGACGGATAAGTTTCCGTCTCACGATAACATGTTACTTTAACAGTCATTGCATTATCCCCCTTGCCGTTTCCGGTTCGTTCTTTTGTCTTGAGCATATTGTACCACCTATTGGAAATTTAAACAAGTTCAAATTTCGCAAGTTGCCCCTGGATCTCGCAGTCGGTCATTTCGCAAATATCCACAATGTGCCGACAGAGCAAATCCGGAATTCTGCTCCGGTCTTTTGCGCCTTTGATCCCTTGCGTTCCGCCTGTCTTGCTGCCCCTTGGTGCCGCATCGTGGCAACTATCGCCGCGCCCACACATCGGCTTGAACATCGGGTAGGGGTGATTCGTCCAGATGTCTGTTGGCTTCTGTCTGCGCTCTCCATATTGGCAGTAAGTCACTGTATAGCGTGGCAATCCCTGCATAAAGTCCATTTTCCGCAATCCTCCGCGCGGATTTTCAATAAACCAGTATTTCGGGGCAAGTTCACGGATGAGATCGATAACATGGGCGTTTGTCCGGTCGCAGAATTTAGCGTATTCCGTCTTTGCTTTCAGATTGCCGTTGGGTTCTTTCTCTCTATGATAAGAAATAGCCATCACTGAATAACTGGTACAGTCCGGGCTTGCCCAGATTACGTCCGGCTTGCCGAAGCGTTCCAATATGTCGGCAGCGGTGATCTTCGAGATGTCCTCGTGCCAGTCGATATTCTCGAAGTCTTTGTCCCATTCAACGGAGAAAACCTCGTGCCCCTGCGCTTCAAACGCTCTGCCGATCGATCTCGTGCCTGCGAATAATTCAAGTATTTTCATGTTTCAAAACCTCCAAAAAAAAGGCGGGAAAATCCCGCCGTGTTGTTACTTTGCTGAGATGGTGAATCGCCTTGCGCTCAAGGTCTCGGTGGTGTGTTTTGCCACAATGTCCGCCGGTGCTTCCATCTCTTCAGCGACCGCCTTCCAGTCCGTCTTTTGCGTCGACTTTGCCGCGCTCCAACTTGCCAGCTTCCGGCTGTCGGTTCCGACCAATTCGACCGCATCGCCCATACAGTCGCAGATTGCCAATTTCAGCGGATCCTGTTCCGCTTTCAGCTCCTTGATTGCCGCGTCAATTTCTGCGTATCGTTTAACTGCTGCAGTGATCTCTTCACTTGCGAACCGGCGTTCCTTCTGCTGTCCGTGGTGTATGTTCTCTATGTCTTCCAGAGTTACAGCCGGCGGCATTATGTCTTTCTCAATGTATTCCCGCCAGAATGCCACGCCCGCGCCGAACAGATACGCTATTACAGCATCGTCACGGTATACGGTGTAAATCCGGAAATCTCTATTCCCTATCAATACAGCAACGTCGCAGACTTCCGCTCCGGTGATCCCCATGTACCATTGGACTTGAGCTTTATAATATTCAGGTATCTGATCCGTTCCGGCTTCTCCCCAGTCTCCGGCGGCGTACTGGCTCGCCGTCTTACATTCCAGAATACGGCGGGTAATAAGCCGCCCGTTTACTACCGGTTTTTTGCTCGGATTATCATAAACAACGCGGTCAAGGTTGCCAATCAGGAACGGATGTTCCGGATGCTGGAAAAGCACGTTGCAGCGTTCAATCTTCCGCCCCGTCCGTTTGCTGTATTCGCGGGCGACTATATCTTCTAATGTCGTTCCCCAGTACATGGCATCCGTTTCCGGTTCCGGCTCAGAAAGTCCCTTTTTATCAAGGTAAATGTCGCGCGGTGTCCGCCACGGTGAAAGCCCAATGATCGCGGCAATGTCCGAGCCGCCGATTCCGGTCTTGCGTCTTGCAAGGAAGTCTGTTCTGTTCATGTTGTTTGCTCCTGTTGTTATGGGTTAAAGATCAAAAGTTGCCGGGATTACCCGCCCGGCGCGGGGTGTCTGTGGTGGACGTGCCGGGGTTTCCCCCGGCGGGTTGATATTAAGCGAATTTTGAATAAAAAACTTTCAAGTTTTCAATGAATTTTTCGTGAATTTCTTCAATTTCGTTTTCCTCGATCTCGATATTAAGAATTTCTGTGACGTTCATTTCTTTTCCATCACGGATACACTCATAGCACATATCAGCAAGTTTCTGATACCTTTTAGTTTTCGCCATCAAAACGGCATAATTAAAGGTATCACGCACAAGGTTTACAAGTTGATCGTCAATCTCTGCAAGTTGGTTTAACATGTCGATCATGTTGTAGCGGGTTGCCATTTTCTCAAATGCCTGTTGAGTGTTCATTGTAAGTTGTCCTTTCTGCCGTATCGGCTTGGTTGTTTATCAAGTTTACAGTGCATAATATATATCCGTTTTTCGGAAATGCAAGCGAAAATTTGAAAAATTTTGAAAAAAATTAAAATAACCCCGAAAACCCGGGGTTACTTCGACATAATGCCGTCCGCTATTGCCTGCCCTATCTGCGCCGCCTTCGTGACGATCTCTTTTTCTTCTGCTGCATTACTCAGGAATCCAACTTCTACCAATACAGCAGGCATTACCGTCTTACGCAGCACATAAAGGCTTTTGCTTGACTTCACGCCCCTGTCACGGGACCCCAGAGCCTTGACAACTTCACGCTGTATTGATTCCGCCGCAGCCCTGCCGTGTGGGCATCCGGTATAGTACCATGTCTCTGTCCCTCGCGCGTCCGTGTTCGCCGCCGCGTTGCAATGAATAGAAACGAATAAATCAGCCTTGCTCTTGTTTGCCTTTGCCGCCACGTCCGCAAGTTTGCGATGCTGCTGGTACAGCGTGACCTTATGCCCTGCCGCTTTCAGCCGTTTCGCTGCCGCCTCTGCAATCCTCGCGTTGATCTCGCTTTCCTTATTCCCGGCCGGGCCTATCGCGCCGGGATCATTACATCCGTGGCCTGGGATTGACAAATATCTTCATGCCGTATCACCTCAACTCAATTATAGCAGAACTGCTGTTCCCATTTGTGGCAAAAACGGCACAAAAAAGCCGGGTTGCCCCGGCCCGGTTGATTAGTAGAATTCTATGAGTTGGTAGGTTATACTTCCCGCACTGGACGTCACCTGATATGTCCTCCCCGACAATGTCCACGTGGTGCCAGTAGTATTTGTTGAGTGTGAAGGTCGCGCGTCGAATAGTGCGACCACCTTGCTGGCGTCCATAGTGTCTGGAATGGTTATATCAACTACGGCTCCGCTTGACAACACGCTTCCGCGAACAATCGTCTTGACGCTTCCGTGATTGCTCAGCAGCGTTGCAATATTCGCGTTTGCGGTTGCCAATGCCTGCACCAGCGCGGCCGTGTCGGTCTTTACTGCTGCGACATTCTGCAAAAGGGTATCCACCTTATCGCCCAGCCCTCCGCCTGCGCCGCCCAGCTCTTTCAGCAATGCGCCGACTGCACCGTCCACGATGTCCGCGTTATTGTTGAATACATTGATGTCATAGCCTTCCGCCGCGTCCGGCTTTGTAAGTCCAAGATTTTCTGTTTGTGTAGCCATTGTTTCAAATCTCCTTATACTTCTAATTGTTCCTGAATATATTTGTGCGTATATGCTGCAAGCTCCCCGTGCGTGTAGCCTGCAAGCCGTTCATGCGTGCTGTATAGACTGCCGATCTCAATTCCCAGATTTGCCGGAACAACGGCGTCCAGCAGTTGCCGTACATCGTCCATCTGGTGCGCGATCCTGACATTTACAAGTACGCTGATTGTGCTTGTAATCGGGTTGACTGTTGCGGTGTAGTTGCCAGCCCCCAGCAGGGCTTCAAGCATGTTCCGCAACGCCCGCATGGTGTACGGAAGCTGTCGGGTTATCATCGCAAGAATTCGTGACCGCCGCTGTTCCAGTGTGTCCGTTTTGTAGGTTTCCAGCCGGAAAATCTTCTCCCAGCGTTCAATCGCCCATTCTGTGCCGGAATGCACAAAGCAATCTTGAATAAACCTTTCCACCGCGTCCCAGAGTGTCCGGAACTCCGGATTTTCGCCCCTTGCGATCTCCTGAAAGTCCCGCATATCTCCTATTACGCGCGGCCAGTAACGCTCTATTTTTACTGTTCTTTGCAGTTCCATTTCTGCCGCCTCCCCTATCTTTATACCGCTTCAAATTCGCCGCGATCCGGAATGCTGTCAGCGTCAATCATGATGTTTTCTTCTGCGCCGTTCAGCATTGTTCCGGTGATGTCAAGGACTGCCGGAATTTCAAGCAGTCGCGCGTTAATTTCTGCGATTCGCACGATCACGTTATCTCTGTTCTGCCAGTCTCTGTTCAATTCCTTGTAATAAGCATCAAGTGCCGCCTCGATCTCCGGCAGCGTTGAAACGTAATCGTTACCGCTTCGGAATGTCAGCCGTGTCTGGATGTTGATTGTCGCTTGATTTGCTCCCATAATCGTGCAGAAGTGACCAATCGGAGCAACGCCCAGCCCCTGCCCTTGGCTGTCTTCGCCATTGATTACAAGCGGATCAATTATTTCTTGAACTTCTGATACAAGCGTTTCCGTCGGGACGCCGTATTCGCTGTCAATGATTACACACAGCACCGTTCCGCCACCGTTCCACGCCGGATAAACTTTCACACCGCCCACGCCCGGCAAACTGCGAATCTTTGACTTGTAATCCGCAACGTTGCCGCCGTAGATGTCAGCGGTCAGACTGTCGAAGTAACGCTGCCGGAATCGCTCTGTGTCCTCTTCATTCTCTCCAAGAATTGAGACTTCGACCAAATCAGCCGTTTTCAGCCCAGTAATTGTCTGCACCGGAATCAGTCGTCCGGTCTGACCGTTCGCAGCAGCTCCGACCGTTTCACATGTCAGATAATACCGCCCCGGCTCGATCTTCTCCGTGACGGCATAAACGTATTCGCCACAGTTGAACCGTGCCCCAATCGGAATTTCAAGCTCTGCCGGAGTGAATACACCTGTAACCTTTGCGGGTGTTGCAGGGAATGGCTTCAGCCCACGTTCCGCCGCCCTGCGGATCAAATACGGACGTTCTGCCGTATCTGCAAACGCCTGATCCAGAATGTAATCAAGTGCCTTGTATAACTGCTCGAATTCGATTGACGCCGGTGCTGTGGCGTCGTAAATGATGGACCCCAGTCTTTTATCGAACTTCGACGCAACGCGCGCCAGAATGCGGTTTAGAATTGTTTCTGCGGTCTCTCCAGCGTATAACTTCGCCATTATGCAGCCTCCATGTTTATGTTCTGACTGATTTCTATTTCTCCGTAAATACTTGTAACGGTGAAAGTCATGTGAATAATTCCTTTTTTCGGAAGTTCAAAAGTGAAATTCCCGACTGCGGAAATTCGGTCATCTTGAAGTAATGCGTCCTTTACTCGTCTGTCCAGTTCCGGTATAACGTACGGTATCGGCTTCCCGAATAGGTCGTCGATCTCAACGCCGTATTGATCGCGGTATATTTCGTTTTCGCCACGTTCCGTGTTGAGAATCTTATATACCGCCTGTTCTACGGCGTCCCTGCCGTCGATGTATCCGATAAACTGCCCCGCTGTTCCGTCTTCCTGATCAACTTTCATCCGGTAAGTGTAGCCGGGTTCCTGCGTATATTCGAATTCTTCCACGACCTCTTCACTGAATGTTGGTAATAGTGCCATGTCTTCTGTCTCCCTGTGTTATTCCGGCGCAGGTCCGCCGGGTGTAAATTTCGCCGGTTTCGCAAAGTTCGCCCACTTACTTTCGCTGGTTGCGCCCTTTGTCCAGCCGGGCAATCCTTCCGGCACAAATGGTGCGGTATCTTGCGTGTCAATATTCGCCCCTGCATGTGTCCGCCATTCACCGCCTACAATATGCGGAGTTATACGATCCAATACAAGATACTTCTGCCCGCCCCGCATCCGCAACAAAACGACCTTTTCGCCTTTATGCAGTCCGTTATATACTCTCATTTTCTTGCGCCCTGCGATGTTGTGCAGGTGCGACGTGTGATATGGCGCTATCTTATTCATAGTCTTATCAACGCCGCCAGCGTTCGCATTCTTGTGTTCGTTGTAGGCTTTAACGTTATCGTTCAGCGTCTTAACATTTGCGTCTGTTTGCGACTGGAACTCTGAAAGGTCGTTGTCGTCGATGGTCTCCCAGTAGACCTCAATATCGACCCAGTGATCCTTGACTGCATTGGTCAATTCAAGAAAGTTTTCGTCAAGAATCAATTTATCATGAATACGGATTTCAAGCGGCGCGTATTCTTCAGAAACGACCTCGCCGAATTCAAGCGTTGTAGGCTTTCTGGCTTCTTCTGCATCTTGCGCAATCTTTTTGATTAATTGAGCAACTAAGTTTTCCGCCCCCATTATCTCAATTCCTTTCCGGATAAATGCAAATCCATACTGTGGTGGTCATTGTTGAATGTATGCGTCACGCTGTCAACAATAGCGAATAGACGCGCCGTCTGATCGCCCAGTGCAAGATCCAGCGCGACCGATGATCCGCCCCGGACTTCCGTATCTCCCAATGCTCCGGCAATTGTCAATTTCCGCCGGACGCGGTTATTCAATTCCAGAATTTGCGCTGCAATCTTTTCCGGATTTGCCTTTTCGTCAAGATTGTTTTCAAAGTATTGCAAAGCCCCGTATCGGTTTACGCTGTTTTGGTCAACTTTATAAAATGCCTGACCGACGTCAGAACCGCTTTTTTTCTGGATCAACTTTACTACGTTGACCATCTCTTCAATGCTGCTGCTGTAATCATAATCCTGCGCCGTCTGATCACAGATAAGCAGCGTTGTTTTCATCTTTTCCGCATCTTTTAAGCAGATTTTCCCTGCATCGTCGTAAAGAATATACAGCTTGCCGGTATTGATCAATGTCCTGTCCAGCGTATCTTGCACAGCGTCGAATATCGTCTTGTTGTCGCAAAGCATATTTTCAATAACAAATCCGGTGTCCTCAATGTCTCCGGCTTTCAGAATGAATTGATCACAGACTTGCCGCAGGAACTCCGACGCTTTTTTGTTCTGAATCTTCCATGTATCCTTATTCTTGAAGTACCGTAATTGATCGTATGCCACGCATGCAATGTGCTGATCTTTATTACGGGATTTTTCAAAAATGAAACCAGTAAAAACGATTTTATCGTCCACAGTCAAACGTGCGACCGATCCCTCCGGAAAACTCAAATATTCGTCCTTTACGACCGTAAAAGTCAACTTTGCCGGTGCTCCGGATCGTTCCTGCGCCAGCGTTACGCCGTCAATGGTCAGCGGAATCATCCGGCTGTTGCCGTTGAAAATCGCCAGTTCGTAACTCATACGCCAAACGCCCCCTTGATCTCAAGCCCGACCTCTTTAATCAGCTTTTCCAGTTCTGACGTGAACGATTTCCCGCGCTGTTTCGTTGCTTTATATACAAGTTTCCCGGTTGCGTCCTTTTCCGGTTCTGCATCCACTCGGATTGTGGCATATTCGCGGTACTCTTTCAACTTCAACGATACAATAACATCCGGTCCGTTGTTTGCGTCTTCCTTCTGCGTGTAGCTCTCAATAACGGCTTGCATATACTCATATCCAGACGGAATCAGACTGCCCGGCTGCATCTTTGCGACGATAAACGGGAAAGGGATTTTCCGCCGCTGTAACAGTTTGAAATACTCCGTAAATGCCAATGCTTCCGCCCCCGCCAAACTGTAAAAAGCAAACGGGTATTTATTCAGCCCCAGCCGTGTTGGAAGCAGAACATCAAACGCCGCCTCTTTCAGTTTCGGGTCATGCAGGATGTTGATTTCTCCGTCATTGATCAACGTGACAACTTGATTATTTCCGCCTATGTCAACCGTCAAGGCTTCCGGCGTTACCGGCAGAAGTACCGGACCAATAAAAAAGTAATACATTACAGGTGCACTCCTTCCGCTGCGCTGTCCATCGCGCCGGTCAATTTCTGCGCCAATGCGTTGACAATGCTGTCAAGGTCCAGCGCGGAATTGATCTTGTTGTTATTGTTCATCTGAATACGAATATCCGCACCGCTCAGACGGTCAACCGCTTTTCCGGTCATGATCTCTTTGAGGTATTTATAATCCTCTTCAGAACTCGGTGTGGTGTTCTTTGCCGTTTGCGCTGCAAGTTTGTTCCCTTGCGCCTGACCGTCCATAAGTGCTTGAATTGCCGGATCGCTTGAAAGCCCCAGTGTGCTCTGCAATGTTCCCAGCGGGTCAGCTCCGAATTTCTCCCC
This sequence comes from Victivallales bacterium, assembly GCA_045612485.1. Lineage (GTDB taxonomy): Bacteria > Verrucomicrobiota > Lentisphaeria > Victivallales > UBA1829 > RGIG5327. The sequence continues at coordinate 17,363 of JAZKZE010000105.1, read as the reverse complement.
AGCCTTATATCCGGCTTGTGCGTATTCTTCCGGATTCGCCATGTCCATTTTGTAGCCGGAAAGGGATTTGTAGCCCTCCGGTGCTGCTCCTGGATCGATGGCGGAAAGCATTTGCTGCCGGACGGCTTCCGCATTGCTTGCCACGGTTCCAGTCATAGTGACCTCGCCGATTTGCCCCCAGCCAAGACCGATGCTGTCAAGTGCAGAAGAAAGCCAGTTGATGCCCTTGATTGCGCCGTTCACCCATGACATGAATCCTTTTGTTAATGCTGTAATTACCGGATCAAGTCCTTTCAATATTCCGACATACATTCCGCTGAATGTGTCCAGCAGGTTGTATACCAGCTTCATTATGCTGTACATAGGATTCCGGAATACATTCATAACAAATTCTGCAAGAGATAGAATGACATTCCATACCGTTGCAATAATGTTCCGGATGTACGCCCATGCGCTCCACACAATGCCGGTAATAATTCCGGTTGCGGAATACGTCGATCCGGTGACCTTGTTAATTACCGCCACAGCCATATAAAGCAGACCAATGACGGCAGCAATACCCGCTATGATCCATGTTACCGGACTTGCAAGCATGGCTGTATTCAGCCCCATTTGCGCCGCTGTTGATGCCGCTGTTGCGGAAGCAGAAACGCCCATTGCCGCAGCATACGCATATTGTGCGATAACTCCGGCAATCTTTACGCCCCTGCTGATTGCTTCCACTGTTGCAGTCGCAACCGTCACAGCCTTATATGCCAGCATTGCACCCGTTACCGTGCCAATGACCGGAGCTATCAAGCTCCAATTTTCGTACAGGAAGCCGACCGCTCCCGCTATGCCCTTAACGACCGGAATCGCAAAACTGGCAATGCCGGAAATTGTAGCAGTCAAGCCGTCAAGAATCTGCTGGAATTGCTTCTGATTGATCGTGTCTGAAATGACCTTCTGCAAGCCCAGCATATTCATCTGGAATGTGTTTTTCGCCATCGTCCACGCTGCGCCGAATGTCAGCGGCATATTTGCGAACGTTTCGTTGGTCTTTTCTGCCGCTCCAAGCAGTGCATTCTTGACAACATCCGCCGTCAACTTCCCTTCGGATGCCATCTCTCTGATCTTGCCGATTGGAACATTCATATAGTCCGCAATCGTCTGAATGATGATCGGGGCTTGCTCGAATACACTGTTCAATTCTTCGCCACGGAGCGCACCCGCTCCCAAGCCTTGCGATAACTGAAGCATAGCAGCCGCCGCGCCGTTCTGATCCGTTCCGGCAATGCTGAACATCTTATACAGCTGATTGGAGAACGCCAGCAATTCGTCATTGCTGCTGAATGCGGCTCTTGCATTGTTCCCGAATCTCCCGACAATGTCCGCCATGCCCTGCAAGGAAGCATGTGCATTTTGGGCGTTCAAATAAATGTCCCGCATAAGTTGGCTTTGTGACCGGCTACCGTCGTTCACTTGCGCCAGTCGTGCTTGTATGTTGGTCATTTCGTCTGACCATGCAACTGTCTGCTGTACAACATTCCAGCCAGCGTATGCGGCAATGAATCCTTTGATCTTCCCCCAGAGTTGATCGGCAGCGCCCGCGCCCTCTCTTAAGCTCTGATTTACGTTATCTTGCGCCTGTTCTGTCTGCAATAATGCGCGGTTTGCCTGCTGTATATTTTGCGTGTCGATCGCGTCACCACTTAACGCGGTAAGTTGTGCAAATGCGGCATTGACCCCGGCTAGAGACGTCGCAATGGAACGCAATACCGGGGTCATTTGGTCATTGAGTGCAATGGTGCTGCTTATTGTTGCCATGTGATTAACGCCGTCCCTTCTTTCTCGATGCCTTTATTTTGGCTTCCTCTTCCTTCTCATCCTCTCTCTGAACCTTTATCGAAGCCCAGAGAAAGGCTTTTTCTTCTGTGCTATATTCGGGGATTTCTTTTATCTGTTTGATCGTCCAGCCGTACTTCTGAAACAGATAATGTGCCAGCGCGGAATCCCCACCGCGCCGAATCAGTTTTTTGCAATTTCGATTTTATCAATCAGCTCATTCGGATTGATGTTTTCCATCTCTGCAATTTTCGCCGCCAGAGCCCGATATTCATACGGGTCGTTCAACATAAGCGGAAGCAGGTTTTCCGGTGTTCTCTGATCCAGCGGGTAATCACTCATGTAGTTGTCAATCAGTTCCGCATTTTTCAAGTCAGGGAATACCACAGCAGCCGCCATTTTTTTCTTTTGAAACGCCACCATGTCAACGGATGCCACGCCGCCTTTTTTGATCGTTGTACATTCGCTTTCAATGCGCTGTATCGTGATCGTCGGAACGTGTCGAAGTTCCCACAGCAGCGGCTTTCCGTCTGCTCCTGTAAAGTCTTTCGATGCCGCAAAAAATTCGTTCTGTTTCGCTTTTTTGTTCTCTTTGAAAAATGCTGTCAATTCGCTCATGTTTTTGCTCCTTTGATGTGTTTTTTTGGCATCCTCCCGACAATTACGCCGGGAGGATTATTTGTGTTTGCTTAACCGGCAATGATGCTGGTGTCAGCGTTGAATTTTTCCAGCGGTTGTACGCCGCCAGCATTGAAGCTGACTTCCTGCTCAAGGAATTCACCGTCGCCATCCATTGCAGCGATAACAATATCGCCGTCAAGGTGGCAATCTTTGATCAATTTGACGTCTCTGCCGTTCGCAGCAGTCGGGTCTTCATTGACCGTCTGGATGTCGAAGTACGGAACCAGCCCTGTATCCGCCATCTGTTGGATGATGTTGTCGATTCGCGGATTGACCTTGTAGATGGTCATTGTGCCGCTGTATGCCATGCCAGTTGCGCGGCTGCCCTTGACGAATGATCCCAGACGCGGAACGTCGGTACTGTCTATGGTTGCTTTGACTTCAATGCTCTTGACATGGAGCCACAATTCGCGCTGCCCGTCGATGATAACGTAACATTTCCCCAGTTTCGCGGAAACGGCGTCATTCGGCTTGAATACTTCTGCCATTGTCTATTCCTCCCTTCAATTACTGGACCGTGATAGTTGCGTACAGCTGATACATTGCATTGACCGCATTCGTCGGGTAACTCAGCAGCACGGAGCCTTTTGCTTCGCCCTTTTCAACAACGACGGTTTCCGGGTCAAACTCCTGAATCGCACGGATGTCCTGCAATGTCTGGAGGTACTTGATGACCACACCACGGAATGCGCTTCTGCCGTCCGCATCGTTCGGAGTGAGCCCCTGCCAGTTTTTGTTAAATGTGGCGGAAATGTCGGTCACCTGCTGATAGAATACGCGGACTGATTGGTTGTTCTTGAATTCGCCCTGCTCTTCCTCGGTCAACGTCACGAAGCTGTTAATATCCGCCAGAACGCGGACTTTTTCGCCGGCTTCATGGAATGCGAATTTACCGTTGCTGATAAAGTTGATCAATTCGGTCTGCGTGAAGTCTGTGTCGACCTTGTATTCGCCGTTATAGATACGGTTCTGCAAGGTCTTATTGACCGCAACGCCAGCATGTGCGCCCAGTGCCCAGTAGATCAAGGCATAATCCGGCGCGCCATCGTCCAGAACCTTATTCTGCACTACAATGACGTTGTAGTTATCCGGTGCAATCTCTGCGCCGGTGCTGTCTGCTCCGGGAACGATCAACTGGAATACCTTACCGACCTCATCACACATACGCTTTGTGTAGGCAACATACAGCGATACGGTCACTTTATCGTCAGAGTTACAGCAGAGAGTATGGAACGGAACGCGTTCCGCTTTGTCAAGGAATGCTTGATGGCTGTCCCCGCTGGTTGTGCCGTTTGTACCTCCGGAAAATGCTGTTCCGGCGTCTGCTGTCAATGCTCCGTCTTTCTTCCAGATAACGTAATCGTTGTCCACAAGGTCCGCCGCTGTTGCCACTCTCTGGGTGTCAACTTTCGCTGTTCCGAGATAGGTTTCAACGTCGAATTCCCCTACTTCATCGACTGCCGCAATGACCGCAACTTTGATGTCATTTCCGCGCGTCCCGGTATATTTCGCGGTTCCCCACTTGCCGGTTGCCTTTTCTCCGCCGCCGTTCAAACGGTAGCAATACAGCGTCGTCGCATTCAGGAAGATTTCCCGCAGCGGTTTCATCTGATCATCTGTATAACTGTACCCGAAAATCTTCTTTGTGTTTTTCTGGAAGTCAGCATTTTCAACGGTGAAAATCTGATCTTCAATACCCCAATCCAACTCAAGACCGATTGCAGCCTTGCCACGGTCACTGATAGCAATGCCGTCTTTGTTTGCGCTCAGGAATTTATGGTAAAATCCCGGCAGCACTTTATTCTGTACGAGCCATTTTCCGCCGCCCCACATAATTAAACCTCCTGTTTGAGATAGTTTTCTATTGCGTTTTCAACCTCTTCAATGGTGTATTCTTCACCATCAATCAAGATCGCGTTAATCAGGTCACGTTTAAGCTGGAATCGCTTTGAGCCAGCCAGTGCAACCTTTGTGTATTTTTGCGGCTTTGCTTCTGCTGCCGCTGCTTTTTTGGTTGTCATTATTGATTGCCTCCAGTATTCTGTGTGAGAGTTTCCATCGTCGGACCCGGTTCGGGAGCTTCAAGCAAATGCGCCCCGAATGTGACGCGAAAATGCCCGACTTCTCCCTCAGCATCCCAGTCCCCTGCAAGTTCCGTGCCACGCATTGTATCGTCTGCAACGGTGATCCATTCAACCGTGTTGAATAGCCGGTCCCTTACCAGTTCCCATTCAGCCTCTGCAAGTTCTTCCATTGCCGCCGGAAAATACAGAATATCAAACTGAATTTCCCGCCAGCGTCTGGAACCAAGCTCTGCCCGATTGGTTGCCGTGATAGACTTTACTCTGAAACTGCCATCCTCGAAGTTCTGCGGGACCTTTTCGGTGTATATCGTTGCTGAAGGAAATGCCGCCGCTATTGCGTCAACTATTCCCTGCTTGATGTCTGCCGTTTTCATCTGTTCCCGCCTCCGTTCTTCAGAAAGTTATTCAAGCGTCGCTGTAACACTGCCGGAATTTCCGCTTTTGTTTCCGCCTCTGATTTCGCCATCATAAATTGGCCCTCAACCCAGTTCTTTTTTAAGCGTTTTCCAATCGCCGGAACGTACCGCCCCGGCTGCTGCCGGTGTCCGTTCTCAACGTATGACGCATAGTTCACCGGGTTGGTGATCGTGATGCTGTGTGTGCTTCCGGAATGGTCAACTGGTATCCGTGTTCTGACGTGTGTTTCAACGTCTGGGACGTTACCGTTGATCGCTTCTTCTTCGGTCAATGCTCGCCAGCCACGCTTTAAGGTTCCGCCTTGTCGCGATACAACCTTTTTGGTTTTGGCTTTCCCTTTATTCGGGCCGCGTTTGTAGACCTCGCCTGTTTCCTCGAAAGTGTACTGATTTTCACCGGTTGTGGTTTTATTGATGACCTTCCGCAGAAACCGCGCGGCGCACTCTTTGGCGCAGCCTTCATAAAAGGCTTTTTGCCCCTCCTGGGATGCCATTTCTTCAAACTGCCGTTGCAGCTCTATTAATGCCTCATGGTTGATACTTGCCATGTTCTGCCCTCCCTGTGTGCCTTATGCGTACTCTTTCGCGCTTTCCAGCTCGATTTCTTGATGATTTGTGTACATCGCCGGTTCTGACGCGGCTTTGAATGTCCGCGTCTTTCCAGACTGCGTTACGGTGAATACATCGCCCGCCTTGATAGGCAGCTCCGACGGAAGGTACAGCCGCACGGTAAGGAGCAACCCGGGAGCGTCTCCTTCCGCCGTTGCTGGATTCTTGCTGTAACTCAGGCGGCAAGGTTGAGCCGTAAACAACGTCACAAGTTCTGACCTTGTAACGTGTGTTTTCGGGTCCTTTACATTTCTGTATTCCTGAATGTCACAGGAACCGGTCATCATTGACATGATCGGCTTCCTTGCTTTTTTCAGAATGTCCGTAATATCCGCCATCACCACACCAGCTTCCTGTGAGCGATAATCGTCGCCGGATCGATTGCCGTCAGCGTTTTCAGGTAGGCTTCTAAAGTGTCCGCCGCGCCGGTTGATCCGGTAGCGAATTCCACTTTTGTGTCGCCCTCTGTAATTGCCTTGACGATCGATTCAACTTCAATTCCGGTCAGTGTTCCATTCGATTTCTTCCCTTGCAGAAACTCCCCACAGACTGCGTCTGTGATCTCTGCTTCCATACATCCGGCTGGAATGGCGGAAATATTGCAGGCATGACAAATGCGGGACGTGACCTTATCGAAGATCAAATCAAGCGCAAAACCGTCTGTTTCGGTGAACGTGTAGCCGATCGACGCCAGCCGCTGTGTAATTCTGTCCTTCATTGCGTTGTCCATGTTCTATTTCCTCCTTTTCCAGCCGTCTGTAATCAGCCAAGGGATACAATGCGGGCAATCGGAATACCCTTATGGTCGAAGTGCTTGCGATTGCTTGCAACGCCGCCATCGTGTACGATTTCCCAGTTTGCGCCGTCTTCGAAGTGTGCGTTTGTGGGAGATTTACCCATGCCAGCCGGAACTTTGAAAGAAATTCCCTTCGGTGCATAACATTTTCTCTGACGGGAAATAAGGATGTCCTTGCCGCCTGCCTTCAATGCGTCGCGGGTCATTTCAAACGGCACTTTTGCGCCGATGTTTTCGTAGCTGAAAGCACCGTCGCCCAGCACGTAAGACGTGTATTTTCCGTCTTCAACCGGCATACCGTCGTCAATCAGAACAGTGCAGCCGTTCCATGTACCCATTGCAAGGTTGCGGGTGATTCCGTCCGCGTCCGTATGAGTCATGTATTTGAACAGTTTCAAGTTCTCAAGGTTGGTAGCAACCGCGCTGTGCATAACGACCAGAGAGAAAGCCCCCTTGTTATCGCCACAAGCCTTCTGTGTTGCGGTGTTCAACGTTGCAGCACCGACCATATTCAGCGGATTGCCCTGTACATCTTTTTCGGTTTCGCCGGTGATGTCCAGAGTGTGCGCTGCAATGAATGTTTCATTGTATGTGCCGGTCATGCTGAAGATACCTTTCAGCATCGCAAGCAATACGCCCTGGTCAATGTCTTCCCAGTATGCAGAGACCTGATTCCCGACGTTGTCCATGAAGTCCACTCCGCCGGTAATGTCATAAGAAAAGTCTTTTTCTTCCCAAGACTTCATGCGACCGAATACGACCACGCCCTGTTCGAATGTGGTTGTGCTGGTCGGTACAAGGTCAGTGCTGCCGTCGTAGTTCTGCGCTTCACCGTCGATGTTGCCGAACATCGGAATTCGTGCATAAAAAGTGCCGGTCTGTGAGCTGAAAGAATTGCGGATGTCCTCGTTACCGACTACCGCGCGGCTTTTTACAAGCTCATTTCTTTTGAGGTTCGGAACCTTATTGACGTAGAGTCCGAATGCCTCCGGGTTGAAACTTTTGGCGTCAAATTTAGTGTCAGCCATCTTTGTTTCCTCTCTTTCGTGTGTGGTTTTGTTTTAAGTTAATTGAGTGATCCGCCATTATTCAGAGACGCGCAAATTTCCGCATAAGTCATTTCTTTCACGGATTTCTGGGCGGGTTTTCCGTCTCCTTCTTTCGGGACAACACCTTTGTATTGAGGTTGTGCCGGTTCGCCGGTGTCGAACAGATACGCGTCTGACTTCTGAATAGCTTTGATTTGTGCGTCCAATCCTTCGACTGTGCCGTCTTCTCCGACTTTGATCTTGCTTTGATCCAGCAGTGCGCGGACCGCTTTGCCGTTTTTGGCTTTTGCTCCTGTCAGCGCAAGTTCCACAGCGTTGTCCAGCCGGATTTGTGCAATGTTGGCGGCGTATTCGTCCGCTGCCTTCTTGTTGTCCGCCTGTAACTGTGTGATCTGCTCTTTCAGTACCTGATTATCTCCGGCACTCTTTCCCAGTTCTGCGATCTGCTTATCTCTTTCCGTGACCTGATCTTTCAGCCCGTCGCGATCCGCAATCACTTCATCCAGTCTGGATTTGGGGACGTATCCCTTCAATTCCTCTTTGTGGACGTTAATAACTGCGGTTGCCTGTTCGTCTGTAAGTCCTAATGCGGTCAAATCCTCTTTCTTCATGTTGGTGTCATCTCCTTTTGATTGCCGTTTCATTTTTTACCCGGAATGTCCGGTATTGGCAATGGTTACAATAATGCTGATTTTGGATATGTCAAATCAGAAATTATAAAATTTCTTGATTTTTTCGTGTAATAAGTTGTAATACCTTTTGTAATACCTTTGTAGTACGTTTTTAATTCGTGAAATTGTCCTACAAGAGAACATATAAGTGATACTTAGCAGTTCAATTTTCAGCCGGTCACGCAGAAACGCCCAGAAACGCCCTGTAATGCCCTTGTATCGTTCCTCCGTGTAATTTATCAAGTCACGCCGTAAAGCCATCACAGCGGGCACGCGCGGCGTATTCTTTGCCGTCCTGCGCCATTGGTGCAGCAAACAGATCCGGATTTCCTCCGAATCCAGCCGGAAAAACGGTACTGACTGAATCCGGAAGCCTGCCGGGATAATCTCCCATCCGTCAGCTGTCCAATATTCCAGCGGTTCGGTCGTTATCTGCTCAACCTCCCCGCTGTCCGGGTCTGTGAAACTCTGCACATACTTTTCCGGCGTCATTTGCTGGAATCCGCCTTTTCTCCGGTCTGGTATTTGTCCAGCTGTTCTTTGGTTGCTCCTGCCTTCAGCGCGTCCACGTAGTAACCTGTGATTTGCTGCCCGATCTTGACTTTCACGCTTCCGGTGCTGGATGCTCCGCCGGTCACGGTTGCGCCGGTTCCGCCGGTCCCCTGCCCCTCTCCGGTCATTTCGATTTCTGAATTCTCTCTGACCGTTGCGCTCAGGATTTTGCCGTAACGGAACGTCAAGCCGAAGTTCCCGGAATCCGGTCTGAATGTTGTTTCCAGCCCGACGCCGTCCGAATAATTGACGACGTTGTGACCGCATCCGGCTGTGGTTACTGCTGCCGCAATAGCCGCCGCCATCCCTGCAATAGTTACGATTGCTTTGATCATGTTTTTTGTTCCTTCTGTTTTTTTGTTACTTGAAATATGCAACGATTACGGCAGCCACCGCCACAAGTGTGGTAATGATCCACCGCCAATCGCCACGGTTCTTTTTCCGGAGCTCTTCAACGCTTCCGTGATGTTCTTCCACGCTCTGCCGGAGCAGTTGGAATTCCGTCAGCAATCCGGGCTTTCCGTTGCCATATATGGCTTCGAATACCCGCCAGATTGTTTTTCCGTTTTCCTCTGTTTTGGCTTCCAAACTTGCCAGTCTGTCATTCACACTTGACATTATTGCCGCCCCCCTGTTGCGGTTCGTTGTGTTTGTTGTTTTCGCCCCAAGAAATGCCGCCAAATATTCGCACCCCCCAGTATGCTTTTTTTGCCTTCCACCATGAAAGACCGTGATCGCGGATGGCATCATAAAACAAGTCATCCGCTTCCTTGCGTGTCCATCCTTCCGGCGTGTTGCGGTAAAGATAGTCATGCCCGATTGATCCTGCAAGCGTCCGCTGGTCAATCCTCGGAGAAACGCTCACCCAGAGAAACGACGGGATGCTTGCGCCGTCGCAAGTAAAGCCCGCCGGAACGGTGAACTCCTTGCCGTTCCAGACGAATTTCACCGGCTCCAGCAACCGGAAAATATCGCCGTCCTCGGTCTCCGGTATGAACTCAACTTTCGGAAAAATTCGCATAGCGTCATTCCTCCTTATCTTTTTGGATAGAAGATAAAGGTTGCATCGACACTTCCTCCTGCTGTCCCATGCTGTCCAGCGTTGGTTACGGTGACAACATCCCCGGCTTTTACTGGAACAAAACAGGAAGCCCCCTGTAAATCAGAACCATTGCCATACGCTACTTTCTTTCCGTTAACGTAAAAAAGTCTATATGTGTCGTCGCTCCATGCTTCCGCATACACCCATCCATCGGCTTCAGCTTTGTATGAAGCTGCTTTTATTGCTGGTTTTGCGTTTTCATAATCCGGATACCCTGGGGAGTCCGGAACATTGATAGTCACCTCTCCGGTCTTTCCGTTTACGCTTTTCACTGGAACGTCAAACGGCACGTTCCCGTACATATCGGCGGGAATGTTGTTAATTGAACGGACAATGTTCTTGCCTTGCCATGTGAACTCGCCGTTAGGTCTGCAAACTAACCGTGATACGTTCTTTCCGTCGTTCGCAATTATAAAGATTTCCCCCGGGACCTCATTTTCGGATGGTGTTGCATTCGCGCCACGCAGCAGGATATGCGGAGAATCCAGGTATTCCTCTCCGCTCATGATCATGATGTAGTCCGTCGGCGCAGATTTGATATTCCCGGAGCGCGAAAAGTACAAGCTCCCCGTCAGCGTCCCGCCGTAAAGCGGGAGTTTATCGTCGATGGCGTTCACCGCATCCCGCAGCCCGTCGATGTCGTCAATTGAGATAGTAACGTCCCCCGTCTTGCCGTTCACGGTCGCCACTGGAGCGCCCGGAATATCGGGGAACGATACCCGCTCGATAACCTCCCACGTGACGAATCCGTCCGTGATCTGTTGCCCCACGGAAATGTTGGAGAAGTCAATCGGTGCTGCTCCTGTCATTCCGGCAGTCTTACATCTCAACATGTAGCCGTAATTTTCAACTCCCGGGATGTTGACTTGATTACCTACTGCATATCCCGTATTCGGTGTCCGGATACACCACGCGTCACGCTTTGCTGTCTCAATAAGCCGAATGAGGTCATTGAGTTTGAGCGATACGTTCAGCGCATTATCTGCGCCCAGTTCCTGTATAGTGTTCTGGATGTCTGTGTCTGTCATGTTGTCCTCCTGTCATTAAGCTGTCGGAAGTTTCGCCGCTGCAAAAAGGCTTTCTACCTCGTCCGCTGCAAGCACCCGGTTATAGACCTGCACATCTTTGAGATATACGTTGTTTTTGTGGCACGCTGTTCGCAAATAGAGCTTTTCGTAATCTGACGGTACTCCGTATCCGTTGTCATCTCCGGTAGCAAACTGTATTCCGTCACAATATCCGATGACTTTTGAATTGTTGGATGTCAATACAATATGATGCCAGCCATATCCGGGATTTAATGAGGACAAACTTCCGCCTAATTTGGTATAAATCGGTCCGTAAAAATTACTCCCGTTATACGCTAATTGCACTGCTCCAGCACCGGAACCGTCGTCTTCTAAATCACGCAACTCGATAACTCTCAAATCACCAGCTGACCCCTGGGAATCGTAATATATCGTCACGGCATAAGAGATTTCGTTGTTCGCAAAATCTGTTTTTCCGTCAATGTCAAATTCGCAATTAGACGCATTGAGAGCCTTTGTCCCGTCCGTATATCCGGGAGCCGCTACAATATTGCCGCCTGAAAGTTGTACCGTCTGCCCGTTGTATATTGCTTCATTCGTCTGCATGTCTGCTGCGAATACAATTCCCTCAAGGTATGCGCTCGGGTTGTATAGCTTTTCTATTTTTACAAGCGTTTTTTTGTCGTAATAACTCCCTGCGACTGGTACAAAGCCATAATACGGGATGTTATTAATGACGTCTCCGGTTGCTTCATAAAAGCCGTCAGCGTTCAACTCCAGTTTTCTGCCGGACCATGTTTTTGCGGAATCGTCTGTCGAAAGGCAAACAAAAAATTCGTCTGTCATAGTTCCGGTCAGTTTTGTCCCCGCTGCCCCGTATGCCGTTTTCCCATTGCGAATGTCGGCGGCTGTCGCCGTCGCGTCGGACGTGTCGGTTCCGGTTTCAATGCTTTCAATTTTTCCGGCGTAATCTGCAAACTTTGTGCTTGCGTCAATGCTGACGCCCTTTTCCTGAATTGCCGCCTTGATGGCTTCTTTACAAGCCAAAGTATGCGCAAGTTTTTCCGCTGTCGTTCCCATTGTTACACCTCCGTTCCGTTGATGTTGTCAATAATACTGTTTATGTCTCCGACTGCCTTTTCGAATTCGGCTTTTGTTACGGCGTTCTGATCTTTGATTTTCCGTGTTTCGCCGTTTATGATTACTGTTGATACGCAGTTTTCTGATTCTGCCATTCCACACCTTCTTTCTGTCTGTTATTCTGTCGTCGTTATCGTCAAACACCCGTCTCCGGCGCAAACGCAGGCGTCATTATTGATTGTCAAGCAGCCGTCTGCTGTACAGCCCACGCAATCGCCCTCAATGACCATCCGGTCCGCGCCCTCTATGAAATACGCAACAAAGCCGGATGTATCGCCGCTGTCTCCACTGCCACCGCCGCCACCGCCGCCGGAACCGGAAACTGTGATCGTTCCGCCGCCAGCCGGACGAAAATAAGCCCCCGGCAGGACTTTATTTTCCTTTGTGAATTTTCCGCCGCCCCACGCCATGACTTAAACCTCCACGCCGTTTATCTGATCCAGTACCGCGTTTATGTCTCCGACTTGCGCGTCTACATATCCCTTGATAGATACCGGGCTCCCCAGCTGGATCGGCAGATTGTCTCCCGCAAGGTTCGACGTGTCTGTATTGCCACTGTCTCCGGCTTCTGAATAGGTCATTCCGCCTTTGATTAAGATTACAGCCTTGCCGGTTACTTTTTCCGGCGAATAGACGTATGTATTCCCGTTTGGTTTCTGCTCGATCTTCACCGTTGCAATGTCGCTGTATCCGGCGGATGTATTCCCCCTGAATAAGATTACGGACATAATCTCTGCGCCGTATGGAATGGCGTTTCCGCCGCCCAACTCTGCAAGGTCGATATAGTAAGGGGATTCCTCGCCCTTCCAGTCTGTTTCTGTAACCTGCACGGTTGCGGTTGATGCTCCGGCTTTCAGAATCATGCTCCGGACCTTTTCCCATACTTGCCGTAAAATGGTCGGGAAATTCGCTGATATGTACTGGTCTGCCGCTATGGTCTCGCTGATGTACATTATAGCCTCATCACTCGCCCATACGGCAGATACGGCATTACTGACCGCAACTTTATTCCATGCCCCGCAGTACGGGTTTACGCTGGGCGTTGCTTGATGGTCAATGATCCCGCCTTTGTCGTCTTTCATCTGCCAGCGGTTATTTTCGCCATCCCAGTCAATCCGGTATCCGCTCGCGTTGGTGTATGCTCTGGCTGTACCCTCTGCGGCTTCATTCACGATACTGTATGTCCCGTTTGCGTTCACGTCATCCGCCCCAATCACGCCCAGAGTGCCGATTTGCGTACTCCGGAATACTATTTGATACTTAACATGACCGGAAAGTGCTGTGGCGTATGTCCCGACGTTCCACTTCAGTTTCATTGTTTCAGATTCTGCGTCATGCTCCTTTACAAGCAGGATTTCATCTACGACGCCGTCGACGCAAAGCACAAGTGTTGCGTCGTATTTCTTCAGGTCGCATGTCCCCTGATTGATCACACAATTATCCAGCTCCCAGACCATCGTCTCAGCACCGTTCAAGTGCTGTTTCAAGTTGAAAACTGCCGGCATCAATCGCCGCTGTTCCACTTTGCAAGTGCAGTTCATTTATTCGCCTCCTTTGGCTCTTTTTCTGCTTTTTCAAGCGCATTTGTCGCAATAAAAAAATCATCGACGATAATGTCTTTATCTTCGGTTTCTTCCATTCAATCACCTCCGTTTTAATGAATCAAAAATTTTAACCAAATCGGGATCTGCAACTCTTTCGCCCTTCATGTAAGAAATGAAAGATTCCGCTATATATTCGCTTTTGTTCTCTCCCGCATATCCGGATATTTTGTTTGCAAATTCGGTCATTCTCGACTCGACGCCGTTCCAAAGTCCGTGCTTCATTACGTCGCGCTCTATCATGTGTCCGAACTCATGCGTAATAGCCTCTGATATTGTTTGCGGAACAGTTGCCCGCCCGCTAATTTTCGCCCTATTGAGAACATCGCGCGTCCTCTTTGACACTTTTGACAAATCGTATCTTTCAGGATGATTCAAGAAATTTTCCAAAATCTCTTTTTCTTTCGCAAAAGCCTGTTCTGCAACTTTCAAACTCTTCATAGATTCACGGTTCAACATAAAACTATTCCGTACCGGTGAATATGCTGCTGTTGCGCCAGAAATCAATTTCCCCAGCTTTGTATTCCCGGCAGGGGCAACAATTCCGCCGAATTTATTCACATTGAATTCGGCGCACAAAAATCCGAGCTGTTTATTAATCTCATTTGCCACATCAATATTAACGCCCGTATACGATACGCCAAGCGCACCAAAGCCGTTTTTATTGACGAATTGAGAAATATATTCCTCTGCCTCTTTGATCGTCTTTGCAGGGGCAAACTCCGGCTTTTCCGCTTCTTTGGCTTTCCGTGCGGCTTCTGCCTCGGCTTTCGCCCTTGCCTCTGCTTCCGCTTTGGCTTTCCGTTCTGCCTCTTCACGTGCTTTTCTTTCTGCTTCGGCTCTGGCTTTTGCTTCGGCTTCCTCTTTTGCCTTCTGCTCTGCCTTCAGTTGCGCTCTGGTCTTTCCGGTCTCCGGATCAATGGTATACTGGTCTTTCCAGTCCTGATACTTCATATCCCCCGGAACCTGTACCGTCTTCCCGGTCTCCGGATCGCGTGCCGCGCGTGTAGCGTTCACCTCGTCATCAAAGAAAGGCGCGGTTGTCGTTCTGCACCGCACATGGAACGGCGGGGCAGTCACTCCGGCTTCATACTCTGACATCTTGAATACTTTCCCGTCAAGGTCCTGACATATTTCGCTGGTATGGCTGTCAAGCGTTGCTATGATCTCGTATTGTTCGACGTCAAGATCATTGAAAACGTCCTTTTGTGCCACGGCTGAAAAATACGCCTCTTCCGTCTGCACAAGGCGCGCCGCCGCACTCAGACTGACGTCGAAGTCATGCGATATAGCCTTGATCGCTTTGTCGGGTCCCTCGCCCCGCATAAGTGACCTTGTAAGGTCTCTATGCAAGTTCTGTACCAACTGCGGACGGTGCTGCCCCCAGACGCGCTCAGAGAATTGCTTCCCGTCTGCCGCCCACGGTCTGTGTATGACTGCATTGATCCGTTTATCGTCCAGCCGGAAAAGTGATTTCCCGATTCCGGTTCCTTTTGCAATCTCAAAAGCACCGTTATAATAGGCGGATTCATACGCCGATTTTACGAATTCAGTTAGACCCGTAAGCTGTCCCTGCATCAACATCGTTGCATGATGTTCAAGCTGAATTTCCATTGCTTCCAGCCTGCTGATTCGGTACTTCAGAGAAGCATTTTCCAGCATCTGCGTCCAGTCTCCGGTGATCCCGTTTTCCTTTGCAAGGCGGGTATAGGTTTCAAGGCTCATCTTGAAGTCTGACAATTCTCCCGCCGTCAGAAGTTTCTTTGCCGCCGCAATGTTCGGCAGGTCGTTATTCCCTGCAAGCCGGTTATAGAAGACAGCAAGGTCCTTTTCCGCTTGCCGTATGGCTTCACGGTACTGCTTTTCCAGTTCTCGGATATGTGACTGGCTCTTGAGGTTTGCCCGTTGTTCGTAAACCTCAAATCTCTTCCGCCAGTATGCCTGCTCTCTCTGCGCCATCTATTCTGCGCCCCCTGTTATTCCGCATTTTGCGCCGTTTTTGCGGTGTTTTGCCCTGCCACGGATAAATTATCGGCTCCGGCGTTATCGTCGGAATTTGCGCCGTTTCCGGCTGAAAATTGATCGGTAAACTGCGCCTGCTCCTTTTCGGCTTCCTCTTCCAGCAATTCTTCCGCCGCATCCACGTCATCAATGAACGGCACCTGCTCCAGCAGAATACGGTTCGGGATTCGTGCACCGGCTTTGACAAGTCCGTCAAGAATTTCGTTTTCATTCATCATCAAGTCTCTGTTGAATGTAAACTCGATCTTGTCCGCTTCAAAGTTTCCTTTGCCTGTATTGGCAAGGTGTGCCTTCACAAAGAAAAGCAAATCCGCAAGGGACGCTTGAAACTCTGCTTCCATTTCGTTGGCGTCGATGTCAATATCGTTGAACATGGCGGAAATGTGCATCTGATTTGCGTTTCCACCGACGCTGTCATCTTTTGCGTCGTATCCCCGGCAGTTCTCGACCAATGCTTTTTTCAGCATTTTCAAAACGATCTCATAATTTGCCGCGTTTACCTCAACTTTCAGCGTCCGGACGTCGCCGTTCGTGCCTTCGGTCGATCTCACCTTTACCGCACCATATTTAGTTATATTGTGCCGGAACTCTGCAAGGTTCTCTCCGTCGTAATTGACCAATACAAGAATGGTATTCCGTGCGTCTTCCTGCATATTGTCACGGAATTCGGACAACGTTTCATTGATGGCATCCTGCAGGCTTTTGCAACGTTCCAGTAACGGCTGCTCTTTGGCGTTGAATTTGAACGGAACCAGCGGGACGCGCTCCCATCCGGCATATACCACGGGGTTATCTTCTGTGGTTGCTTCCGTTCCAGGTGTCACAATGGTGATATATGATTCCTCCGGCGTTTCGTCCGGTTTCAGTTTTCCGTTTTCAAGGATAAAACGCTGTATGCCTTCAGCCCTGTAAATCTCCACTTTCTCGATCTTTTCGTTTTGCGTGCTGTACGGTTTATCAACGTTGTAATAGCGAATAGCAAAATCCAACTCTGTGTGTGCCGTGTCCTTCCAGAATGGCAGTATTTCATAAGCCGGAAATACCTTGAATTTGAACTCGCCTTTTTCGTTGTAATGCGGGAAAATCCAGCAAATACCGGTGTTTATACAGTTCAAGCCGACCGCGCTTAATGTACGCAGAAATTGAACGTTCAGAACATCCCGGACCGCTTTGGCTGCCGTTTCGTTTTCGCTGTCGATCGCCACCGGCTGTCCCAGCAAATAATTCCGTTTCTGGTCTGCAATCTTGCCGTATTGATTGTCCTTGATCTTATTGCAAGGCAGGTTTTCCAAATCGACCAATTCGCCGTCTTTTCCCCCGATTGCCTGCCGTTTGCGGTTCAGAATGTCATGTTCTCCACGATAATACCGTTCGCCGTCAATCTGTGACCATCTTTCCGGTGAACCTTTCCACCGGTCAATCTTGTATTCAAGCCATTTCTTTTCGTCCGCTCCCATCGTGACCGGTTCTGTTGCTGCTGCCATAGCTTTTCCCGCCCTGTTTATAAGTTTTTTTGCCCAGTTCAACATGTTTCAATCTCCGTTTTGAGAAATTTACACCGTTTTTCAAATTAGTCAAATGAAAAAGTATCTTTTTCCAACAATTTCGACGCACCATAACGCCACGCGTCCATTAAATGGTTCATATCATCGACCGGCTGCTGTGTCGGGTTGCCGTTCTTATCCGTCGCCCATGTGTAGTTGCTGATCTCCGTTATGAAGTTTACGCAGCGCGGGTGAATGATCGTTCTGTAATTCTGTATCTTCTGGATTCCGTGCCGGATGCTGT
>JAZKZE010000104.1:0-20489 GCA_045612485.1 Victivallales bacterium | reverse complement strand
AAAAAAAGTTGGAATTGTTTTTATCGTGACGATAAAAGCAATTCCGTCAAAAGTTTTTGGAAGATGGGGGGCGGGGAAGAGAACCTTTTTTCAAAAAGGTGTCTTCCCCGCAAAACATTTTTGCAACAGCCCCTTTTTTATATCAGAAGCAATAATCGGAATAACCAATCAACGGAATAAAGTTTCTGCATTGGTGGAAAGAACAGGATTGAGAGGAGCATACAAAGAAAGATCCAGACTCCAGAAAATATTTTTTACTTCAATATAAAATACTTCCGCTTTATCCGCATTTTTTCTGGAACACTCAAAGATCTGCATTTCCCCTGTTTGCGTATTTTTCAATACCGTTTCCCCGGCAAGACTCCGGATCAAAAGATTTGCTTTTCCGCTTGCTCCGATGGCAAAATCCTTTACTCCGGCAGGTACAGTAAAATACAATTTTCCGGAACTCTGGATAAGATTGTAACCGCCACGGACGGCTGCATAACCATTTCCTCTGTGGGAGGAATCAATATCCACCACATTGAAAGATTTTACAAAAAGGTGATATATGCCTGTTTCCGGAGCTGTAAAAGAGATGGTCTTGCTCTGTCCGGGAATGATAGAACCATTTTCCATTTTCTTTCCGTCCGGGGTACGCAGATCATAAGAAATACTGCTGTCATAGCCAATACGTTTTGTACGGATGACCAGCCGGATCGTTTTCCCTTTTTCTGCATACTGGAGAAATTCTCCATGACGGAAAAAGAGATTTTTATTTTTTACTCTTGCTGCATCTTTTTCCGGAACAGCAAGTTTCTTTACATCCAACGGAAGGGGACGGTATTTATAAAGATGTGCAAAACGTTCCTTTTCCCGTTTGATAAGAGAGGCAAAATCATAATTCTTTGTCCCGGAAGGCGTGACGATGGCAAGCTCGCCGCCGATTTTACTACTGAAAAGACTTTCCGCCTGATAACGTACACCGAATACAGGCTGTTTTGTGAGATCGCCGGGATGAGAAAGTTTGCAGTTGATGAAACGGATATTGCCTACAGGTACTTTTCCCGCCCTTGCCGCTGTAAGATCAAAAATGGTACTGTTGGCGGAAGAAGGGGCAAAGACACAGTTTTTCAACTCAAAAAGTACCGTTTCCACAGGGGAATGGAATTGGGTGCCGGAACTTAAAGAGAGATTTTCCAGAGTAACTTTCCCGGATACAGGGGACTGGGGTACGGTGTTGCTGTAATAGGGATGCAGATAAAGGTCGATGCCGTTCCTTGTAAATTTGCAGTTCCGGACGGTCACGGAAACCTTTTCCGATTTCTCCCTCAATTTGGAAGGAGCTATGGAAAGGGCGGCTCCTTTATTGTTGTCAAATACACAATTTTCAATAAGGATATTTTTCATCCGTTCAACGGGTTTGTTGGGTTCAAGGTCGATCCCGCCCTGGGGGGGACAGCCTTCAGCATTGACAAAACGGCAGTTTCTTATGATCACATTTTCTCCGGAAATAACGGCAAGTCCCAGCCGGTTATGACCGGAAAACGTCACATTTTCCACAAGGATATCTTTACAGTAGGGTCTTCTTTTCAGATAGCCGCCGAAATAGATACCATCCCCGCCGCTGTCTTCAAGGGAGATGTTTTTTATGGTAACATTGCTTACACTGACAAGCTGGAAAATATGCCGGTGTTCACTCTGTTTATATTTTTTAGGATCACGGTAATCCTTTTTATTCATAATGATACGGTTATTTCCCATCCCCTGTATAGTGATATTTCTTCCCCCCTCGGTGCGGAACATGACTCCTTTGTGAAAAGCACCCTTTTTCGCCCGGATGATAACACCTTTTTCCAGAGTGATGGTCTGATTGGAATATAATCCTATGGGGCTGCCAATGATATAATCTTTCCCCACATTATCAATAATGACCTCTCTGGCATTGGAGGCAATGGCTTTCTGCAAAAAGGGTGCGGCATCCTTTTCATCAAATCCGAAAGAGGATACTTTCACTTTCTCCGGGCGGGGTGCAACAGCTTTTTTTATGCTTTTTTTTGCTTCTTTTTTTGCCGGAGCAGCAAGCACCTCCCCGCAGCAAAGAGCAGAAACCAGAAACATCGCCGTAATAAAATGTGTTTTCATTTTTTTCCTTATTTTATACTGTTTTACAAAAAATTATTTCTTCACTTTCAGAAGCAGAGCCGGATCCGGGGAAACCAGTCCTGCAAGAGGTTCATATATTCTTATATTCACACTCCAGGATGCCTTCCACATTTCTATACTCCAGATCTCGTCTTTCTCTGCCGCCTTGCGTTTTACTTCCAGAATATCCAGTTTTCCCACAGTTTTCTGCAATACTTTTTCCCCTTTGGCATTGTAAATGGTAATCCTTTCCTCCGGATCGGCATCCACGCCCAGAGCAAATTTTGTCACACCGGATGGAACCGTAAAATAAAGTCTGCCGTTTGGCTGAAGGAGAGCATAGCGATCCCTTGTTATTTTCCATGCGGAACCTTTTTCGCCGATAAGGGCAACAGAATTGAATGATTTTGCCGTTACAGAATAGATCCCGGTTTTTTCCGGCACAAAAGAAATCACATCCTGCGATCCGGGCACATAGGCTTTTCTGTATATGACCTTTCCGGCAGGATCACGCACCACGATTCCGATACTGCTGTCATAGGTATTGCTGTAAGTAATCACTTTGATTTTTGTTTCTTTTCCCTTTTCCGCATACTGGAGAAATTCCCCGCCGCGGAAAGGAACGATATTTTTTGCCGGAGGAGCCGCAAAAGGTATATTTTTATCCGGAAGAGCAAGTTTCTTTATATCCGGAGAAGGAACAGGTACATAACGGGCAAATTTATCATAATAGGCAACAGCATCTTTTGTGATTTTTGCCAGATCGACCTTTTTGACTGTTCCGTTTTTCTTTTCCGTAAGAGTTCCGGAAAAAGCATTGGAGGAAAGACGGGTCTTTCCGTTGGTGATAAAGGAAAATACCGAAGGCGTAAGAAAGGTATTATCAATATGACAGTTTTCAAATTTCACATTCCCAAGAATGAAGTCGTGAGGGGTCTGTGTCACAAAAAGGAAAATATGTTTTTTCATCTTTTTATGAGTACGGAACAGGGTATCCCGAAAGGTAATATCAATACTTTCAGCACATTCCCGGAACTGGACTCTGCCTTCAAAACGGCATTTATCCACAAGAAAACTGCCTCTTGCAGGTTTGCTTTTATCATCCACCTTATAGTAGGGATGGATGTAAAGATCTTCCCCATTGTTTCTGAAGGTACAGGAGCGCAAGATACAGTTATCCAGAAGAGAGGTGGAGTTGAGTTTGGAAGGAGAATAGGCAAATGCCGAGCCGGTATTATTTTCAAATACACAATCTTCCACAAGGATATTCACAAGTCTTTCAAAAGGTTTATTGGGTTCGATATCGATACCGCCGGCAGGGGGAGTGCCATCGGCATTGATAAAACGGCATTTGCGTACAATGAGATTTTCCACAGAGCCAATCCCCAATCCCAGACGCATACTGCCGTCAAAAAGCACATTTTCAATAAGAATATTTCTGTTGAAAGGATTTTTCGGGTCGGTCCCCTGAAGATCGATGGCATCGCCGCCGCTTTCTTTAAGAGTAAGGTTTTTAAATGTCAGATTTTCCGAACCGATGACAAGAAAGATATGACGGTATTCCCCCTGGGGATAAATTTTTGGATTCCGGTATAATTTTCTGTTATTGATGATCGCAGAATTTTTTCTTCCTTCAATATGTACATTCTTTCTGTTGTAAATATAGAACATGGGGCGGGGAGGAGATTTGAAAGAGCCGTTTTTTGCCCGGATGACTACGTTTTCATCCAAAATGATCTTCTGGTCGGAAGCAAGACGGATGGTCTTGCTGATAATATAATCCTTACCGGTATTATCAATATGCAGGACTTTTGCTCCGGAATTGATTGCTTTCTGCAAACATTCAGTTGCATCTTCCGCATTGAAGCCGAAAGAGGAGGCTTTCACTTTCTCTGAACGGGGAGCAGCAGCTTTTCCGGCAACGTTGTTCTTTACACCGGTCTTTGAGGGGACTGCAAATGTTTCTCCAGTCAACATGAGAAACGCAAAAACAAAAATTACAGAAAAATGTACTTTCATTTAATTCTCCTTTTTGTGGTCAAGTATATTTTATTTCCATCCCTGCCAGCAATGCAGTCTGTTGGTTTCCGACCAGCCTCCCAGTGTTACATAAGGATTCGACTTATTGCGGATGATCGTGGCAGATACATGACCATCTGCATAAAGAATATTGATGCTCCCGTCATGCCGGTAGGGATCCGCCACCCCCGTACCGGTAGTATTAGTTTTCTGTTCACGCACAGCATGGCAACCGGTATCTCTGGGGGAATCTGTAAGAGAACAATCCATAAGAAGATAGATTTTTGAAAAATTTTTCAATTCTTTCAATGCCATCCCCCTTCCCCATGTATTGTCTACAAGTTGCTGGGATCCCAATCCCATATAGTTGTAGCCGTACCCGATCTTGTTTGGAGCCCCCAGGGAATTGATCTGTCTGTTGGTGGCAATTTTGGGATCAGGCAATGCAGAATCCTTAAAAATTTTTGCAGTAACATATTTATGTTTCCAGAACGCGTAATGCCATTGACCTTTCTTGACAACAGCATCTGCTTCGTCATAATAGTATGTGGCATTAACTGCCGGAAAATAATCTTTGTAATCTCCGTGGTAACTCATAAATGCCAATCCGATCTGTTTTTCATTGCTTACACAGGAAATTTTCCGGGCACTTGCTCTTGCTTTACTCAATGCGGGCATAAGCATTCCGGCAAGAATGGCGATGATGGCAATAACAACCAGCAATTCAATGAGAGTAAAACTCTTTTGCCGTACAGAAACAAACTTTTCCTTTTTCATAAAACCTTACTCCTTCTGTTATTTATTTTCTTTTTATAATACTTTTGCTTTTATTCCTGATGCCGGATAAATCAATAAGTGAGGGCGGAAGTTTCACATTATGGTAAGGGGAAATTTCCCCCTCACATCTGCGGATCAGAAAAGAAAGCCCCTGCAAAAGTCTTTCCTCCTCATCAAATTTCATCATTCCGCAATTCTCCGGATAGCTCTGTTCCATATTCCCCACAAACACATACTGACAACCGGGAACCTTTTCTGCCGCAGAAAAAGTACTCTGGACAGGACTTATGAGAATTTCCGGAGGCTCTTCCATTGCAGAAAAATATCCAGCCGCATCTGTCAGAAATCTCTGACCGGCACAGCCCCCGTAATTGTTTATATAGTATTGTCTGGATTCCATGATATGAAACAATGCCGGATCAAAATCCTCCTGCAATATGTCCATAAAAACTTTTCTTATATTTTTGATATAATACCGGTATTCCGGAGGACGGGCAAACTCAATAAATGCGATTCTTTTATATCCCTTTGCCAGTAATTCTTTCAATAATTTTCCGTAACCTGCGGCGTGATCAAATTCCACCACATCACAATATTTTGTAAGGGAAGGGACTGCCGCCGTAAAAGGGATCTGATCCCGGATAAGGTACTGGAACTGCTCTTTCAGAAGACTTGATCCCCGGAAAAGAATACCGTCAAGAGGGAAATTCTGTAAAATCGTCCGGTTTTCCCGGAAAAGAGTACCATTGAACTCAATCGTCATAAGCGAATAATTGTTTTCTTCCGCTTTATTCCGTAACGGCCGCAGAAAATCCTCGGTAAGAGGTCCAACGGAAATCCCTACGATACCAATAATATTTCTCTTTGGGCGTCTGTTTTTCTTTTCCCGCACAAAAGTACCGGAAGTCCCCCTTACTTCAAGAATTCCCCTTTCCACAAGGTAATGAACCGCTTTTTTCACAGTTTTATGATGCACATGCAATATTTCCGCAAATTTCAACATACCGGGGATCCTGCCGGTACACTGTTCTTTCCGGATATACGCAAGGATATTTTCTGCAACTTCCTTGTAAATGGGTGTACTCATATAAAGTATTCTCCTTACATAATCAATATAGTAACTATGATACTTCATTTCAAGTTTTGAAACGGGAGAATAAAAAAACTGTACAGAATTTTATTTTTATCATACAACAGGGCAACTTCAAATGTTTTCCGCTTTCAGCAGAATCATTGAAATTGCCCTGTAGAGAACTGTATCATATACAGGATTTGATACAGTTGGATTTTTGCTTTTTCTTATTTGAAGAACATGGTAAGGTAATCCCCTTTGTCCAAATGGACACGGAAAGTACGGCTTTCTTCTGTTTCTTCAATGATGGTCACATCCGCATTGACTTCCGGATCTTTTGCGAAAAGTCCTTTTTTCTCAACGGTGATGCTTGTAACAAGCTCTTTTTCGTCGGAGGGATTCATGATAATGGTAAGAATTCCGCCATCCTTTGTATGACAACCCAGCAGACGGCCGGAAGAAATGGATATTCCGCTTGCCGCAAACTGTTTCATAAGTTCGCTTGTGGCTTTTTCCATCAGCACGCTGATACTGCTGTTGCCATATACTCTCTGACGCAAGCCGTTTTCATGTACTTTATTGGGCGGCACATTGAAGAAGGCGGCAGAAGCCTTTTTGTTCTTTTTGAGAGTAAGGACAGGTATTTCCGCCTTCAGCAGAACTTCCGCCCCGTCCGCCTTGTAGGAGCCGGTACATTCTTCATCGTCACAATAGTCACTCAAATCTGCAAAGAAACCTTTTGTGCCTGTTACTTTGGTGATACGGCGTTTTTTGCCGGTATCTTTCACCCCGAAGATGTCTTCCAGTCCATCCACTCTCTGACAGGCAATGAGGTTGACCCCTTCTTCATGCAGTTTGCGGATTTTTGCAATGACCTTTTTGCTCATACCCTTTGTGGGGGGAAGAACGAGAGTATCCACCTGACCGGCGGAAAGCTGATCCATATTTTCATCTTTAAGCTGGAAGCCGGCACATACCCCGGCGGAAGCGGCACAAAGATAAATGTAGGGAACACCCTCTGTGGCAGTCTGACGGACATCAAAGTCATCTTTAATGGAGATTTCATTATTTGCCCGGCGGGAATCCCGGCTCAAAACGTAAGCGGCACTGCGCAGCGGCCGTACCGGAGTCTGTTCCAGAACGAGAGGCCAGATACGCAGAACTGCTTCAAACCATCTGCGGGTGAAACGCATAGCCTGGAAGCCTCTTCTTGACCAGAATTCAAAGCCGTTATCCGTAAGATGTCCTGTACCGAAACAGAAGTTTGCGATCTGACGGGTCAGGAATTTTTCAGAACGTTCCTTTACAGGCCCTCTGCCGCAACCGAAGGGCGGGAAGGCATAGAATACGGCACCATCGGGACAACCGTTACGCAGTTTGCTTCCGCCATACACTTCCGGATAGATATGGGCTCCGGGCATGTGAAGAAGGGCTCCTGTAAGGAAGAAGAGTCCGTAATCCAGAGAGTATCCGCAGGAGAGAGGATAATCTTCATACTGCCAGAATGCAACCATTTCCGGCGGGATCTTCAAAGAACCGTTCATACGGACACTTTCCCCGCTTTTCAGTGCGGAACCATAAACGGCATAAGGGCCGTAGGTGGCAAACTTCACATTGGGCTGTACTTTACGCAGTTCTGCAAGAAGTTTTCCTGTCATTTCCAGATTTACATCATTAAAGTAATCCAGGAAATCCTCCCAATGGTTTTTGGCAAGCAGCAGAAAATCGCTGTGGGGCAGACATTCCCCTTTTTCATACACTTTTTCCAGATTGGCAATATCAATGGGAGTCTTTTTGATCTTTTTAAGGAAGTCAATAACGATTTTAAACCGTTCGCCGGTGTACATCCAGTTCCAGGTAAGGTTGCCTGCATAGGGGTGGTTACCCACATTCACATATTTGGAATCTTTGACAACATCCAGATGATCGCGCCAATCCGGTTTATCCAGAGTTCTTGTTCCGATCCAGGAGAAGTTTTCCCTTCCGTATGCTTTCAGAGTGGGAGCCATTTTGTAGCGGCTGAAGTTTTCAGGCAGCATAACAGTACAGGCAGTATAATGCCCTTCATCGGCACACACATTCATCCAGGGGTCGAAGGAGTCAGTAAGAAGTCCTCTTGTTTCTGTTCTTGCATTATACAGGAAGGGCAGCCCGGAAATCAGCGGCGGGGGCAGAGCGTCTTTATCCCTGCTCATTACTTCAAATGCAGCATAGTCATAAAGTTTTTCCGCACTGGGATCAAGGGAGGTTATGGAGATATGATAAACACCGCAGGCAAGTTTTTTAAGAGGCTTGACAACGATCTCCCGTTCATCATAATATTTCACACCGTTTTTGATTTTTCTGCTTATAACATCGAAATCCAGTGCTTCCAGCGGACGCAGGAACGCATCCAGCAAGTTTACTTCAAAAATCTCCGGCAACGCTTTCAATGAGGTGATCCGGATGGAAAATTCCATCTTTTCCTTTTCAAAGAAGTAGTGATTCTTTTTGGCAAAGTTGACGGCTTTTTCATAACGCAGATCATTTTTGGGGATACGTTTCACGATCTCCTTATCTTCCTGGGAGAGAAATTCCACAAGAGTATTTTCCCTGTCGGAGATCCCCAGACCGCTGTAAAGAAGTTTTCCTTTTGTTGTGAAAACAGTTTCCGCAGGATTCAATTCTTCATTGGGGTTGACAGTATGGTGCCAGGATTCAAATCCCACTGCAAGGTCAAATTTTCCCTGGGGTTTCATAAAACGCACATTGCGTTTGAAGGGCCATTCATATTTGTGATAAATGATCCCGTAGAAAAATTTAGCGGCATTTCCGGGAGGGACCATCACAATGGTATCTTTGCATACGATAAATTTCTGTGAGGAATCTTCAGTCAATACTTTGAGATAGGGGTTGGTCATCATATCTGCCCGTTTCCCGTGGTAATTGCCTTCCCCGATAGGGGTTTCCGATACGCCGCCATGGAAAGAGAGATCCGCATCCATACAGTTGCCGTAATCTTTCAGCACCACATCGCAGTAAACAGGATAATGGGTGAGACTGTCCGGCAGCATAACAGTAAAGGAGGTATCCTTTGTTTTTGTCTGCGGGGCATTGCCCATAATGGAAAAGGAGGTAAGTTTCAGAACATCCCAGAAATGTTCACGGGCAAACGCGATTTTTCCTTCCCCTTCTTTCACGGTAAATTTGAATTTTTTGCCCAGAGCAGTTATTTCCGCAGTTTTTCCTTTGATGTTCAGAGATACATCAATAGGTTTGGAAAACTCTTCTTTACTGCTTTTGAAAGTAAATGCTTTTTCCCCTTTGTAATAATTGAGGGAGGTATTTCCGTATTCAATGACAACTTCATCACTTTCCCGGGCATTGCTCAAACGGATGTACTGACCTTTTCTGGTGAAAGAATCGTAGCGGAAAGAGATCATGAAGCCGAATCTGTCGGCAGCACCGTAGTTGACGGAAAAGGTAAAGTCAACTTTTGCATCTTTTGTGTCAGGGATCACAGGGAGGAACTTATTGCCAGCGGAAAGAAAATTGATGCAGTTTTCCCCGCTTTCAATGGCAGGGACATGAGGCATATCTGATTCCTGTTCCACATACCATGAACCGGGAAGCCCGCCGCAGTCTGAAGTAAAATCTTCTTTGAAAAGCAAAATGAGGGCACTTGTTTTTTTACCCATTTTTTTCTCCTGAAAGTTGTTTTATCCGCCGTAAAAAGACGGATTTTTTAGTATTGACAAAATAAAAAATTTTCTTTACAGGTAAATACAATAGCACAGAAAAAACTTTTTTACAGTGTGATTTTCCCTTTTTCATAAAAAAATTCTGCCGGAAGACCATACTGAATAAAACAAAAAAGACCCGGCGGAATCCACCGGGTCCTGAAAAGTAAACCTGTATCTTTACAGGATAATATCCATTTTATTTCTTTTTGCCTTTTGCGGCACATTTTTTAGCAGAAGCTTTTTTTGCAGGAGCTGCTTTGCAGGCACATTTGCAGGGAAAAGCTGCTTCCACATCGAAATTGTAGTAAGAACCGAGGGAGATCAATGTCTTGGTATGGGTAATGCCTTTGATCTGATGGCACATTTTATCAGCAAGGATCATGGAGAGCTGCTGATTGTCTTCAACACGGGCGATTGCTGC
The DNA here is from genome assembly GCA_045612485.1 of Victivallales bacterium. GTDB lineage: Bacteria > Verrucomicrobiota > Lentisphaeria > Victivallales > UBA1829 > RGIG5327. Next base: position 10,354 of record JAZKZE010000104.1, on the reverse strand, counting down.
CAAATCATATTCACCGGCGATGGAATGGACTTCTTTGATACCGTCGATCTTCAGGACTTCATCTACCACATCCATAATGAGATCGCGTTCCACATTCACCAGGATAATTGCTGTTACCATGGGGCACTTCCTTTCTGATTGTTTATTTTTATTTTTTGTTACGGAAGGAATCACTCTTCCGCTCTATTGCCCTAAAATAACGTCCATTCACCGTTTGTCAAGTCCTTTTTTCAAAAAAAATCACTTTTTTTTAAACTTTTTTCTATTTGAGCATAAAAAAACTTCAATATTGCAATTATCCCGTATTTTTGTAAAGACACTGGCCCCGATAAAGGTTGCCAATTTCCAAAGGATCGGGCAGGAATTTGTTTTTCCCGGCAAATGAGCGAATGAACCGTTGAAAAACATAATGATCTATTTCCTTAAAGCATATTTGAAAAAAAACAACTTTATGTTATATTCATAGATAGAACCAAACATAAGTAAATAAAGGAGATGTAACAATGTTTGCAAGAGTTTTTATTGCCGCAGTTCTGCTGGCGGCAGCTTTCCCGATGGCGGCAAAAGAGCTTAAGGTATTGATGATCGGCAACAGTTTTTCTATTTGTGTCGGACGCAATCTGCCGCAGATCGTTGGTAAAGACGCTGATAACAAACTGGTTCTTACCAGTGCATATATTGGAGGCTGTACTTTTGACCGCCATTACAACTATCTGGCAACTGCGGAAAAGAAACCCGAATTCGCCCCGTACAGGATAACAAAATGGGATTCTGAAAAAAATCCGGCAAAAGGCGATGTCCGCAAAGGCAATATCAATGAGCTTTTGAAAAATAATCAATATGATATTATCACCATTCAGCAGGGCAGTCAGAAAAGTTTTAATTTTGATACCTACGAACCCTATGCAGGAAATCTTATAAAATACATCCGCAAATATCAGAAAAATGCTGAAATCGTTGTGCATCAGACCTGGGCATACCGGAGCGATTCCAAGCGATTCCCCAAACTGATCGCCGATCAGGATGTCATGTATAAAAAACTCAAAGAGGCTTATGGGAAACTTGCTGAAAAATACAAGTTCCGCGTTATCCCCATGGGCGATGCGGTGCAGATTTACCGGAAGGATTCTCCGGTAAAGTTTGCGGTTTCCGGCAAAACTTATACTTATCCGGATCTGCCCTCTATTGCCGGCGACCCCGTGGGAAAATTCTCCTGGCGTAAAGATAAAAAAAGCGGTAAAAGAGTTCTCAATACCGACAGTCATCATCTGAACTTCCACGGAGAATATATGCAGGCGGTACTCTGGTATATGTTCCTCTTTGATGTCAAAATGGATAAGGTCAATTTTGTTCCGGCAAATATTGATGCAAAAGAAGCCGCCCTGCTGAAAAACAGTGCTTCCAGGGCTCTTGCCGGATATAAGCAGGTAAAATAAACGGTTGAGTCAACTGTAAAAAACATTGTTCCCGGAAAAGGGCTCCTTTTCCGGTTTTTCCGTTTTTTATCCTATGAAAATACCTATATTGCTGAAATATTGATTTATAACCTTGTTTTTTTGCTGAAAACGGGGTATGTTAATAGGTAAAAAATTATCAAAAGCCATTTTCAAACGAAAGGAATAAAAATGAAAGCTGTGATCTCTGTTGTGGGAAAAGATGCCATAGGCATCATTGCCAAAATCAGTGCCTCCTGTGCGGAAAACAATGTAAATATTCTGGATATTTCCCAATCTGTACTGCACGGATATTTCTCTATGATCATGATCACCGATATTGACCATATCAACATTCCCTTTACAGAATTTGTGGATAAAATGTCCCTTCTGGGCGAAAAAAATTCTTTGCAGATCCATGCTATGCATGAAGATATTTTCAATGCCATGCACAAGATTTAAGTTTTATGAGGTAAAAAATGCTTTCACATGAAAATATTCAGGAAACGCTCCACATGATCCGTGAGGAGTGTCTGGACATCCGTACCATCACCATGGGGATCTCCCTTTTCGACTGTCAGAGCGATGATGAAAAACGCCTTGCTGACAAGATCTATGATAAAATTATGAAAAATGCCCGGGATCTGGTACGGACAGGCAATGAAATTGAAAAGATGTACGGTATTCCTATTGTAAATAAACGGGTATCAGTGACCCCCATTGCCCTTGTTGCAGGCGGAGTTTCCCCTGATGGCTGTGTCCGTATCGCCAAAACTCTTGACAGAGCGGCAAAGGATCTGGGCATCAATTTTATTGGCGGCTATACCGCCCTTGTTCAGAAGGGCTTCAATGACAGCGGCAGAACATTGATCTCCACTATCCCCCGGGCACTAGCCGAAACCGAAAGAGTATGTTCTTCTGTCAATGTGGCAAGCACAAAGGCCGGGATCAATATGGATGCAGTTGCACAAATGGGCAAGATCATTAAAGAAGCGGCTTACCTTACAAAAGATCAGGGCAGCATCGGCTGTGCCAAACTGGTGGTCTTTGCCAATGCTCCGGAAGACAATCCCTTTATGGCGGGAGCGTTCCACGGGATCGGGGAACCGGAAACCGTTATCAATGTAGGGGTATCCGGTCCCGGAGTAGTGGCATCCGCCATCAAAAAGGCAGGCAACTGCAATCTTGCGGAACTTGCGGAACTTATCAAGAAAACCGCATTCAAGATCACCCGTATGGGACAGCTTGTTGCGCAGGAAGCCTCCGGCAGACTGGGAGTACCTTTCGGTATCGTTGACCTTTCCCTTGCCCCCACTCCCGCAGTAGGAGATTCTGTGGCAAGAATTCTGGAACACATGGGGTTGGAACAGTGCGGCTGTGCAGGAACAACTGCATGTCTTGCCATGCTTAACGACGCAGTAAAGAAGGGCGGCGTTATGGCTTCTTCCTCCGTGGGCGGACTTTCCGGAGCCTTCATTCCTGTTTCCGAAGATGAAGGAATGATCCAGGCGGTAAGAGACGGTTCCCTTTCTCTGGAAAAACTGGAAGCCATGACCGCAGTATGTTCTGTTGGTCTGGATATGATCGCAGTACCCGGGGACACCACGGCAGAGATCATTTCCGGCATCATTGCCGATGAGATCTCCATTGGAGTAGTCAATACCAAAACGACTGCTGTACGCATCATTCCTGCTTACGGTTACAATGTAGGGGATACGCTTAATTTCGGCGGACTTCTGGGAGAAGCTCCCGTTATGCCGGTCAATACAAAGAGTCCGGCAGTATTCATTGGAAGAGGCGGCCATATCCCCGCCCCCATCCACAGTCTGAAGAATTAAAAAACAATGCCAACAGAAAGTAAAAGAAAATAATGAATAAGAAATTATTCTTTACACTTTGTCTGCTTCCGGTCCTTTTCCCTTTTCTGCTTGTTGCCGTAGATTACAGCAGAAAAGAGAACTGGGTCATTTATGAAGAAGGGGAAAAGGATACTTCCTACGATATTTTTTACATCTATCCCACCCTTGTTGCTGACAAAAATAAACCTTATATGGATTGGTCGGAAGCAAAAATTGCGGCCAAAACACAGAAATTTGTTTATGCCCAGACCAAAGGGATATTCGGAAAAAAGGCAAGAGTTTTCGCCCCCTATGTGCGGCAGCTGGAATACGGCAGGATCCTGAAAGCTCTGAAAAGTACGGATTCCTCCCATTCCCCCTTTGTTCCTTCCGTAATAAAAGGGGCGAAAGATGCCGCAAAAGCCTTCCGGTACTATTTCAAGCACTGCAACAAAGGCAGACCTTTTATCTTTCTGGGCCACAGTCAGGGAGCGTTGGATCTTTGCTATGTCCTGCACAGTAATAGAGAGATCTCCAAAGAAAAAGGGTTTGTAGCAGCCTATCTTCCCGGAATGAGTATGAAAAAGGCATTATTTGAAAATCTTTTCAAAGGGAGAAAGATTTTTCCGGCAAAAGGGGAAGAGGATATTGCCTGTGTTATCATCTGGAACAGTATGAATAAAGAGTGTATCAACAGTCTTTTTGCAGGCAGGGAAACTTTGTGCATCAATCCGCTGAACTGGAAAACAGATAATACTCCTGCCGGACCGCAGCTGAACAGGGGGGCTGTTTTCTATGATTACCGTACAGGAAAAACCGAAAGAAAGCCCCGCTTCTGCGGAGCTTATGCTGATCCGGAAAAAGGAGCCATTATCATTGATCTTCCCTCCATGAGCAAATATGATGCCAAAGGTTTTATGGGAAAAGGCGTATTCCACATGAATGATATATGGTTCTTTGCGGAAAACATTAAGTTCAATGCGAAAAAACGGGTAAACAGATGGAAAAAAGAAAAAATGGAAAACTTCAGAAAATAAAGGTTCCATTTCCCTCCCCGGCAGAAAAATATTCTGTAAAATAAAATATAACGCCACAAAAAATGTACCTCAAAAGCTGTATCCGGCTTCCGGGGTACATTTTTTCATAAGACTGCTCGTATGTTTTATTATTTCATAATGAGATAGACCGTATAAATAATGTAGATCCCCAGAAAAACACATCCCTCTTTACGGCTGATCTTCATTCCGCTTTTCATCAGAGGGTAAAGCAGAATACTGACAAACAGCATCATGAACATATCCACATAGCTGATCCCCTGCGTCTTGATCGGACTGATCAGGGGAGCCACGCCCAGAATCCCCAGAATATTGAATATGTTTGATCCCACTACATTACCGATTGCAATATCCTGTTCCTTTTTGATTGCCGCAACAACAGATGTGGCAAGTTCAGGAAGACTTGTTCCGACAGCAACGACTGTAAGCCCGATCACAGCCTCCGATACACCGCACCATTGTGCCATCGCAACAGCAGAATTCACAAATAATTTTGCACCACCTACCAATGCTGCAAGACCTCCGGCAACCATGATTATGGAGAGGAATATCCCGTATTTTGCTTTCGGCATATCCTCTTCTGCCGTCGTTGCCCCCTCTTTCCGGGATGAATAGAAATTCCAGAAAGTATAGGCAATACAGGTGGCAAAAAAGATCAGAGCTTCCCAACGGTTCACACCGCTGTTCAGCACATAAACCCCAACCAGCATGGCGGCGGAAGCGATCATGATCCCTATATCAAATTTCAATAATTTCGGATTGACCTGCAATGGAGTGATAACAGCACACACTCCCAGGATCAAAGCAATATTGCAAATATTGGACCCCACGATATTCCCGAAACTTACATCCCCCAGACCTTTGACGGCAGCATCCACACTGACAACAAATTCCGGGGCACTGGTACCGTAAGCTACCAGCGTAAGCCCGATCACCAATGGGGAAACTTTCAATTTCAAGGCAATATCTGCTCCGCCTTTGACAAGATAATCTGCTCCGTAATAAAGCAGTCCCAAACCCAGTATGAAATACAATATTGTTAACATAGTAAACAAAGCTCCTTTCAGACTTTTTTCTGTTCAACGGTAAAATCCGCATAGAACATTTTGGCACGTTCATCAATATTCAGGAGGTGTCTTGCTATTTTACGGATCTCGGACAGAAGTTCCAGATAAAGGATCCCTACCTGCGGACTGCAATTACCGCTGTTGATACGGGCAACATGCTCTGACTCAAACTGATTCAGCAGACGGTCTATATCGCTGTGCAGAACAGCAGATTTCTGCAAATGTTCTGTAGTACATTTTGTAAGCATTTCCGCGGAAAGTTCTGCTATTTCGGTAAGTTTATCATGCAGAAGGTCATACTCTTTTTCCGCATCCGGACTGAAGCGCAATTCATTCTCCTGCATTTCGTTAATAATATTCCGGATGATCGCAGTATGATCCCCGATTCGTTCCGCATCATTGGTACAATGCAGCAGCAGCGGGATCTGGGCGGCCTCCTGTTTTGTCATTTTCTTCCCCATAAGCATGGAAAGATATTCGGTGATATTTTTCTGTCTTTCATCAATATCCGCTTCCCGTTTTGTCAACTGCCCGGCAATGATCTGATTCTTTGCATCGTTGCGGTTATATAAGTTCAATGCACAATTTACAGTTTTCCAAGCCTTCTGCAGCATACGGCGCAGTGCATAAGTGGACTGGGTAAGGGCAATGGGCGGACTATCCAGCAAATGGGGTTCCAGATACTGGTATTTGATCCTCTCAGTCTTTACAGGGATGAATTTTTCACATACTCTCACCAGCACAGGAATAAAAGGCAGAAGGATGATCGTGGTAAATACATTGAATACGGTATGGGCATTGGCGATCTGTCTGGGTACACTTCCATTCAGGGAAAGTTTTTTGATAACTGCAAAAAATACAGGCTCATTTCCCCAGGGGATCAGGAAGGTGATACAGATGATAAGAACCCCGATAACATTGAACAATGTATGGGCAAGTGCAGCCTGTTTGGCGACCCGGTTTGCGGTCATTGCCGCCAGTTGGGCTGTAACTGTCGTACCGATATTGGATCCAAGGATCAATGCCACTGCTGTATAAATATCCAGAAGTCCGCTTACCCCCAATGCAATAATAATACCGGAACAGGCAGAACTGCTCTGAATGATCATTGTGGCAACAAGACCGATCAGAACAGCCCCCAGCAATGCTCCTATGGGGATCATCCCGTTGACCGGGGCGCACTGGAATGTGAGAAAAACAGATTTGAATGATTCAAGCTGGGCGAGAGTCTTCAATTCATTGCTCATGAGTTCCATACCGAGGAAAAGAAAACCGAAGCCAAGAACGGTTTCACTCCAGTTGGAAATCTTCTGCTGTTTGTAGAAACTCAACAGCAAGCCGGCAATAATAGAAGGCATAATGATCCATGAGATATCAAATGCCACCAATTGAGCGGTTATCGTTGTACCGATATTGGCTCCGAAAATCAGCCCCATAGCCTGCGTAAGAGTCAGCAATCCGGCATTGACAAAGCCGATGACCATAACCGTACTGGCACTGGATGACTGGATCACACAGGTAACAGCCGCACCGGATACAACAGCAACCAGCGGATTGGCGGAAAACATCCGCAATATCCCCCGCATCTTTTCCCCTGCGACCTGATGAAGCCCGTCACTCATAAGCTTCATCCCGTAAATAAATATGGCAAGGCCTCCAAAGACCTGCAAAAATGTCATAAGCATAAAATTCTCCTGTAATAGATGTTTTTATTTTAATTCAACTTTTAAAATCAACATCTGTCACAGGGCCGTCTCTGATAAAAAGACTGTTTTCAAGTTGTAAGGGAGTATAATAGAAATTCTGAAAAATATGACCGGCGGAAATCTTTATTGCAAAAACTTCCACCGGAACAAAGCGGAATATTGCAGCACTGACAGAATGAAAAAATTTGAACTGCCGCCGGGAAACATTCCTTTTGCATACAGGATCCCGTACAAGTTGGAAATTTTCAAAAATATTCTGTTCAGCCAAAGGCTCCGCGGGAAGCATTTCCGCAAAATCCAACAAGTCTGTACGGAAATCCTGAACAATACCTGAAGGGGGAATATCGCTTGCCAGACAAAAAAAACAGCCCATTATTGCTGAAAAAAATAATCCAGGCAATATAATCATAAACTTTTTACTGTAATTGTGTTTACCGCACATTTTTTTGTCTGCTGTGTTTTCTTTCAATAAGATCTCCGGTAAGGGTGAATGATATTTACCGTACTTAATATATACTGCGTTTCTGTAAAAAGCAAGATTATTCAGCTGAAAATATGAAATAAGTAAGTAAACAAAAAAAAAGAGAGGTGCAGGCAACGAAAAATCCGCTGCACCTCTCTTTTTATACAGATCGGTCCGTTTTATTCTCCGGCATAGGTGCGGGCATTTTCCACAACCACATTGCGGATACCGCCGTCAGGAGATACTGTCACAGGAACCGTATCCGGATTCCAGTTGATCACATCGCTGATGGTGGATTCGGAAAGTGTTCCGGAAATAAGGATGGCTGCTTTTCCCCTTGCCTGAATGTGGCTGATCTGGAAAGAACTGGTATTGCCGAAGGGGACAAGCCCGTATCTGGCATCCCCGATACGCACTACCGCATAATCCCGGCAGGCACCTGTGGAGGTGTCAATAAGCCCGTCAAGGATGATATGGTGCATTTTTACGCCCTCATTATTGAGGAAACGTACGATATGGTGTCCTCCGGCACAATGCCCCACCACGTTGCGGATGGTGATATAGGAGATCTCTTCCAGTTCAGGGATCCCGGTACTGCCGCAGATGGCGGTACTGCCCAGAATTCCGGCTTCACGCACAGGAGCAGCCAGACCGGTGAGGGCAATAAGGTCATCCCCGGTACTTCCTGTGATATTCTCAATAATGATATGGTGGCAGCCTCTGCGCAAGTCAAGACCATCCTGATTCAAATTAGGTACTTCCCTGCCTTCGATGAAACGCTTGCCTCTGGACTGGAAATTCACATCCCGGACTTTTCCGTGATGACAGTATTCCAGAGAGATCGCCCAGCAATGGGAATTGACAATGGAAATATTGGAAATGGAGAAATCACTGACTTTCGCAAAAAGAATACCGATCTCCCGCCAGTCGCCTTTCTGTACTTCCCCCTCTTTTCCTGCATCTGTCCCGAAGGTACGTTCCCCGAGGAGCTTGCCGCTGTCCCCGGTGGCTCTGGGCATATCCGCGCCTTCCAGTACAGCTGTACCCACTCCGGTAATATGAATAGAGGATATCTCTTCCACTTCCTTTATACCGATACCGCAGTTGGCGCTCCGGAAAAAGTTGTCACGGCATTTATCGGATAATTTGATCCGGCAGTTGGCCAGAATGACTGTTGTACCGGCAGGAAGAAGGATGGCGGAATCAATAAGCCAGTAATTACGGGAGGAGTTTTCATCCGCCTTTCTCTGCGGGATTCTTACCACTCCGCCATTGCCGGCGGAAAACTGTATTGCAGCATTGATTTTTTCAATATCACTGCCCTGAAAATCGTTAGGATCAATAAACATTTCAGCTCCTTACTTTTTTACCGGGAAACTTCCCCGTTTTCCGTATTTTCTGCTTCAACAAGGCTCCAGTCAGCCTTTTTGCCTTTTTTCTGGTGGGCAACAAATCCCACCCCTGCGGCATAAGCCATTTCGTGCCCGCCTTCAAAGACGGTAATACGCGCATTGCCGGACTGTCTGCGGAAAAGCACACGCAATTTTCCGTAAGAGGGATCATCCTCTCTCTCTTCCTGCAAATGGGCGGGGATCGCCTCTTTTTCCACCATATATTTTATATCTTTTTCACTGATACGGTCTTTTTTATCAGCAAGAATATTGAATGCTTCCAACGCCTGACTTACAGGAACACTTCCCTTGTGTCCGTCATGGATACCGGTATTGATGTCGACGGGAATATGTTTTGCAGCGTCAAGATACCGTACCGGGGAGCGTTTCAGAGCCTCTTCCCCCAAGGCGGCATCTTGATTGGGATCCCCACCCAAAGCCTGCTCAATGTGTCTGGAATAGCCGCAGACACCGGGACGGGGAAAGCACTCTTTATGCCATTTTTTCACATCGGAAATGGGAACCCAGGAAGAAACGCCCGCCCAGATCCCGGACAATCTTCCGGCAACCAGAAGGGAAAAATGACCGCCGCCGGATCCTCCCATGGCGTAGATCCTCTTTTCATCCACTTCCAGGATGGAACAGACATATTTCACCAATCCCTCAATATCCCCCACTGCCTTATCAGAACCGCATCCTTCCTTTCTCCAGTTGGGACCGCGGAAATTGGGATGCACAAGGTGAAAACCATATTTTTCAGCAAACTTCTGATAGGAAAGACTGTTCTGGTACATATCCCCGCTCCATGTATGGAAGGCAACAAGAAGGGGCTGTCTGCCCTTCAGGGGGGAACGGTAAAGCAGGGACTGCTGGATCGTACCGTCAGCCGGAGAAACATAATCTATGATCTCTTCTTTTCCAAAATAATTTTTCATCATTTGTCTCCTGATTTATTTAAGTCCCAATACATCCTGCATGTCGTAATATCCGCTTTTTGCAGTAGCGAGGAAACGGGCGGCACGCAATGCACCTTTCACAAAAGTATCTCTGCTGGAAGCACGGTGGGTAAGTTCGATCCTCTCCCCTTCAGCAGCAAACATGACGGTATGATCGCCAACGATATCTCCGCCGCGGACAGCATGCATACCGATCTCTTTCTTCGTTCTTGCCCCTACGATACCTTTTCTGCCGTGACGGACATCTTCCTCATAAGACCAGTTTTTGACCCCGGTAATAACTTCGGCAAGAGATACGGCTGTTCCGCTGGGAGCGTCTTTCTTTTTATTGTGATGAGCTTCAATGATCTCAATATCAAAGTCATCGGAAAGAGTTTTTGTGGTCAATGCGGCAAGATGGAAAAGAAGATTCACTCCCACACTGTAGTTGGTGGTCTGAACGATC
>JAZKZE010000103.1:0-14271 GCA_045612485.1 Victivallales bacterium | reverse complement strand
AAGTGATTTTGTCAGATTTTTTCAAAAATACTTCTTTATCCTGTTTTGAGCAACCTTCAGGAGAGAGCCCCAAACGCATTTTGCTTTTTTCTCTCCCCTATCCCCCTCACTTTTTTCTTTTGTGCAGTCAAACTCTTTCGTAATGCGGCAGTTTCTTTTTCTATATATATGCGCCTGCGTTCATTCGGTCAAAAAACGCCCTCATTCTCTCGCGGCTTAGTGCTCGCTGCTGGCTCATACGCTCACAATTCCTTGTGAGCGTCCGCAAGGCGATTGCCCTGCGGTTCATTCGCACATCCACTGCGCGCTGGTTGGCAACCGCCTCGCCTGGCAACCGAACATTTCTCTTTTTTCCATGATTTTATGGGACAGCTGTGACACAGGAAGGCAAAATTTCCCTTCCGGACGATATACACATAAAAAGATCCCGGAAGCATCACACCTCCGGGACCGGTAAAGGATCTGTAGTTTCAGAAAAAAGATCAGTCGATTTCCAGTTCATCCTTCAGGAATTTGATATATTCCATATCGATCTTTGCCCCGTAAATACCATCGCCTCTGGAGGGATATTCCAGAGCAATGATATCGCTTGCCAGATATTTCTTCAGACCTTTCATCACTTCATACTGATTGATACAGCCGTCAGAAAGATGGGTAATCATATAACCGCCCGCCCCGCCGGCAACTGTAAAGACGTTTTTCAGGTGGGCATAATAGATTTTATTCTGAAGGATCTCGAAAACCTCTTCAACTTTTTCACCGTTTTTGTTGAGAACGATATTTCCGTGGTCATAGTTGGCACCGACGGCATCGCATCCCACCATATCCAGAAGTTTTCTGGTGGGTTTAGCCAGGTCATGCAGATAGCTGTTGTGCATTTCAAGAGCAATAAGCATATCCAGTTCCTCTGCCTTTTTCCCGATCATTTTCAGACCTTCGGCAACTCTTTCGTAATCTTTTTCCAGTGCGATCCCGCTTCCGGAAGTTTCCAGATTGCAGGAGACACCTTTTGTGGTGACAAGACCGGCAAAAAAGTTCATAACGCGGGTTCCGCACTCTTTCTTTGCATATTCCATGAGATCAAGCATGAAATCCACATTGGACTTGATTTCCTCTTCCGTTCCCCGGGCAAAGGGGACAGAATAACCGAAAACCACCTCTTTATCCGGATGATCTGCTTTGAAATCAGCGGCTTTCTTCCGGAACTGAGCCTGATCCATGTCATCATATCTGTATTTGCCTCTCAATTCCACCCCGTCATAACCGAAACGATTGACAATCTTGAAAAATTCATCCAGTTTACCGGGACCTTCATGATAATTTACGTGCAGAAGAGTTTTCATTTTTCTCATTCCATTCTTTATTTTTGCATTTTGAAGTGATTTTGTCAATGGGATATAAGGTAGCACACCGTTCAATTTTTTCAAGTTTTTTCCCGCCAAAGGGGCACTTTCAGATAAAAAAGGTAAAAAAAAAGTATTTTTTTATAAAAAAAAACAGTTGTCCGGTTGATTTTACACTAAACAGCGTTAAATTTGACTGTGGTATTTTCAACAGAAATGAAAGCAATAACATGAAGGAATAAAAGATGCTTGATTTTACCAGTTTCTATTCGGTGCCGGCTACTTTCCCGGCAGAAGACATTACTCCCTGCACAGAAGGGGTGAAACCCATATTCCTGGCAGGTCCGCAGTATAAAGGGAAAGAAACCCGTATTTTTGCCTGGTACAGTTTGCCGGAAGGGGCATCCAAAGAGAACAAAGTACCCGGTATCATTCTGCTCCACGGCGGTGGAGGTACAAGTTTTTCCTACTGGGCAAAAATGTGGAACGACCGCGGTTTTGCTGCGGTTGTACCGGACATCTTCGGCGGATTCCCCGGCAAAAAGAGTGCTGACGGAAAACTGGAAGTGGCTGTGGAAAGCCATGAATTTTCCGGTCCTCTGCACAAAGACTGGTACAAACAGGCGGATGAACCTGTGGAAGATCAGTGGGGTTATCATGCCATTGCCGCTACTGTGATCGCTCACAGTTTCCTGCGTTCCATGGAGGAAGTGGACAGTGACCGTACCGGTATCACCGGTATCTCCTGGGGCGGATTCACCACAGCTCTCACCATTCCCTTTGACTCCCGTTTCAAATTTGCCATGCCCGTTTACGGCTGCGGCGGATTCCTGAACGATCTCAAACTTGTCCCCGGCGATGCTTCTGCCAAACAGATCAAAAAATGGGCATCTCTCTGGGATCCCCAGAACTACCTTTCCCGTGCAAAAATGCCGGTACTGTGGCTCAACGGTTCCCACGATACCGCCTTTGATGTGATGAACTGGAACAAAACAGCCTCCCTGCCCATGAAGTCCTACCGTTCCCTGCGTGTGGATTTCCCCCATGGACAGTATCCGGGTTCTGAAGCTCCTGAACTTCTTCCCTTTGCAAAAAGTGTTCTGGAAGAACGTCAGTACCCCATATTCTCCAGAGTGAAACAGGATGAAGAAGGGGAAAGACTGGGAGCAAAACTCAATGCACCTGTAAAAGTCACCAAAGCGAAACTTATTGCCACAAGAGCCAATCCCTGCTGGAACGATTGTCTGTTCCGGGAATATCCGGCAAGAGTCAATCTGGAAAACGGTTCCATCGTAGGCGATCTTCCCGATGACTGGACAGCTGCTTACCTTATGATCGAAGATGAAACAGGAAGTGTCTATTCTTCCGAAGTAGCCTTCTCCGAAGGGGAATAAGTATTTTTCCATACATCATCCACCCTGCCGGAATATCCTTTCCGGCAGGGTATTTCTTGAATCATACAAAAGCAGGAGTTCTCCATGTCCATTCTTATCACCAGTGCAAAAAATCCCCGTGTCAAACATGCTTATACCTTGCGGGAACGGAAAGAAAGAGACAGGGAAAAAGTCACCATTCTGGAAGGCTACAGGGAACTTTCCCGGGCTCTTGCTCTGGGAATAAAATTCAGAGAGTGCTATTTTGCCCCGGAACTGTATCTGGGGGAAAATGAGCCAGCCCTTATTGAAGCAATAGAAAAAAGCGGTGCGGAAACTTTTGAAACCACCGCAACAATCTTGCAGAAACTTGCCTACCGGGAACGACCGGAAGGATTGATCGCCATTGTGGAGATGGAGAAAAAGGGCCTGGAAAGTATGCCGGTAGTCCCCAACGGCCTTTATCTTGTAGCGGAAACCATTGAAAAACCCGGCAATCTGGGGAGTATTTTACGCAGTGCCGATGCTGTCAATGCTACAGGAGTCATCATCTGCAACCGGCAGACAGATATTTTCAACCCCAATGTGATCCGGGCAAGTACCGGAGCGATCTTCTCGGTCCCTGTGGCGGAATGTACTTCAGAAGAGGCTGTGGAATGGCTCAGAAAACACAAGATCCGTTCTCTTGCCGCAACCCCACACACGGATCTCATCTATACAGAAAATGATATGACCTGTGCCACAGCCATTGTGGTAGGGGCGGAACAGTACGGTCTTTCCGATTACTGGATGACAAATGCCGATACCCAGGTAGTCATTCCCATGCTGGGAAAAATGGACTCCCTGAACGTTGCCACAGCCGCAACTCTTCTTCTTTATGAAGCGGCAAGACAGAGAAACTGGAAATAACCTTTTCAAAGGAGATATACTGCTATGAAAAATCTTACCCACAAAGTAGAGTTCTGCGTTGTCGGCGGCGGGATCGCCGGTATGTGTGCCGCAATTTCCGCAGCAAGACACGGAATAAAAACCATGATCATTCAGGATCGTCCTGTCTTCGGCGGCAATGCTTCCAGTGAGATCCGTATGTTTATCTGCGGCTGTCCCCATTTCCTGGAGACAGGGATCGTGGAAGAGTTCCGTCTGGAAAATATCCACCGCAATCACTTCCCCAACTATTCTGTCTGGGACAGTATCCTTTATGAAAAGATCCGTTATCAGGAAAACCTCACCGCCCTTATGAATACCACATGTGTGGAGGCAGCAAAAGAAGGCAATAAGATCAAAAGTGTGAAAGGCTGGCAGCTCACCACTGAAACATGGCACACCGTGGAAGCGGATATGTTTGCAGACTGTTCCGGTGACGGGATCCTTGCCCCCCTTGCCGGAGCAGATTTCCGTATCGGACGGGAAGCCAAAGCTGAATTCGGGGAAAGTCTTGCACAGGATGTTGCCGACAATAAGACCATGGGGATGAGCTGTCTTATTCAGGCACGGGAAACCGACCGTCCACAGAAATTCACTCCCCCCAAATGGGCATACTCTTATCCCACAGAAGAATCCCTGCCTCCCTGCCGGGGACACAATATGAGCCGTTTGCAGAACTTCTGGTATCTGGAACTGGGCGGCAATAAAGATTCCATCGGAGATGCGGAAGAGGTGAAAGATGAACTTCTGAAAACTGCTATGGGATTGTGGGATCATATTAAAAACCACGGCGATCACGGAGCGGAAAATTATGCCATCGACTGGATCGGATTCCTGCCGGGGAAACGGGAAAGCCGCCGTATGATGGGGGATTATATCCTCAATCAGAAGGATGTGCTGGAAGGAACTCTCTTTGATGACATGGTCGCTTACGGCGGCTGGCCTGTGGATGATCACCATCCCGACGGATTTGAGTTCCGGGGCGGTGAACCCAATATCCATATCCAGCCGGATCAGCCTTACGGTATTCCGCTGCGCTGTCTTTATTCCAGAAATATCGACAATTTGTTCTTTGCCGGAAGAAATATTTCCTGTACCCATGTGGGCATAAGTTCCACAAGAGTGATGGCTACCTGTGCCTGTGTGGGTCAGGCGGCTGGTACTGCCGCCGCATACGCGGTCAAAAACAATATGACTCCCAGAGAGACATGCAAAAACTTTATTACGGATATTCAGAATACTCTCATGGATGATGACTGCTTCCTGCCCGGAAAACTCCGCAATATCTCCCCGCTGTGTCAGAAAGCGGCTCTCAGAGCTTCCTGCGGAAATCCGGAAGAACTGCGTTCCGGTATGGACAGAGATACCAAAGAAGCCCTCAACGCATGGCAGTGCAATGAAGGGGACTGGGCGGAATATGATTTCGGTACCCCTGCCGACCTCAAGAGGATCCGTCTTGTCTTTGACAGCCGCCTCACCAGAAACAAGGACAACTGGCATCTCAATATGATCTTCAACCGGGCATTGGATACTCCTGACTACAAGGTGGATGACTGCCTTGTGGAAGCGTACCACATTGAAGCGGACGGCAAAGAGATCTTCCGGGAAACAGATAACTACCAGAGACTGGTAAAGATCCCTGTGGACGTAAAAGCAACAAAACTGCGTCTTGTCATTGACAAACTGCGGGGAACAGGCGTCCGGAACATTTTCGCTTTTGAAGCGGAATAAAGAGCCCGGACAGTATAAGAAGAACGGATAAGTATGGAGGGATTCCTGCTTATCCGTTCTTTTTTTGCAGTTCTTCCAGAATTTTTTCTGTTATTTTTTCAGCAGTAAAACCTGCTTTTTCCCGGATCCCCTCAATGGTGCCATGCGGGATGACAGAATCACTTTTCCAGGCAAAATGCAGAACAGGAAAGGGATATTTTCTATTGACAAGCAAAGAATCAGTGATCGCATCCGCCCCGGTTCCGGCAAGAGCATCCTCCATGGTAACAACAGGCATTTTTTCAGCAAGGGAAAGGAAAAGCTCCTGATCAAAAGGTTTATAGAATCTTCCATTGACAATGGTACACTCTATATTCTTCTTTTTCAGATCTTCTGCGATCTGCAATGCTGTTTTACACTCTTTTCCCATTGCCCATATAAGCAGATCATTTCCCTCTTTCAATACTTCAGCTCTGCCCCATTGTACCGGAGTCTTTTCAAGAGAATATCCGGAAAAATCACACCCGCCTCTGGGATAACGCAGGAGTACAGGATGATTGTGTTTCAATGCGGCAGAAAGCATAAAGGAAAGTTCCTCCGGATCTTTCGGTGCAAGGATGGAGAGAAAAGGCATGGAAAGAAGGAATGGCAGATCACAGAATCCATGATGAGTGGGACCATCTTCCACAACACCCGCCCGGTCGGCACAGATGACGAGGGGGAGATCCTGTAAACAGACATCATGGAACACATTATCCAGAGCGCGCTGTAAAAATGTGGCGTACATGGGGATGACCGCCTTCATCCCGGAAGCGGCAAGCCCGGCGGCAAAAGTCATGGCGTGCCCTTCCGTTATACCGGTATCAAAAAAACGTTCCGGAAATCTTTTTGCGAAATGGGAAAGCCCCGTCCCCGAGGGCATAGCGGCAGTAACGGCAACGATCTTTTTATCTTTTTCGGCTTCTTTGCAGAGCGTTTCCCCGAAAACAGCGGAAAATGTTTTTTTAGAGGAAGGTTCCGCCAATCCCGTATCCGGATCAAATGCACTCACGCCATGATAACGTTCCGGAGCTTTCACTGCATAATCACAACCGTGACCTTTTTCTGTGATCACATGAACGAGAACCGGGCGGTTGAACTGTCTGACGGCAGAAAATGTTTTGATAAGTTCCGGTATATCATGCCCGTTTACCGGCCCCACATACCGGATCCCCAGTTCTTCAAAAAAGAACCCCGGTACGATCAGACTTTTTACCGCAGCTTCCATCTTCTGGATATTGCCGATAAGTCCACTTCCGCTGGGCAGACGTTTGACTGCCATTTTCACAGCAGCTTTGAAGCGGTTGTAGGCGGATCCTGTAATGATCCTGTTGAGATAGTGCCGCAATGCCCCGACAGAAGAGGAAATGGACATTTTGTTGTCATTAAGAACAATGATCAGACTTTTACAGCTGGAACGCACATTGTTCAGAGCTTCCAGAGTCACCCCGTTGATCAGAGAACCATCCCCTATGACAGCAAGAATATGCTCATTACCTTTCCGCAGATCCCTTTCTGCGGCAAACCCCATGGCGGCGGAAAGGGCACTTCCGGCATGACCGGCAATGAAAGGATCATAAGAGGATTCCTTCCCGGAGGGAAAACCGGAAAGACCGTCATCCAGCCGCAAAGTGGAAAATTTCCCTGCCCTGCCGGTCAATATTTTATGGGGATATGCCTGATGTCCCACGTCAAAAAAGATTTTGTCCCGGGGGCAGTCAAAAACTTTATGCATTGCCACAGTCAGTTCCACCGTTCCCAGATTCGGGGCAAGGTGTCCGCCGTTGCGGGAGACGGTTTCAATAATCATTTTCCTGATCTCTCCGCAAAGAGTTTCCAACTCCTTTTCCTCAAGTTTTTTCAAATATTCCGGCAAATCCAATTTTTCCAGCATAAGCAAAACAAATCCTCAAATTTTCTATTGTATTTGCCAAATTTACTCCAAAAACAGCAAAATATCAAGGAAAAGAGTCCGGAAAAGCATTTTTTTTTCAAAAAAAACCTCTTTTTACGCTTTTCAGGATTGCCGAAAGGATTTTGTATGCTATATTTTTTATAGAAGAAATATAATAAAATTTAAAAACGCTCCGAATCATTTTACTGCGGAGGGAAGGAGAGAAAACATGAGTGAAAACAATCAGGCAGGAAACGGGGTCAATGATCCTCTGGATATACGCAATACCAATACAGCATCCATGCAGCGCATGCAGATGAGTTCTGTACAGACTCCCAGCAGTGCGGATACCGCCAAAAAGACCATCAAACTCAAACCGCTCACCCAGCGGCCCTCCCAGGAAGGCGGAGCAGCTCCCGCAGGTGATTTCAGATCAACTGCCACGGCTCCCATGAAGCCTTTCCATAAACCGGCGGCAACACCGGCTCCGGCAGCACAGCCTTCACAGACTGCCGCTAAATTTATGTCCACTGCTACCGGACCTCTTCAGCAGGCTCAGCGGCCCGTAGGAGCTGTTCCCATTCAGCCTGCACAGGTGGGGACTCCCTCTCAGACTGCCGCTAAATTCATGTCCACTGCCACCGGACCTCTCCAGCAGGTTCAGCATCCTGCCGGAGTGACACCAGTTCAGCCCTCCCAGGAGGGAACTCCTGCTCCGGAAGCAAAACCGCAGAGTCCTGTTGCGACCGTTACCCAGGCGATCAAGCGTCCGGTAAGATCCCAGCCTCCTGCTCCCGCTCCTGCAAGTACTGCCGGAGCCCAGACCATCAAACTTACCCCCCAGTCTGTTGCAGCCCAGAAGGCAGCTCCCGCAGCGGCTTCTGCCGGAGCGCAAACCATCAGACTTACTCCCCAGGCAGCGGCTTCTGCTGAACCGGTTCCCGCAGCTCCTTCCGGAGCGCAGACCATTAAACTTACCCCTCAGGCAGCTCCTGTGGAAACTGCTCCTGCTGAAGCGCCTGCTCCTGCCGGGGCTCAAACCATCAAACTTCCGGCCAATCCTGCAGAAGCTCCCGCTCCTGCCGGGGCTCAAACCATCAAACTTCCGGCCAATCCTGCAGAAGCTCCGCTTCAGACACCCGGAGCCATACCCGGCGGTCTTTCCCTCAAAAAAAATGAGGAAGAACCCGGGAAAGATCCTTCCGCACCTTCCGGTCTTTCCCTGAAGAAAGATCCTGCACCTCCTCCTGCGGCAGAACCTGAAGAGGAAAAGTCCGCACTGAACGTGCAGGACCCCAGTAAAAACAGAAAAGGCAAAAAAATCGATATTTCCGATGATCCCATCAGCCTCACCAATGAGAGTGAGGATGATGAAATGGAAATAAAGGAAAGCAAACCTTCCGGAAGCACCGGCGAACCGGGTATCTTCTTTGTTGCGACTGCGATCGCAGCTCTTGTACTTCTCGGTTTTGTGGTTTATGCTCTGGCAGCCCAGTATTATTCCAGCTGGGAAAACGCAAAGATCCCGGTGGTGATTTTTGAACAGATCCATGGGTCATCCGGAAAATGAAAAATTCTTCAATAATATAAAATCCAGACAATGCCCTCACCCGGGGGCATTTGTCTTTTATTGACAATAAAATATAAGGAAAAAAAATGAAAAAAAATGTTTTTGCAGTAATCCTGCTCCTGTTCGCCTGTACCCTTTCAGCCCAGATCGCCGTTAAAAACGGGGAGAAAATCGCTTTTCTCGGTGATTCCATCACCCAGCTGGGCAAAAATAAAACTCCCTATATGGGGTATCTGCACCTTGTGATCGACGGTCTGGCACGTTCCGGAGTGAAAGCCGTCTCTGTTCCTGCCGGGATCAGCGGTCACAAAAGTACCCAGATGCTTGCCAGAGTGGATAAAGATGTGATAACAAAAAAACCCCAGTGGATGCTTCTTTCCTGCGGAGTAAATGATGTATGGCACGGAAAACGGGGAGTCGCACTTCCTGATTACAAGAAGAATATTACAGAAATCGTGGATAAAGCACAGAAAGCCGGGATCAAAGTAGTGATCATGACTGCTTCCATGATCCGGGAAGATGCCGGGAACAACCTGAATACCACATTGAAGGCATATAATGATTTTCTCCGTACCCTTGCCAAAGAAAAGAAATGTCTGCTTGCGGATATCAATGCCAAAATGCAGGAGGAAGTTTACAGTAAAGAACTTTCCTGTATCAAAGGAAACAAACTTACCTATGACGGTGTCCATATGAACGGCAGAGGTCACATGATGATGGCTTCCGTCATCCTTGAAACATTCGGCGTTTCTGCTGCAAAAATACAGCAATACCGTAAAGACTGGGAGAAAAAATATACAGCCTCCCGGATGAATGTTCTTTTGAATTTTGAGCAGGAAATGCGTTTGAACAAAAAAGCAAATGAAAAAGGTATGAGTATTGAAAAATATCTCGCATCTCTTATCACAGAAGCAAAATAAACAGGAAAGATACAGAATAATGAGTAAGGAAAAATATATTCTCGGATACGATATCGGAGGCACAAAGATCGGAATCGGACTTGCCACCTCCTCCGGAAAACTTCTGGGTAAAAAAAGAATGGAAAACAAGGATACGGATCCTTCTGATGTTCTGCCGCTTCTGGCACAGATGGGCAAAGAACTTGCTGCGGAAAACGGTCTGAAAGTATCTGATCTTGCCGGATTCGGTATTTCCGCTCCCGGTCCTGCGGATATCCCCAATGGCGTCCTGCTGGCACCTCCCAACAATGTAAAGTGGATCAATGTACCCATTCAGGGATATTTGCAGGATGCTTTGCAGATTCCCGGATGTTTTGAAAACGATGCCAATTCCGCCGCCCTTGCCGAATGGTTCTTCGGAGCGGGAAAAGGCAAAACAGATTTTATCTATCTTACCTTGAGTACAGGTATCGGAGCCGGGATCGTTGCAGGTAATACCCTGATCCGGGGTAAAACTTTCTTCGGCGGGGAATTCGGACACACTCCCCTTGAATTGAATTCTGAAAGAGTCTGCGGCTGCGGTCACAAGGGCTGTTATGAAGCCTACTGCGGCGGAAGAAACATTGCCCTTTATCTGCAAAATCTTCTGAAAGATAAAAAGGATCATCCCATTGTGCAGTTTGCCGGAGGAAAGGTGGAGGATATTGACATGCTTGCCCTGGAAAAAGCGGTGCGTGCCAATGATCCCCTTGCGCTGGAAATATGGGAAGAAATGAGTATACGTAATGCCCAGGCATTCGGTATATTACTCAATACTTTCAATCCGGAACGGCTGATTCTCGGTACACTTGCCTGGGCGATAGGAGATCTTTATACAGACCCCATCAAAAAATATCTGCCCCGTTTTGCGTGGAAAGAGATGATCGACGCCTGTGAGATCGTTTCCAGCGAATTGAGAAGGGATATGGGCTATTACGCGGGGGTTGCCGCCGCCATGTACTTCCTTCTGGGAAAACGTGCGGAATAAACAGGAAACGAACATGCTTACAAGGACGTATTCAGCCGCACTTACCGGAATAGAGGCCCTTCTTCTGGATGTGGAGGTAAACGCCTCCGGAAGAGGGGAGCAGTCCCTTGTTTCCATCGTGGGTCTGCCGGATGCCGCTGTACGGGAAAGCCGGGAAAGAATACGTTCCGCATTATATGCCTGCAATTATGACCACCCCCGGGGCAATACTCTCATCAATCTTGCCCCGGCAGATATCCGTAAAGAAGGAGCGTCTTTCGACCTTCCCATGGCTCTGGGACTTGTTGCCGCAGTCAACGGTACCGACCGCACCCGGCTGGCAAGAACTCTTGTTGTGGGGGAACTGGCTCTGGATGGAACGGTAAGACCGGTGAAAGGGGTGGTATCCATTGCCCTTCTTGCCAGGGAACTTGTCCAGATCGATTCCGTGATCGTCCCGGCAGGCAATGCACAGGAAGCGGCGATCGCGGCAGCAGCAAAAAATGTTTATCCGGTAAGTTCACTTCCGGAGGCTGTGGCTGCTCTCAATGGCAAGTTTGCCCCCATGCCGAAAGAAGCCGCCAATACCCTTTTTGCAGAACCGGACTGGGAAAGTATTCCTGATTTTGCAGATGTAAAGGGACAGTTTGCGGCAAAACGGGCATTGGAGATCGCGGCGGCAGGGGGACATAATGTCCTGTTTTCCGGCCCGCCGGGTTCCGGAAAATCAATGCTTGCCAAACGACTTCCGGGGATCCTGCCGCCTATGACGGAAAAGGAAACACTGGAAACAAGCCGGATCTACAGTTTACTGGGGCTTCTTTCCTCTGACCGGCCGCTGATGCGGACACGCCCCTTCCGGGCACCCCATCACACTGTAAGTGATGCCGGACTTATCGGTGGAGGAAGCAATCCCGGGCCCGGAGAGATCAGTCTTGCACATAACGGTGTACTTTTTCTGGATGAGCTGCCGGAATTCAAAAGAACGACTCTGGAGGTATTGCGTCAGCCGATCGAAAGCGGGATCGTCACCATCTCCCGTGCGGCGGGAAGTTTTGATTTTCCCTCCCGTTTCGTCCTTATAGCAGCAATGAATCCGTGTCCCTGCGGGCATCTGGGAGATAAACAGCATCAATGCAGGTGCAGACCCATGCAGGTAAGAGCCTACAGATCCAAGATCTCCGGTCCGCTGTTGGACAGGATCGACATCCATGTGGAAGTAGCAGCATTATCGGAAGAGGAACTTGTAACCAGACAGGTATCGGAATCCAGCAGCAGTATCCGTAAACGGGTCATAGCCGCACGGGAAAGGCAGATCGCAAGATACAGAGGAACAAATACTTTCTGCAACAGTATGATGGAATCTGCCCAGACCGCAAAATATTGTCAGCTTGATATAAATACCGAAACACTTCTGCGTCATGCCATACGGGAATTCGGTTTGAGTGCGCGAGCCTATGACCGTATTTTACGGGTGGCACGTACCATAGCAGATCTTGCAGAAAGTGAAAATATAGGAAAAGAACATATTTTTGAAGCAATCTCCTACCGTTCCAGGGACAGAAGGACTGCTTGATACAAAGAAACCGTAAAGGAGGAAAAAATGGCAGGAATATTCAAGGCTTACGACATCCGGGGGATCTATCCCACTCAGCTCAATACAGAAATCGCAGAAAAAATCGGACGTGCCCTTACCGTCTTTCTCCATGCAAAAAAGATCGTGGTGGGCAGAGATATGCGTCCTCACTCCCAGCCCCTTTTTGAAGCGCTTGCCAAAGGGATCACGGAACAGGGGGCGGATATTATCGACCTGGGACTCTGCTCCACTCCCCAGTCCTACCATGCAAACGGGAAACTGGCTGCCGAAGGTAGTGTTATGATCACAGCCTCCCACAATCCTGGCGAATGGAACGGATTCAAACTGTGCAGGAAGGAAGCAGTTCCCATCGGCGGTAATTCCGGGATCGCAGATATTGAAAAAATGGTTGTGGAAGATAAATGGCCTGTTGCAGAAACAAAAGGAAAGATCCTTTCTTATAACATTGCAGATGAATATGCTTCTTTCCTCCAGTCTTTTGCCAGAATGAACAGAAAACTCAAAGTCGTGGTGGATTATGCCAATGCCATGGGATCCTATGAGATCAAGGGGATTGAAAAATATTTTGACGTGATCCCTCTTTACAAAGAACTGGACGGGACATTCCCCAATCATGAAGCCAACCCGCTGAAAACCGATACATTGGATGCCATCTGTGCTAAAGTAAAGGAAGTGGGAGCAGATTTCGGTGCCGCCCTCGATGGAGATGCCGACCGCTGCGGATTTATTGATGACAAGGGGGAAATCATCCCCATGGACCTTTTTACCGCCCTCATTGCCCAGGATATTCTCTCTGCCGGTCCTGCCACCATCATGTATGACTTACGCAGCAGCAGAGCTGTGAAAGAGTGCATTGAAGCATCCGGCGGAAAGGCGGTCATGTCCAGAGTGGGACACGCATTCATTAAAGCCCAGATGAGGGAAACCGGGGCAGTCTTTGCTGGGGAACTTTCCGGGCATTACTATTTCAAAGAAAATTTTGTAGCGGAATCCCAGGGACTTGCCATTATCAAACTTGCCAATCTTATCTGTGCAAAAAATAAACCGGTAAGTGAACTTGTCACTCCTCTGCGGAAGTATTATTCCAGCGGGGAGATCAACTCCAAAGTGGCAGATACCTCCATCGTTCTTGCCCGTATCAGGGAAAAATATGCCGACGGCAATCTTTTTGAACTGGACGGGATCTCTTCCGAGTACCCCTCCTGGTGGCTGAATGTCCGCTCTTCCAATACGGAACCCCTGATCCGTCTTATTGTGGAAGCAGACAATCAAAAACTGATGGAAGAAAAACGGGATGAGGCTCTTGCTCTGATCCGCGGTTGAAATTCTGAACATTTTTCAATTCTTTTTTGCCGGAAAGCTTCAGTTCTCTGAAAAGCTCCGGCTTTTTTTATCGGGAAAAATTTCACAGATATCTTGTATTTTTCTCTTTTAAATGTATATTCACATTCTGTAGGATTTTATAAAATCCACAGGCAGAAGCAAAATATTCTGCCGGGAGAAAGGAGAAGATAATATGAAAGAACTCCTGTCACAGGAAGAACTCAATCTGAAACGTCTGGCAAAATCACCCATACTGATGAATTTTGTCAAAAAAAATGAGGGATGCTGGGATCATGCAAAATGGCTGGCATTTCTGGAATATCTGAAAGGGAAAGGGTATTTTCCCATTGATACCGATCAGGTAGGCTTGCTTCTGGAAAGTAAAAAAGTGAAATATTTTGAAAACAAATGCCGGGAGATCTGATAAAAACCTTTGCATCCATAAGAACGGGGCTGTTGCAAAAATGTTTTGCGGGGAAGACACCTTTTTGAAAAAAGGTTCTCTTCCCCGCCCCCCATCTTCCAAAAACTTTTGACGGAATTGCTTTTATCGTCACGATAAAAACAATTCCAACTTTTTTTATAAACGA
>JAZKZE010000102.1:0-5561 GCA_045612485.1 Victivallales bacterium | reverse complement strand
GAAATAGGCGGCTCTCCGGAGCCCCCTTCCTCCGGGTCTACGGAACTGCCATCATCAGGCAGAAAGGAAGATCCCGGCGGATTCGGCGTAATCGCCCAGCTGCTTGTGTTGCCTCCGGGGATACTGGAGCCCTCCGGGTCTCCGGAGCTGCTGGGCCAGTGATCGGGGATACTGGAGTCCGTGGGGTATGTGGGGATACTGGAGCCCTCCGGTTCTCCGGAGCTGCCCGATGGTGTCGGACTGGTCGGACTGGTCGGACTATCCGAAGAAATCTGGTTTACCGATGACCGCCTCCGGGAATCTTCCGCAGACTGCAATGCTGAAGACCGCAACCGGGAATCTTCTTTGCTCTGATCTGCGGATGATTGCAGTCGGGAATCTTCCGCAGAAGCTATTGCAGAACGCTCTTCAGAAAGAAGCCTGGAAATGGAAGCACTGATAGAGGCTCTATGTGCCGAATTCCATGCGGACGCACTGCGGGAAGCAGACTCGTGCGCTGATGCGCTGCGCGTTGCGGACCATTCCGCAGACCATAAAGCAGACTGTTCCCGCCAATATGACTCCTCGGCAGACATTATGGCGGAATTTTCCGCTGACCATTCCCGGGATAATGATGCGGATCTGCTTGCGGAATCTGCTGCCGATTTTATTTTTGATTCTTCCAGGGACCGGATCTCTTCTTCCGTAAGTTTGTAGAATTTAATATCGTATTCCAGGGTTTCTTCCCAAGAAACTATACTTGTATTATTTGAATAAATGTCAATATCCCATTCTGTTGCTTCTGTTACAGTTTTAGGAAATTCGTGATCCCTGTTCAGCATGTAATTATATGACGGCTTCCAGCCGTTATCAAACTGGATAGACCCACTGAAACTTGCTGATAAAGTATATACCCCCGGTTCAAATGTAACCTTGCCCACGTGGTAATAAAGAGAATCCCATCTCATCTCTACCGTTTTTTGAAATGCTTGATATAATTCAGCCATTTTTTCATCCTTTCTCTGTTATATTTTCTTTTGCGGGTTCTTTCCATTTTGCCAGCTTGATTTCCGGCTTGTCCACAATGGCAAATGTAACGCCAGCTTCCGCCGAATACCGCAGACACAAATATCCTTCTTTCGGGATAAGGGAGGCGGCAGAAACGCTTGTCCATTTTCCATCCAGAAAAACGTGACCGGCATTTCCTGTTCCATAAGTACCGTCAAAGACTTCAATAAGTCCGCTTTCCGGATCATGCTGTACTGTAAATTCCCCGTCATAAATTCTATGCTGCGCCGTCTTTGTGATGATTTTATAATAAAGTGATCCGGAAGAATCCAGAACGATACACAATGTCCCTTCCTGTACTTCCATAGATCCGGCAGGAACTTGCATATATTCCCCGTTACGGAAAACATGACCGGCGTACCCGCTTTTTGCATCACTGCCGTCAACGACGACAATGCGATCTTCTTTGTGATTGTATTCCACGGAAAATTCTCCGGTATAGATCCTTTTGCGCAGTTCCGGAGTCAGGGCAAAAAAGGTTTTTCCTTCCGGATCCAGAGCCAAAGAAATATACCCTTCCTTTACGGCAGCTTCCTGTCCGTCGGGAAGAGTGACAATACCATCCGTGAGCTTTTCTTCATCCAGCGGAACTGTTGCCGCCTTTACTTCCGTATAAACACCGTTGATATAGGCATAGCCGGCAATTTTATTTTCCGCATCAAAAGGATCCTTAATTCTAACCTCTTTGCCTTCCTTTGCCAAGACGGAAAATGCTCCTTCATACTGCTGCAAAGGCTGTTTTCTTTCAGGTTGAGGAATCGCTCTCAAAAGAGTCCCTCCGGGCATCCTGTCAATTTGTAAATTGCCGTCAGAAACCACCTCCAGGCTTTTCACCCAGTCCCACAGCTGTGTGTACCATCCGGCAGGGATCGTCCTTCCGGATACAGGTCTTTCCGGCCGTTTCATTTGTCACCCCCGGGAATGATTCTGCCGTCCCATCCGTCCGGACAGTATTGGTAATCCGTTGTTATCGTGAAACGCTTCTTTCCCGTCTGCTGGCTATTGCTTCCCGTGACCTGCCAGTATTTGTCCGCCGACTCATAGGAGAAGGTTTTTCCCGGGGCTTTGCAAATTCCAGATTTCTTGACAGCCGCGATCGCTTCAGCTTCCGTCGCACGGGTGGTCGTTTCATGAACTACCGGAGCGGGATAGGGGAAAGTATCTGTGTGCAGTGTCCTCTTTTTAATGAGGATCCATTCCCCCTGTTCCGTCGCCTGGGGAGCAGATTCCCCCCAGCGGTACAGCAGCAGATCTTTTGCTGTGATTTCTTCCGGGCTTTTCATGGTGTCATACCATGCCGGGATTTGCGGCACAAAATTTCCCTGTGATATAGCCGGACAAAACTGGTATAAATTATATTTCCAGTTGCAGACAAATTGTTTATGCATCCGGATGTCTCTTGCTATGGGTGCGTTGCTTATACTGTACGTCGTTTCCCCGTTTTCGGTGTTGAAGCCTCCGGAATTTCCGCCGAAAACCACCCGTACAGTGTCGAATACTCCCCCCTGTACGGAAGAAGCGTCCGCATTGAAGTCCTTCTCCTGCTCAAAAGTGGCAAGGAAAGATTCTCCCATACCATGCCGAACTGTATATGTATGTTCCCGACGGTCTCCGGAGATCACCGGGGAGCCCAGTGCTTCCACATAGTCAGTATTCAAACTGAAGCCTTCCATCATATGAATGTCCCTCCATTACTGATTCCTGCGGGAGCATTGGCCCGCTGGACTATAGTTTCCACACTTTTTGAGATTGTTTTTAAAACTTCGTGATTTTTTGCTTGCCAGTCTATATGCGTTACAGCATTTACCTTTGCTCCCATTTGTATCAGCTGATCGTTCTGATACGGTGAGTCCTGCTGAAATTGCGCATAGTACCCAAGTGCAGATTGTTTGCTTTTTCCGACTGCATCAAGGTCAGCCATCGTATATATTTTTGTTTTTATGTCGTTTTTCTCCTGTGCGGTCAGCAAGCGGCCCTTTTGTTTTTCCATGGCAAAAATTTCCCGCTGCAAAGCGGCCTCTTTCGTTAAGCCTTGCAATTCAAGTTGCTTCAGCTTCAGCTGCTGTTTCAGCTCTCTGGTACGGTCGGCGGCTTCCTGTTTCAGTTTGAAGTCCATTGCTCGGCCGGTATGCCTTGCGACGTACTCGCGTCCCTCTTCGTCAAGGCGGCCATGCTTTCTTTCCGCGTTTTTTATATTTTTATTTATTTCAGCTTCTTTCAGAGCTTCGTAAGATACTGGCTCAGTAACTACTTCTTTTTTAAAATAGGAATCAAGCACCGGGCGCATCTCATAAACAAGAGCTTCTTCTTGCTTTTTCAAAAAAAGATCTTTTACTTTTTCCTTCACTTTTTCAGATTCTTCAGCAGTGAGTTTTCGCCCCAGTTTATTTTCAATTTCCGCAATTTTCTGCACAATGGCAAGTTCTTCCCTGCGATTCGCCAATCGCAGTTGGATGCTTTCCTTTTCACGTTCTACCGACAGATCAAGCTCAGAAAAAGGAGCTGAATTTTTGATTTCTTTATCTGTTTCTTTTTTTGCTTTTGCGGCAGCTTCCTGATCGTTGAGGGCTCCTTTGTTGGTTAAAGAAATATATTCCTGGGTAAGCTCATTACGCTTTCGTAATATTTTTAAAATTCTTCCCCAGAATTCGATCGTGTCTTTGCTTTTTGCTCCGGCATACCCTCTTTCTGCATAAGCAATCTGCTGTGGCACTGAAAGTTGTTTCATGTATTTCAACGATTTTTCAAAGGTTTTAAAATACCATCCGTCATCGGTATCCATCATTTTTTTGAATTCAGCATCGCGGTCCATGTCGTAGGCTCTCATCTGCTTTTTTAAAGCAGCGATCCGGCTGTCTTTGCTTTCTTCTTCAAACGCTTTTTGTGCTTTTTCAAGTCCTTTGATCTTGCCTGTAGCCTTGTCGATCGATATACCTAAATTTCCGTATTTCTTTTCAAGAAGCTCAATTAACAGCGCCGCTTCTTTTTTCCCCGCATTAGACAATTTTTCTTTTGCGGCAAGTTCGGCCAGTCTGTCTATGTAGCCGGAAGAGCTTGAGTAATTCTTCTCCGCTTTTTCTTTGGCAAGGTTTGCCTTTTCCACGGCAGCTGCGGTTTTCAGCAATGCTTCTTCAGCGGAAAGTGTGAACTGGTCCCACAGCTTCATTCCGACGGAAACAGCCGCTCCTATTGCTGCAGTCAATATTCCAACTGGCCCGCTTGCTAAAGAGGATATCATCTGGCCTGCAGCGCCGAACTGCTGTCCGATGCTTGCTCCCATTGCGGAAAGAGCGCCGCCTGCAGCAGAGATCTTTCCTGCAGAATCTTTTGCTTTGTCCCCGATACCTTTCGTATCTTTTGCCGCGTTTTTCCAATTTTTTGCGGCTTTTTTCGCAAAGCTGTCTGCGGATTCACCTGCAGAAGCGGCGTTTTTTTTAATATTTTCAGAAGCATCCCTTACGGCGTCTTTTACTTCAGTAATAGCTTCTTTTATTTGACCGGTCTCGCCGGTAATGTCAACTTTTATTTCAGGCATAGCGTCCTCCTTTTCATTAGAAGGCGGCTCTGTTGCCTTTTTTTTCGCTACTTTTCCGGGCTTACGCCGGTCCCGCAGCTTGTCTGGGAGAAAGTGAAAGAGTTTGACCGGAAGTGATTACTTCCCCGCTCTTGCTGAAATTGCCTTCCGGATCATCGCTTTAAGCTGGTTGGATGCCTTGCCCAGGCCGTAGGCGATGGCGGAAGGCGCAGCGGACGCCGCTCCGGGAATGTTTACGGAATTAATGACGGATACCGTAACACTGGAATCCGTCTTTTTTTGTACCGCATCGGAAACGGCGGAAACAAGGGAAGCTACCTTCTGGCCGTATTGTTCATCCACCTTTCCGCCCAGCTTGACGGATGCGCCCCACCAGCCGGCACGCAGAAGCCCGCGTGTGGTGATCCTTGCCGCTTCTTTCGCAGCGGAAAGATTGTCAAAAATTTTTCTGACAAAAGACCGGCTTCCGGCAACCTTCGCCATGACAACATATTCTACAAGCAATTTTCCCGCCTTGCCGGAACGATTCAGCTTCATGCCGCTTTTGTTCAGATATTTTTTTGCCTTTTCCCCGGCAAAATAAATTTTCCATCCGCCGTTATCCACATAAACGGCCGCACGGATACTGCGGTTGAACATGTCCCGCTTCTGGATCACGTTCCCTTTTTCATCCCGCGTTACGGAATAGCGGGAAATGCGCTTGCCGGGGTTCGGCGGGGAGTGTCTTGCGGCGGAGCGGGCAAAGAGTTCAGCGGCTGTTTTTACCGCCTTTTCGGTATCCTGCTGGACTTCCTTCTGATACTTCAGAAGATACTTCTGGAACCTTGCCGCTTCAATGGAAATTTTCACGGGGTCACCCCCGCAGGTCAACGGTAACGGAGATCCCCGGCTCCTGCCGGATCCCCATGACATAAAGTTTTCTATCCTTCACGGTGAAGGAATCCACTTTGCGGGGAAGGATGCCGGGAGGGAAGTCCCC
>JAZKZE010000101.1:0-12893 GCA_045612485.1 Victivallales bacterium | reverse complement strand
CTCTCCTGAAGGTTGCACAAAACAGGATAAAGAAGTATTTTTGAAAAAATCTGACAAAATCACTTTTTTAAAAGCAGATTTCTTTACGCACATAATTTTGTAAAAATATGCCATTTTTACAAAATTATGGGATAGCTGTGTATATTTTTTGCTTTCAGTCTTATGTGCATCCTGAAAAAACCTTCCGGAACGGATAAAATGTATCAAAAAAACGTTTTTTTCTGTTATATTGCTTGAAAAAGACTCTTATGAAGATTAATTTAAGGGTGAGTATCGTTTGATGGATGGAAAAAACATTACCGGGAAGCAGAAAATTTTATGAATAAGACAATGGCAGAAAAATGGCAGAAAACGGAGAAGAATCCTGCCGGGAAGACTTCCGTTTCAGATAATATTGCACCTGACTGCCCTGCCCTGCCGGATAAACTGCATCTTTCCAGAGTCACGACCCAGACCGACCGTTTCCGTACGCCGCAGCCGTTTTCGGTTTCCGGAAATGCGTCCAACCCAAACTTCAGTTCCGGTACAAACCTGCAGCCGGGCGGCAAATTCGGCAAATACGTTATCCTGAAAAGACTGTCTGCACAGAAAGATAAATCAACGTTCCTTGTTACACCGGAAAACAATACTTCTGTTCCGGAAAACCCCGATACTGCCGTTCTGAAACTTTATCCGGCTCCGGAAGATCCGGAAAATTTTCTTTCCATGATGAAAAAAGTTTCTGCAATGACCCTTGCCCGGCAGGAATCCGGCTGTATCACACCGCCGATCCTCTCCTGCGGATCCGACAGCAAAGGATATTGCTGGCACATTTCCAGATATATGGAAATACCCTCCATGGAATCTTTTATCCAGGCAAAAGCACCACTTTGCGAACATAAAGCCCTCTATACCATATATACACTTGCTTCGCTTCTGGATAAAGAATATTCCTTCTGGGGCGCACACGGCAGACTGAAACCCTCCAAGATCCTGTTCGGCTTGAAAAAAGTTCCGCTTATTCTGGGAATGGGTCAAAACAGTTTCTTACAGCAGAACAGGGCAAAGATGCTTCCCTGTGAAAATTTTTTCTATGCGTCACCGGAATACATCACCAATGGAGAGATCTCCTGGCAGAGCGATATGTATTCCCTGGGGATCATTTTTTTCCGGCTGCTTTCCGGTGTACTGCCCTTTTATTCCCCGGATGCGGAAGTGGTGAAAAAAGCACATCTTACCGGAATTCTGCCTTCCCTGTCCGAAAAAAATCCTGCGGTGAGGGTAAGTACCCCCACACTGGGGATACTCAACCGTATGACCATGAAAGATCCAGCAAAAAGATTTCTTTCCAGACAGAAACTTCTTGAGGCACTGATCCAGGCGGACGATGCCCTTCCGCAGGAAGAAAAGGATTGAAAAAGTAAAAAGTAAAAAAATAACATATCTCAGAAAAACACAAAGTAAAGGAAGAAAAAAATGAGTACACAACACTTGAACACCCCGCCGGAAAATCATGTAAAAGTCCTTGACGGACAGGGGTGGGTCGGCTTGATCGATCATCTCGGAAGCGAAACAACCATCGTCAATGCCGCCCGCGTTTCCTTCGGGAAACTCAAAAACACAATGGATGAACGGGATGTGACCCTTCTCAAATATCTTATTGAAAACCGTCACACCAGTCCTCTGGAACATCTGGTCTTTACCTTCAGCATCCACTGTCCTCTTTTTATCCGCGGTCAGTGGCACCGCCACCGCACATGGTCCTATAACGAGATCTCCCGCCGCTATACAGAGATCGACCTGGAATTCTATACGCCCGGCAAACTGCGGAAACAGGCGGAAACCAACCGTCAGGCATCTGTGGACAGCCCCGATTTTGATGATGCAGCTTATCTGGAAATGATCCGGAAACAGAATGTGGATTCTCTTGCACTTTACAATAAACTTCTGGAAGGCGGAGTATGCCGGGAACAGGCAAGAGGCGTCCTTCCCCAGAATATGATGGTGACTTTCTGGGGAACCGTTGACCTCAACAATCTTCTTCACTTCCTTTCCCTGCGGGACAGTGATCATGCCCAGTGGGAGATCCGTCAGTATGCACAGGCGATCAAACAGCTGATCAAGCCCATCATCCCCAACGTGGCAGAATATTACAGAAGCATCGGGGATGAGTGGTAAGAATTCCTTTCCCTCCGCTTGAAAAAAAAGATGAATATGGAATTTTTCAACCATCTGCCGTCGATCCGTTATATGGCAGGGATCATGTATGATTCCACATGGGCGGAAAAATTCCATAAATCTTACAATCACGAATTTCTCCACGTTTTAAGCGGAAAGATCCGGCTTATCTTCAAAGAAGGGGACAGGCAGAGAGAGTATTTTGCCTCCCCCGGAGAATCTCTCATCGTCCCTGCGGGAACTCTCCACAGGGACGTTTTTGATTTCAAAGAGAATTTGAAGGTTTTGTATGTAAATTTTGCCTGGGATGCCGCCATTTTTTTCAAGGTATTCAATAATTCCCATCTATCCCGTCTGCCCCGGGAAACTGTCATAGAGATAAAAATGATTGCAGAAAGAATGCGGTTTGACAGTGTAAAAGCCGGCGTGGGCAAGGCTATGGAAAATGCCAGACTTTTAAATATTCTCCTTCTTATCTGGCAGGCATTATATACGGAAGAGAAAAATATTCCGGAATCCCCCCTCCCCCCGGCAAAGGGAAAAATCAGTTCTTCACCGGCAGTGCTTGCGGCTTATGCAAAAATGTATCTGGAACGGAATTTTGCCTCCCCTCTGCATCTGGAAGATCTGGCGGAACATCTGGGAGTGAGCAAATTTCATCTTTCCCGTCTTTTCCACGTAACAACAGGATTTTCCTTCCGGGAATATTTAAGTATTGTCCGGCTCCGGGAGGCAAAAAAGCTCCTGGCGGATGAAAAATACAGCATTTCAGAAATCGCCCAGAAATGCGGTTTTGAAAATGGAAATTATTTTTCAAAAGTATTCCGCAGTAAATCAGGTATTTCCCCGGGCAAATTCAGGGAACTGGAACTTCTGAAAACGCTCACAGAATGATTTTACAGATTGATGGACAGGTGTTTGCGGACAAAGATCATAGCCGCATCACACTCTCTCAGCATCAGACTTGTTCCCATGATCCTCACCCGCAGAAGATCTCCGAAAGGCGCACGGCCTTCCATGGTGAGGAGCGTACCGGTCACAAGTCCCATATCTGCAAATTTTTTGATTCCTTTCAGCCCTTTGCCCACCCGGATGACTTCACAGGATTCCCCTTCTTCAAGAGAACTTAAAGGATAAAGATCCTCTGTACCGGAATCCGCACCGATCTCCGGCATGGTCTTTGCCAGATACTCCCGCAAAGAAGCACTTTCCGGGCGGTTCATAACGCCTTCTGTGAGAACGACAAAACGGGACATGACCTTTTCCCCCACCGTATGTTCCACCCGGCAGGCAACAAGATCCGCCTCTTCTTCGGAAAGTTTCAGTATATCTGTAAAAAAGGTTTTGAGAACCGTATGTCTGCGGCGGATCACCGCAGCTCGCTGTGTCCCGGCGGCGGTAAGCACCACGGGCGTATGGGACTGATATTTCACCAGCCCTTTTGCCGCAAGGATCTGCAAAGCATTGGATACAGAAGGCATCTTTACATTCAGACGCTGGGCAATATCTTTTGTATGGGCATGCCCGTTGGTTTCCACGATACAGGCAATAGCCTCAAGATAGTCTTCAAGACTGCTGGATATCTCAATATTTTTCACTGGTATGATCCTTGTTGTAAGAAAAAAATTCTATCATTGCTCCGATGGTACAGTAATATATCCATAATATAGCACAGCAATGATTTTTTACAAATCAAACTGTGTTTTATCAGGGAAAAAGAGAGAAAATAGATAAAAAAAGAGAAATTTATGAAAAAATATGCAAAAGAGGTTTTTACTTTCACAAAAGATGTGCTATATTGTATCATGTATTTTTTCAAAACAGAAAGGAAAATAGAAATGAAAGTACTTGTTCTCAACTCCGGAAGTTCCTCCCTCAAATTCACACTCTTCGCCATGGAAGGGGCAGATGAAAAAGTCATCGCCAGCGGTCTTGTGGAAAGAGTAGGCACCGATAAACCCAATCTGGTGTTCAAACGTGCCGACGGTTTCAAAATGGAAGAAATGCCCAAAGTAGCCAATCACGGTGACGCTCTCCGCGCTGTCTGTGACAAACTTGTAGATCCTGAAGTGGGCGTTCTCAAAAGTCTTTCCGAAGTCACTGCTATCGGTCACCGCGTTCTCCACGGCGGCGAAAAAATCACCAAACCCGTTCTCGTTGACCAGAACGTAAAAGATATCATCCGTGAATGCTTCCCCCTCGGACCGCTCCACAACCCCGCCAACCTTATGGGTATCGAAGCATGTGAAGAGATTTTCAAAGGCGTTCCCAATGTGGCTGTATTCGATACAGAATTCCATCAGACCATGCCCCCGGAAGCCTATCTGTATGCCATTCCTTATGATTACTACACAAAATACGGCATCCGTAAATACGGTTTCCACGGCACAAGCCATAACTTTGTGACCAACGCCACCGCCGAATTTCTGGGCAAAAAGAAAGAAGATGTGACCATCATCACCTGTCACCTGGGCAACGGCTGCAGTATGGCGGCTGTGAAAAACGGTAAAGTCATCGACACCACCATGGGACTCACCCCCCTGGAAGGTCTGATGATGGGTACCAGAAGCGGTGACATGGATCCTGCCGCAGTTCTCCGCCTTGTTCAGCTTGGTGCTACCGCTGAAGAAGTGGATACCCTCCTCAACAAGAAATCCGGTCTTTTGGCTGTTGCCGGTATCGGAAGCGGCGATATGCGCGACATCGAAAATGCCGCAGCAAACGGCAATGAACGCGCCCGGCTTGCACTCAATATGTTCATCCGCAGGATCGTAAAATACATCGGTTCCTACTATGTACTCGTCGGCGGTGCAGATGCCATTGTCTTCACAGGCGGTATCGGTGAACACTCCACCAACACCCGTAAAGCCATCCTGGATGCAATCAGCTGCCTGGGCATCAAAATCGACGATGCAAAAAATGCCGGTTGCAGCAAGGGTATCATCTCCACAGATGACAGCAAATTCATGGCTATCGTCATGCCCACAAATGAAGAGCTTATGATCGCCCGCAATACAAGTAATGTGCTGGCTGCCGCAAAATAATCAACAGTTAAATAAAAGAGTAATGGTGAAAATATGTCAGTAAGCGTACTTGTCGGAGTCCAGTGGGGCGACGAAGGTAAAGGCAAGATCATTGACGTCCTTACCCAGAATGCAGAAATGGTCGTCCGTTATCAGGGCGGCAACAATGCCGGTCACACTGTGGAAGTGGGACCGGAAAAGTTTGTTCTTCACATCGTTCCTTCCGGGATCCTCCGGAAAGGAACCGCCTGTGTCATCGGTAACGGTGTGGTCGTTGACCCTGCCGAACTGAAACTGGAAATGGAAAAACTTGCAGAAAGAGGCATTGATATTTCTTGTGTGGAACTTTCTGCCAGAGCCCACCTCATCATGCCCTGGCACAAACTGCTGGATGCTTTCAAAGAAAAGAAAGCGGATCCCGGCAAAAAGATCGGTACAACCATGCGCGGTATCGGTCCTGCCTACACCTCCAAGATGAGCCGTACCGGTATCCGTGCATTGGAGATGCTGGACGATGCAAGATTTGAAGCCCATTTCAGAGATGAAGTGAAAGCCTATAATGAGCTGTATGTCCCCCAGGGAATGGAAGCTCTGGATGCAGATGCAGAACTTGCAAAGCTCAAACCCGCCATTGAATTTCTGAAACCCTACGTCAAGGACTCCATCGTCACCGTCAATAAAGCCATTGCGGAAAAGAAAGAGATTCTTCTGGAAGGTGCCCAGGGTATGCTTCTGGATATTGACCATGGTACTTATCCCTTTGTCACCAGCAGCAATACCACAAGCGGCGGAGCCTGTACCGGAGCCGGGATCGCTCCCAGAAACGTGGATACAGTCTGGGGTGTTCTGAAAGCCTATACCACCCGTGTGGGTGAAGGACCTTTCCCCACCGAGCTTAAAAACGAAGAAGGCGATGCCCTCCGTAATAAAGGCGGCGAATTCGGTGCTACCACCGGCCGTCCCCGCCGTTGCGGCTGGCTGGATGCGGTTGCCGCCCGTCACAGTTGCATGATCAACGGTGTGGATTATCTTGCCATCACCAAACTGGATGTTCTGGATGATCTGGATGAAGTCAAGATCTGTACTGCTTACAAGATCGACGGTGAAATTTATACAGATTTCCCGGCGGATACAGCAGCACTTGACAGAATCGAGCCGATCTATGAATCCCATCCCGGCTGGAAGCAGCCCACCAATACGGCAACATGCTGGGACGAGCTTCCGGAAAATGCGAAAAAATATCTGGAAAGAGTCTGCGAACTGGTCAATGCCAAAGCCGGCATTATTTCAGTAGGCCCCAAGAGGGCGCAGACATTCAAGAGATAAGAAGATCTCATATAAAGTCCGCGTCCGGAAGGATGCGGACTTTTTTTCTCTATTTTTTATACAGGAGCATATAAATGAAAAAGTCAGGACGGCCTGCGTTTCTGGACAGGAAAGAATCCCGGGAAGGTATTCCCTGGAAGGGGATCTTTCTTTTTATTTTCCGGAAGATAGATCTGTTGCAGATCCTGATAATCCTTGCTCTTTCCTGTATTGGACTTGCCTTTATTTACGGAACCGGTCAGCAAAGCGGTGCCACCTCTTCCGTTTTATGGATAAAACAGCTTCAGTATTTCGGACTGGGTGCGGCGATATGGCTGTTTCTTTCCATTATAGATTACCGTTATATGGGGTTTCTCTCTGTTCTTGCCTATCCGCTTGCCATCGGATTGCTTCTGTATGTACTGTTTTTCGGTACAAAGTATTACGGAGCCACCCGCTGGATCTCCATTGCAGGCTACAGTATCCAGCCTTCGGAACTTGCGAAAGTGGCAGTTGTTCTCACTTTGTCCCGTGTGTTGTCCCTGAAATATGCCAACATCAATCATCCCCTGTGGATGCTTATTGCCATTGTTCTTACGGGGATTCCCTTTTATCTCATTTATAAAGAACCCGACCTGGGAACTGCTCTTGTCATGCTTGCCTCCTCGGCAGCGATCATTTTTTCCGCAAGACTCAAATGGAGATATATTCTCATTCTTGCCATACTTATCCCCGTTATAGGAACTGCGGGATATTTTTCCATGAAACAATACCAGAGAGACCGTGTTAAAGTTTTTCTCAATCCGGAGCATGATACCCGCAACCGGGGCTGGAGTCAGCTTCAGGCGGAGATCGCTGTAGGTCAAGGCGGACTCTCCGGCAAAGGTTATATGCAGGGAACGCACAATGCTCTGGGGTATCTGCCCCAGACCGTTTCCAATTCCGACTTTATTTTCCCGGTCATCGCAGAAGAAAAAGGTTTGATCGGTTCCTATGTCCTTGTGGGCTTGTATATGCTTCTTATTTTCACCATACTGCGTACAGCCTTTGTTATTGAAGATGATTTCGGCAGATATATATGTGTTGGTTCGGCGGTAACACTTTTCATGCACTCTGCCATCAATATCGGCATGTGCATACGCCTTGCCCCGGTAACGGGACTTCCGTTGCCGTTGGTAAGTTACGGCGGCACATTCCTTATTGCAACGATGTGTTATCTGGGACTTGTCCACAGTGTCTATATCCACAGTGAAAAAAAATCTATTTTTGATCTATAAAACAGGAAAAATATGAAATGAATACCATACAGAAATCATTCAGAAAACATTTTCAGAGAGAACCTGAAGTCATTTCCGCCGCCCCCGGCAGACTGGAAATTCTCGGTAACCATACCGATTACAATGAAGGGTTTGTATTGAGTGCGGCAACCGGTCAGAAAACGGTATTTGCCACCGCCAAAGCTCCCGGCAGACTCTGCCGCATTGTAGATTGTGTATTGAACAAAGAAGCCGTTATCGACCTTGATGATCTGACAAAACCGGAAAAAGGGAATTGGTCCAATTACCTGAAAGGAGCATTGACGGAACTCAATAAACGCAATGTTTCCGTGGGAGCTTTTGATATGGTTCTTTCCAGTACCGTACCTCTTTCCGCAGGAATGAGCAGTTCAGCGGCACTGGAAGTAGCGTTTCTCTATGCGTTAAAAGAGCTTTTTGATCTCTCCTTTGCTCCCGGTGAATGGGCAAGGATCGGTCAGGGGGTGGAAAATAATTATATGGGTCTAAAAAGCGGACTTCTGGATCAGTTCAGTTCCATATTCGGCAAAAAAGATTCCCTTATTCTCTGTGACTTCCGGACAGTGGAGGTATTGGAAAATGTCCCCATGACCGCCGGATATAAAATCGTTGTTGTCAATACTCTTGTAAAACACAATCTTGTGGAATCCGACTACAACCAGAGAAGAACAAGCTGCGAAAATGCTTGTAGGATCATCACAGCCCTCCATCCGGAAGTAAAGGCTTTGCGGGATGTTTCCGGCAGTCTTCTGGAAAGCTGTAAAGATAGACTCGATGCCGTGGATTACCGCAGAGCCTTGCACATAGTGGAGGAAAATGAACGGGTGAAAATGGCTGTGGATTTTCTGAAAAAAGGCGATATGGAAGGATTCGGAAAACTTCTTTTTGCAAGTCATGAAAGTTCCAAAAACAACTTTGAAAACAGCTGTCCCGAACTGGATGCCCTTGTAGAGATCGCCCGTACGCTTCCCGGCTGTCTGGGTGCAAGACTTTCCGGAGGCGGCTTCGGCGGGATCACCATCCATCTTGTAAAAGAAGAGGCGGCGGATGAGTATTGCAAAAGGATCAAAACCGCTTATAAAATGATGACCGGCAAAGAATGTGATACTGTTATCTGCTCCATCGGAAACGGGGCGGAAAGCTGTAAGATATAAAAAAAGTCCGGAATTTACTGAAAAAAGGCACTTGCATATGTTTTGCAGGTGCCTTTTTTGTTTCTATCCGGTAAAGAAAAAATTTACTCAGAAATTAAAATAAATAAATGGGGAAGTCTTTACAAAAAGGAACATACAGCTTACAAGAAAAATGACTGCAAGAACCGCATTCCACCATGCCGGACGGAATTTTTTCTCCCGGGATGCCACAGAAGGACAGAAAAGCACAATGATAAATCCAGCCAGGATCAACCCGTAATGATGCAGTGCAAAACTGGAAAATTTCCAGCTTTCCGGGAAAAACATCCCTTTGAATATGCCTTTTGCCTGAGCCATATTTTCCGCACGGAAAGGTATCCAGGCAAGGAAGACAAAGAAAAGAGTCAGGATTTTAGCGGGGATCCGCGGCATGGAAAATCCCAGAAATTTGCTCCAGATACGGTGAAGGATCAAAGCTGCCCCGTGCAATATCCCCCAGAGGACAAAAAGCCAGCTTGCCCCGTGCCAAAGTCCGCTGATGAAAAAGGTAATGAATAAATTACAACAGGTACGGAACTTACCGGCACGGTTCCCGCCCAGCGGGATATATATGGAAGAAGAGAGAAATCTGCCCAATGTTATATGCCATCTCCGCCAGAAATCACTGATATTTTCCGCACGGTAGGGCATATTGAAGTTTTCAGGAAGACGGATATTGAAGATGAAAGCTATCCCCATTGCCATATCGCAGTAACCGCTGAAATCAAAATAGATCTGGAACATATAGGCTAAAGCACTTCCCCAGGATTCAAAGAAATCCCCGGAAAGAGAGGCAAAACCATGATCGGCTATCTCTGCAAAAAAGTCAGCAAGCAGGATCTTTTTTGCCAGTCCGAGCGAAAAAACATAGATCCCTTTGGAAATATTATCTGCATCAGGTTTGGAGTTTTCCGGATCATCAAACTGACTCATCATCTCATCCGGAAGTACAATGGGGCCTGCAATCAGCTGGGGGAAGAAACTTACAAAAAGAGCATAAGAAAGGAAGGAATATTTCTTTTCCAGAGTCCGCATATATACCTGTTGCAGGAAAGAAATCTGCTGGAAGGTAAAAAAACTGATTCCCAGAGGCAGAAGAATATGTTTCAGAAGGAAGGAAGTACCGAAAAAAATATTCAGATTCTCCACAAAGAAATCATAATACTTGAAGTAGCCGAGGATCAGCACATTGCACAGGATCCCGGCAATAAAGATCCATTTTGAATGCCAGCGCATAAGACATTGTGCAAATCCCCAGTTCAGCAGAATGGAAACTGCCAGAATGAGAAAGTACCATGTATTGAACCAGGAATAAAAAACAAAAGACGCACCCAGCAGCCAGAGTCTGGCTAAAAAAATACTTCTTTTTGTCAAAAGAAAATATACAATGACTGTAACAGGAAGAAATCCGAGAATAAAAGTAAATGTGGGGAAAAGCATTTTTTATTCACCTTTGACCTTTTTCATATTTTTTTCATATTCCGGCATATTTTTTGCAAGAACAGAACGAAGTTCCTTTTCATTGGTAGCAACCTCCGCCTCCGTGGTGATCTTCCGGCGGCAGGAAAGAATATCTTTCAGGATCTCCTTTGCCGCAATATTGCTGAAATGCTGCACATCACAGAAATAATCATGATTTTCCACATATTTTACATCAGACTGGAAATCATGCAGCTGAACGTTTTTTCTTTTCAGCAGTTCCCGCATGACCTCGCTGCGCTGTTTTATAAGGGCATCAGCATCACCGAAAACCTCACTTAAACAGTAGGTATAAATATGATAGGGAGGCAGATAGACCGTAAAAGCGATTTGCGGATTTTTATCAATAACAGGCAGCAGTTTTTTATAGAAATTTTCCTTATGGACTTTTTCGTCATAAGGGGTCTGGGTATGTTTGAAATATTCGTTGCTTGCGGCATCTTTGACCACTTCATAAAAACCATAAGGTTTACCTTCATATTCTGTGGCAAACATCCGATTGGGATCCGTCTGATGTTTCCGCTGTTTTTTCGGACTTCTTTTTCTTTTGATAAGATACAGCATACCGGAAAAAGTCTGCCGGGAAAAGATATAACGGTAATCTTCCTTATGATCTTTGCGGTACATAAAATCAAATTCTTTCCAGTGGGCATCCTTTTTGTTGAGCGGGTAGATATCCAGCGAAAGGATAACTCTTTTGAGTTTATCTCCCTTGGCAGCTTTTGCAACATCAAAAAATTTACAGAGATCTTCTGTCGTTCCGCCGGAAGCGGCAAGTTTCACCGCCCTGCCCCCGAAGGCTTTTTCAATATCTTCAAGGAAAAAATTTCTTGTCATGGAAGTCCCCAGCATAAGAAGATCGTACTCTCTGCTTTTCAATATACGGGGAGCGGTTGCATAAAGTTCATAATAGACCATATCATACCATGATGGTGTGCGGTAACGGTAATGGGGATCCACCACATAAACAAGCAGAGCAGCCATTCCCAGAATACCGAAAGTAACAAAAATGGTAAAAAGACACCATTTATATCCGGAGATCTGTCCGGCAAAGATTCTGCTGATGCGGTTTTTGATTTCAGATAAATTCATATATTTCCCTATGGTAAAAGTATATTTTGTTTCCTTATTATTTTTCAGAAACAATAATATAATACCATATAAAAATTTTTCAATAAATTTGATGGAAATACTGCTTTATATTATGGAAATACAGGATTTTTCCACACACAGGGGTGGTAGAAAATGCAAAGATTTTACAATGGCTCATTTTCCCCGCCGGGATAGAATCTTGCGCCATGTCTGCTGTTGATACTACCAACAAAAGTTTTGTCTTTCAGAAGATCTCCAACGGGGGAAGCGGAAAGTTTTTTCCCATTCCTCTGATATTCGATCTCTTTCCCGTCAGCAAAACCGCTGAAAGAATTTTCCAGTTCATTGGGAATCAAAGCATGGTAAAAAATTCCTTTTCTGCCCTCTATAAGACGCCATACTTTCCCTGTTTTATGGTCAGCTATATAAGAACAGAATCTGTCCTCCCATAAAAAACGCCCGTCTTTCAATTTATAGATCCTGAACTGGATCTGTCCCCCTGTATTGCGATGCAGATATTGATATATCTTTCCTTTTTCCGTATCGAACTGAAATCTGTAATCATATTCCGCCAGAATGGGGTGGATGCTTCTTGCCTCCAATCTGGCGATTGGTTCTGTTTCCACAAGAACCGTGCGATCCCATTTCTGCATATTGCGCCACTCTTCCGGGAAGACTCCATAGAAAAAAGCATTTCCGAAAAACAGCAGGATACTGTAGAAAAAATATAAAACAATATTGGCAAGATATATGGTAAGAACAAATCCGATCCTTTCATTCCAGAAACAGATCTTCTGCCATAAGGTATTTCTTTCTTTTTCTTCCACATTGCCATACTTCTTTTTCATCCATTGCCACAGAATACAGGGGACACCCACGGCAAGCAGAAGAGCAATAATAAACAGAGGGATGGCATAAGTTAAAGATATTTTCCAAATGGAATTACCGCACATTTCAGAAACACAATAGAGAAAAAGATGGGCGGAGGCGATCCCGAAAGGAATACATTTCCATAATCTTACCCGGAAAGAGGAACTTTTCCTTGTTTGAGGGAGCAGAAATAAAACCAGAGGAACAAAAGAATAGATGTAGCATAAAAGCAATACGGGCAAAAGCACCATAAGAATTTTTACAAGCATCTCCGCTTCTCCTTCAAATAAAAATAAAGCAAAACGCCTTTTTGGAACAAAAAAGTTTTGCGTAAAAAGTTTTTGTAAAAAGATAAGGGGTACGGGGAAAAGAAAATAAACTTTTTCCAAAAAGTTTTTGTCTTTTCCCCGTGTTTCCCCCTGTTCTTCATTTCTTTTTCGGAAGGATAAAGCGGTAGAAGAGTCCGGTATCTCTATCTGTTACAGACCGGATGACCACAT
>JAZKZE010000100.1:0-7764 GCA_045612485.1 Victivallales bacterium | reverse complement strand
AATGAACCGCAGGGCAATCGCCTTGCGGACGCTCACAAGGAATTGTGAGCGTATGAGCCAGCAGCGAGCACGAAGGTGCGAGAGAATGAGGGCGTTTTTTGCCCGAATGAACGCAGGCGCGTATATACGGAAAAAGAAACTGCCGCATTACGAAAGAGTTTGACTGCACAAAAGGAAAAAGTGAGGGGGATAGGGGGGTGGAAAAAGCAAAATGCGTTTGGGGCTCTCTCCTGAAGGTTGCACAAAACAGGATAATAAAGTATTTTTGAAAAAATCTGACAAAATCACTTTTTTAAAAGCAGATTTCTTTACGCACATAATTTTGTAAAAATATGCCATTTTTACAAAATTATGGGATAGCTGTGCAAAAAATATCTTTCTTTTCTGCAGCCCCTTTAAATATGAAAAAACAGGAGTATATTTAAA
Source organism: Victivallales bacterium (assembly GCA_045612485.1). GTDB lineage: Bacteria > Verrucomicrobiota > Lentisphaeria > Victivallales > UBA1829 > RGIG5327. The sequence goes on along the minus strand of JAZKZE010000100.1, from coordinate 7,338 downwards.
TGTTTTCAAACTTTAAGGAGAAATCATCTATGGCTACGACTCAAGTCTGGCAGGAACGCTGCCGTAAATTTACTTTTGAAGATGCAAAAAGTGCTTTCCGCATGAATTTTGCGGGCATGAAATTTGAAGAAAATGAACTTGCAGCCCTTGCGGAACGTTTTACATTTGTTCACAGTGAAATGCAGAAAATCGAACTTGGGGAAATCAAAAATCCCGACGAAAACCGCAAAGTCACCCACTTTACCGACCGTTCAAGTTATACCGGAAGTGCCGCCTTTGCGGAAGTGGAGGCTTTCGCTTCCGCCATCCGGGAGGGAAAGATCAAGGGCAGTACCGGTAAAAAGTTTGAATCCGCCCTGATCAACGGTATCGGCGGTTCCGCCCTGGGACCCCAGCTGTTGCAGATGGCAATCAACGGTCCCTACTGGAACGAAAAATCCTCCGGTAAACGCAACGGCAATCTCAAGATCTATTTTCTGGATAATACAGACCCTTCCGGGCTTTGCGATGCTCTGGAAGTATGCGATCTGGAAACGACCATTGTGGTAAATGTCTCCAAGTCCGGCGGGACACAGGAAACCAAAAACAATATGCTTGTTGCCATGCAGATCTATGAAAAGGCGGGACTCGATTTTGCCGCACACGCCTGTGCCATCACCATGAAGGACAGCGAACTGGATAAAACCGCCCGCGGCGGCAATTTCCTGAAAGTATTTGAAATGGCGGAATCCATCGGCGGCAGAACAAGTGAAACAAGTATTGTGGGCCATCTTCCCGCCGCACTTGCCGGAATCGACTTTGCCGCACTTCTCCGGGGAGCCTGTTACATGGATGAACTTACAAGACGGGAAGAGTTGCAGAACAATCCCGCCTACCTCCTTTCCGCATTGTGGTATATTGCCGGAAAAGGAAAAGGGGAGAGAAATATGGTGATTGTCCCCTATTCCGACCGTCTCATCCTTTTCTCCCGTTATCTCCAGCAGCTTGTTATGGAAAGTCTGGGCAAGGAAAAAGATCTTGACGGCAATACGGTCTATCAGGGATTGAACGTATTCGGCAACAAGGGCGGAACCGATGCCCATGCCTTCATCCAGCAGCTCAATGACGGAAGAGATGATTTCTTTGTGACTTTTATTGAAGTCATGGAAGATGCCATGACCGCCAATGTGGCAGGTACCGTTACCATGGGGGACTATCTGCACGGATTCATGACCGGACTTTCCGGAGCATTGCGCTCCAAAGGCAGACAGGTCATTGAAATGCGTATTCCCGAAGTGGATGAATTCAATCTGGGGATGCTGATCGCGTTGTATGAACGTGCCGTTGCCGCCTATGCGGAACTCATCCACATCAATGCCTTCCACCAGCCCGGTGTCCAGGCATACAAACTTGCCAGTAAAGGAGTGATCGCACTTCTCAATGATACAGAAAAAGCATTGCCGGAAATCGCCCCCTTCTCCGGAACGGTGGAAGAACTTGCCGCAAAACTGGGTGTGGAAAATGATCTTTACACTCTGGAAGGGATCATGGCAAAACTTGCTTTCAACAATGAAAAAAGATTGTTGCAGGTAAATATCACAAGAGAGTGGAAAGATTCCCTCTGGAACTACAGCATCGTAAAAAAATAAAATCAAGACAGGAAAGGAAAGGTTATGAAACTCTTTTCAATCGCTATGGGATGTATTTTTTCCATAAGCCTTATGGCTGCTCCCGTTCAGAAGAAAAATCCTGCTCCTCTCACACAGGAGCAGAGAGAGGCCAATGCAAAAAAGGCGGAAGCCTCCTTTAAAAAGGTTCTGGCAAATCTGAAAAAAGATCCCGGATTTATGAAAAGAGCCACAATCCCCACCAAAGGCAGCAGTCACCATAATAAACGTATTGCTGAAAAAATGGCGCAGGCAAAATCGCAGAAAGAAAAAATCAAAATCCTTTTCCTGGGGGATTCCATCACCCACGGCTGGGAAAGAGCCGGCAAAAAACTTTTTGAAAAGAATTTTGCACCCTGTAATACACTGAATCTGGGTTGCAACGGCGACCGGACAGAATATACGTTGTGGTTCGTGGAAAAAAGCGGTATTCTGGATCATATCAAACCTCAGCTTGTGGTTATGATGATCGGTACCAACAATCTGAGCAGAAGCTATTCTCCGGAAGCCGTGGCAAAAGCCATCGGAATGATCAAAGACAGCCTGCGGAAACGGTATCCGGAAGCAAAGATCCTTCTGTACGGGATCTTCCCCAGAGAGGGGGATCCGGCACATCCACTGCGGCTTCTTATCGCCCGTACCAATGCGATCATTTCCACTTATGCCGATAATAAAAATGTGTTTTATGAGGATATCGGCTATTATATGCTCAGTCCCGGCGGTTATCTGCAACGGAGCATGATGCGGGATCTGCTCCACCCCGGGGAAGAGGGGTATCAGATCTGGACGGATTCCATTATGAAGTATGTGAAAAAATATGTAAAATAAGAGGAACGGGAATACCGGAATCCTGCAATGACTGCCCGGCACTGACTTCCGGGCATTTTATCCCGGTATTCCCGTTTTTCCGGAGCCGTTCCAACTCCATCCTGCCGCTCCGCCTTCATAACCGGAGCATCCTTTTGCCCTCCGCATATTCAGCCATCTGCCTGATTTTTTCCGGATTTTACTCCGGAAAATACTTTTTCAGTGATTATTTTAAATATTTTTTTAAAACTGGACTTTTATTTTTTAAAAAGAGAGTTATTTTTATGGCGAGGGTCTGGATTTTCTTTTTCAGAAAAATTTTCAAGAAAGATGATCCCGGCGTTAATATATTATAATTTGTGAACTTTTTGAGCAGATGTGCGTTTTCCGTATATACTGCGATCGGTTATATTCAGACCGGGAAGTACCTTTTCCTGCGGAAGAAAGTTGTTTATATACGCTGCGGAAGGTATGGAGGCGGAGAGAGTATCTGTATACTCTGCCGGAAAGTCCCGTGCCATGAGGGGACCGGATCGTGGGAAACAACTGAAAAAACATGTCTGCATCGGGGCATACAGCTGCCGGAAATATATGATAATCATGAACCTGAAGCAGAACAGTAAAGAGAAACAGCGGGAACTCTGAAGGGTATCCCGGTGTTTCTTTTTGTTTTTTTCGGGCAAAACATATATAAAACCGGCAATTTGTAAGTTTCTGACCCCCTTTGATGAGGCGGAAATGGAAGAAAAACTCAATGTAAAAAAAGGTTTGAGGCGGGAAAAACGACTTCTGAGGAAAAGTCTGTCCGCAGAAGACCGGAAAAGTTTTGATGAAGCCATTTGCCGTTTCCTTCCGGAACTGACTGATAAAGAAGACTGTTCACTGATCGCGGCGTATGCCACAGACGGAACAGAACCGGATCTCAGACAGTTTCTTGAAAAAGCTGTACAAAACGGGAAGAAGGTATGTCTTCCCAGATGGATCAGTGATTCTGAATATGAAATGGCATACGTGGATGCCTCTTTTCACCTTGTCCCGGGCAAATGGAATATTCCCGAACCCGGAAAAGATGCGGAAAGAGTCCCTGCGGAGATACTGAAAGATGCCCTGTTTCTTGTACCGGGAGTCGCCTTTGATGAGAATTGCGGCAGACTGGGCAGGGGAAAAGGGATCTATGACAGGATGCTTGGTTCATTGAGAGGAACTTCCATCGGAGTTTTTTATGAATGTCAGAAATGTGAACAAGTCCCCCTTGAGGAGCATGACAGACTCCTTGATCTTGTTGTAACGGAAAAGCGGGTGTACCGGAACAACAATTGCGCCGGAAGGTGTACCGGAAAAACAAATACACTTGTTTCACCTGCAGATAATTATGGAAAAGATGGGAATGAATCAGTGAAAGGAGAAAAAATATGAACTGGATCTATGCTTTTTCCGGACTGGGTGCAGGTATTGCGCTCACAGTCATTATTTACCTTGTATTGTTGAAAGTGGTGGGTTCCAAATCCCTGAATGTTGCCGCAAGAAGAGTGGAAGATGCGGAACGGGAAGCGGAAAGATTCCTGCGTGAAGCAAGAGTCACAGCCAAAAGTGATGTTCTCAAGATCAAGGAAGAATTTGAAAATGAGATGAAAGAACGCCGTAAAGAGATCCAATCTTCCGAAAAACGTCTTGCCCAGAAAGAGGAAAATCTGGACAGAAAGATGGATTCCTACGAAGCAAAGATGAAAAACGTGGAAAAGAAAGACCACGAAGCAGATCTTATGCGGGAAAAATTACAGAAACGGGATGAGGAACTCAAAAATGCCATTTCCAGACAGATCACGGAACTGGAACGTATTACGGAACTGGATCATGAAAGTGCCAAAAATCTTCTTCTGGAAAAACTCCGGGGCGAAGTGGAAAATGAGTGCGGACTTCTGGTAAGAGACATCGTGGAAGAGTGCCGTCAGAAGGCGGAACGGGAATCCCAGCAGCTGATCGTCCATGCTATTCAGCGGTATGCAGGGGATTGCACTTATGAACGTACAACAGCAACCATCCCCCTTCCCGGCGATGAAATGAAAGGACGTATCATCGGGAGGGAAGGACGGAATATCCGTGCATTGGAAGCAGTTACCGGCGTAAGTATTCTTATCGACGATACACCGGAAGCGGTTGTTATTTCCTGCTTTGACCCAATCCGCAAGGAAGTTGCCCGCCGTCTTCTGGAAAAACTTATTGCTGATGGAAGGATCCATCCCACCCGCATTGAAGAGTTGATCAAAAAGATCCGCAAGGAAATTGATGATGAAGTCTTTGAAGCCGGGGAAAAGGCTGTTCTGGAAACCGGTCTTCAGGGCGTACCCAAACAGTTGATCTCCCTTCTTGGCAGATTGAAATTCCGTTTCAGTTTCTCCCAGAACGTGCTGATGCACTCTATCGAAACTGCCGCCTTCATGGGAACCATTGCCGCTGAACTGGGATTGGATGAAAGAAAGGCACGCAGGATCGGGCTTTTCCACGATATTGGAAAGGCTGTTGACCATGAGATCGAAGGTACACATGCCTCCATCGGTGCGGATCTGCTGCGGAAATACGGGGAAAATAAAGATGTGATCAATGCTGTTGCCGCCCACCATGAAGAGGTGGAAGGCACATCGGTATATGCATTCCTTGCCAATGCCTGCGATGCTTTGAGTGCATCCCGGCCCGGTGCAAGAAGTGAAACCACAGAACTCTATCTCAAACGTCTGGAACAGCTTGAAGCCATTGCCAATGATTTTGACGGAGTGGAATCCAGTTTTGCCCTTCAGGCGGGCAGAGAAGTGCGTGTGGTTGTCCAGCCGGAAAAGATCACGGAAGCAAAGGCACAGCTGTTGAGCAGGGATATTTGCAACCGGATCGAAAAGGAGATGAATTATCCCGGTCAGATCAAAGTGACCATCATCCGTGAAACCCGTGCTGTGGAATATGCCAAATAAAAAGGCATATTCCTGTTTCCGAGGACAATATGAAACATTATCTGGAAGAGGGACCTGTTTCTTCAGGTCCCCGTCAGAAATATGAGGAAGCGTTTCTCTCTTTTGCGTATTCCCGCTTTCCCGGCTGCCGCGGTGAGGAGGATCTCCCCTATGTGGTACGCAGCAAGATCCATCATACGTTTGATGTATGCCGCATCGGGGAATATATAATGGAAAACGATCCCCTGTGGAAAGGGTGCGGGAAGAGAGAAAAATTCATCGGGTACTGTACCTGTCTCGGGCATGATCTTTCCCGCTTTGAACAGTACAGAGATCACAGGACACTCCAGGATGTCCATTCTTTCGATCACGGAGAGAAAAGCGGAGACATACTGGAAGAGGGGGAGTTTGTTTTTGAAGAACTTTCCGGAGAGGATTTGCAGACAGTCTGCCGCGCGGTAAGGATGCACAATAAAAAAAGCATTGCGGAAAATTACCCGCAGGATGAACTTTTGTTTGCAAAACTTGTCAGAGATGCGGATAAACTTTCCATACTGAAGGTGGTACTGGATTTTTTCCGTACACCGGAAGGGGAAAGAAGTGAGGACATTACTTTTTCTGTCCCCGATACACCCTCCTGTACGGAAAAAGTTCTGGAAGATGCCCTTGCGGGAAAAGGCGTGAATTACGGGGATATTGCCTGTGTCAATGATTTCAAGATCGCCGTTTTCCAGTGGCCGGCAGATTTGAATTTTGCGTCTTCAGCGGTATATGCTCTGGAAAACAGACTCTTTGAAGATTTTGCCGGATTTCTTCCGGCACACCCGAAAATGCCGCTTCTTACAGCAAAAACAGAAGAGTACCTGAAAAAACTTGCAGGAAAAGATCAATAAGGGAAAGCCATGTCACTTCTTGAAGTAAAAGATTTGAAAAAATACTATCCTGCGGGAGGCGGTTTCTTCACACCGGAAAAGTTTGTAAAAGCAGTTGACGGGGTGAGTTTCACTCTGGAAAAAGGAGAGATCCTGGGGCTTGTGGGAGAAAGCGGCTGCGGAAAAAGCACTCTGGCAAAAGTCCTTCTGCGTCTGGAAGAACCCAATGGAGGTTCCATATTACTGAACGGGGAAGATCTCTGTTCTCTCAAAGGGGAAAAACTGCGGAAAAGACGGAAGGATTTCCAGATGATCTTTCAGGATCCCTACGCATCCCTGAATCCGAAAAGAAGTATTTATGCCACACTGGAAGAACCGCTTCTTCTGCATACAAAACTCAACAGGGAAGAACGCAAAGAAAAGATCGGGGAGCTTCTGGATATGGTGGGATTGCACAGAGAACATGCCATGCGGTACCCCCATGAATTCAGCGGCGGACAGCGGCAGAGGATCGGAATAGCCAGGGCATTGGCGGTAAATCCCCGTTTTATTGTAGCGGATGAACCGGTTTCCGCCCTGGATGTAAGTGTTCAGGCACAGATCGTGAATCTGCTGGAGGACATACGGCAGAAAACGGAAGTATCCTTCCTTTTCATCGCCCATGACCTTGCCGTTGTGGAGCATATCAGCAACAGGATCATGGTCATGTATCTGGGAAAAGTCATGGAATACGGTCCGGCGGAAGAGTTGTGCAGAAATCCCCGCCACCCCTATACGGCTGCACTTCTTGCGTCCGTACCGGTTCTTGATCCGGCAAAAAGGGGAATAAAACGTATTCTTGCAGGTGATGTTCCCTCTCCCCTGTCCCCTCCCTCCGGATGCCGTTTTCATCCCAGATGTCCCTACAGGGAAAAGATCTGCTCGGAACAGGAGCCTGCCATGCGCAAAACCGGTGACGGGGAACATTTCTGCAGTTGTCACTTTGCAGAAAAGATATTTGCAAACAGAAAATAAACCAGTTCACATATAACGGAAAAACAGGAGAAAAAAGGTTTGTATATTATTTTATTG
>JAZKZE010000099.1:0-16747 GCA_045612485.1 Victivallales bacterium | reverse complement strand
CTCCTCCGGGAAAAAAGAGAAGCGGAAAAATTACAGAAAGCCATTGAAGATCTGATCAAAAAACAGCAGGAAGCACAGAAAAATACCCAACAGGCGGTTAATCAGCAGAATCAGCAGAATCAGCAGAATCAGCAGAATCAGCAGAATCAGCAGAATCAGCAGAATCAGCAGAATCAGCAGAATCAGCAGAATAAAAAGGATGCTTCCCGTCAGACTGCCAAAGCACAGCAAAGTGCAAAAGAGATGAAAGAACAGGCTCAGAACCTTGGCCAGCAGAAGATGCAGGAACAGGCTCAGAAGGCGGAAGAAGAGTTGAAAAAAGCTCAGGAAGCACAGCAAAAAGATGATGGAAAAAAGGCTCTGGAACACCTGAAAAAAGCTCAGGAAGCCCTGGGGAATCCTGGTGATCAGAACAAAGATAAGAAAGATAATAAAGCCGGAAAAGATAATAAGGATAACAAGGATAACAGGGACAATAAAAAAGATCCCTCCAATGGTCAGCAGGATCAGCAGGATCAGAAGCAGGGACAGGATCAGAAGCAGCCTGAACAAAGCAAGGATGACGGGCGGCAGTATGATAAGAAACAGGCGGAAAGCCTTCTTGATCTCATGGTGAAAGATGAAAAAGATCTGAAGGAAGAACTCAAAGCACGGATGCTGAAAGCCCGGGGTATCCGTAAAGTGGAAAAAGATTGGTAACAACTGTTACAGCAAGGAAGGCAAATATGACAAAAATCATACACTGTAAATCGGCATTGCTGTTCTCTCTTCTGATGCTGTTTCCGCTGCTCTGCGGGGCGGCGGAAGCGGAATTCTTCATCTATCCGGAAACGGTACACCCCAATGAAGCGGCATATCTTGTGATCCGTACAGAAGGGAAAAAAGCGGATACAAAGAAACTTCCGGCAGTAAAAGATCTGCGCTGGATCAGAAACTCGGTACGAACCTCCTCCAATGTAAGCATCATCAATGGGAAGATGACTTCCCGGTATGAAAATCATATACCCTTTGTCGTATCAAAAAAGGGTAAGTATGTCATACCCCTGAAGGGTCTTCTCAACGGGCTTACCTCTCCGCAGAAGGAAATTGCCTTTGAAGCGGAGGAAAGGGTATTGCGTTCCGCTTCAGAAAGGGAAAAAGCTGCTTCGGCAACATCCGGCAGCGGGAAACAAAGGGAAAAAACGGAAAGTGTCACGTTGGAAGAAGCGATCTTTTCCGATATGGTCATTCCCGGAAAAGAGAAGAAATATTATGCGGGAGAAGAGATCCCGCTTGAAGTGAATTTATATATTCTGCAAAATCTGAACGGAAGACCTGTTGCCTATCCGCAGATCACTTTCGGAGAAAACAATGGAGCAGTATTCCGGGATTACAGTAAAGTAAATGCGGAAAACCCCAATTTTGAACGGGTGACCCGCTCCGTAAGAAAAATTGGAAATTTCACCTATTCGGTATTGACTTTCCATACCCGTTTTACCCCCATCGTCCCGGGAGTCATGCAGATCCGTTCCACCCTCCCCGCCATTCTGATCGTACAGGATCAGCGCAGAAACACAGCAGGACACAGTTCCTTTTTTGACGATGATGACTTTTTCGGTTCATTCTTCAATCAGGGAAGACGCATAGAACGCAATCTGCCATCCGTGTTGCGTCTGGATGTTCTCAAACAACCCCCTGTTCCGCAAAATGCCTTTTTCACAGGACTTACCGGCTCCTGGAAAGGGGAAGTAAGCCTTTCCCCGCCGCCCTATAAAGTAGGCGAACCGGTAAATTTGAAGATCCGTTATACAGGAAAAGGCTCTCTGGATTTCCTCAAAGCTCCCGCCCTGTCTCTTGACGGATTCCGCTGTTATCCGCCGGAAGTGGAAAAGGGGAGAAATTCTGCGGAGATCCGTTATATCCTCATTCCGGTGAAGGAAGCGGAAGGCAAAGAAGAAAATCTGCGTCTTCCCGCCCTTGCCGTACTGAATCCTGCAACAGGGAAATATGATCTTCTGCAATACGCAGAAAAACTCACCGTGGGAAAAGGAACCAAACTGCTTCCCGATGACAGAAAAACAGCAGTTGTTGACGCTTCTTCCATCCGGGAAAAAGCAAGCGACCCGGAAAAGGAGGAGGCAAGACAGCATGCCGATGATGTCCTTTACCTCAAAGATCTTTCAAAGGATGACACCATCTCTCTGCCCCTGTGGAAAAACAGGCTCATTTCCTGTATGCTCATGATTCTTGCCGGTCTGCTTGTCCTTACCGTATCTTCCAGCATTGCGATATTGAAAAAACGCAGGGAAAACGATCCCCTTTTCGCCCGCAGAAAACAGGCAAATACTTTAAGGAAAACGCTCATTCATACTCTTGAGCAACTCCCGGCGGAAGAACTCTGCTCCCACAGCGGAAGAATAGCGGAAGTCCTTGCCGGATTAACAGGATTGCCTCCCGGAACCGACCTGAAAGAGTGTGCTTCTTTCATTGGAAATGAGGATGAGGATTTTGCCCGTCAGCTGGAAAAGATCGCCTCAGCAGCCTGGATGCCTTCTGCAAAGGCTTCTCTGGACGAAAAATTCAGAAAAAGTTTTCTGAAGAGATTTTCCTCCTTTACATTGCTTCTGATCTTTTCCTGCATACTTTTCCTTATTCCGGATCTTTCCGGACAGGAGAAAAAAGCTGCTCCCTCCCCGGCAAAAATCACCACTTCTGCGGAAGCGGCGAAAGCGTATGATGCAGGAAACTTTACAGAAGCGGAAGAGTTTTACAGACAGAAACTGAAAAAGGGGCATTATTCCGCAAATATCCTTTACAATCTGGGCAATACCCTTTACCGTAAAGGACAGCTTGCCGATGCTCTGGTATGCTATGAACAGGCATTGCGTCTTGCTCCCGGGGATTCGGATATTATGGAAAATCTGAACCTTGTCCGCAGAAAACTTTCCCTTCCGGAAAAGGGCAGGATCGATTCCCCGGCGGATATCCTTCCTGTATTGCGGGATCATGTAAGACCGGACAACTGGCTCTTTGCCGCAAGCATGGGATTTTTCCTGTTGTGCCTGGGATTGGCATCATGGATCCTTTACGGGAAGGAAAACCCCTTCCGGTATATCTTCTCTTCAGCGGGACTCATTGTCCTTCTTGTATCCATTTGTGCCTTCTTCTCCCAGCAGAACAGTTCCTACAGCGGAAAAAGCGTGATCGTAACCGATGAAAATGTACAGGCATACTCTCTGCCGTCAAAAAGTTCCACACCACTTTCCCTGAAATTCAGGGAGGGCGAAGAACTTTCCGCAGAGGAGAAAAGAGAGCATTTCATCCGGGTGCGTTCCGGAAATGCGGAAGGGTGGATCCCGGTAAAAAGTGTCAGATTTTTACAGGTGGATGTAAATAAAAGAAAATGAGATTTCCCCGGGAAAAAATATTGAACTTTTCCCGGAATACCGTGTCTTAAGTGGAAACGGCAAATAAGCGAAAGGAGAAAAATATGAAACAGGATGAACTTCAGGAATTGCAAGGCAGGATCAACGCCGCATCTGTATTTGTGAAAGCAGTACGCAACGAAATGGCAAGGATCGTATCCGGACAGGAATATCTTATAGACAGGCTGCTTCTCGCCCTGATCTCCGACGGACACGTTCTGCTTGAAGGGGTGCCGGGACTTGCCAAAACTCTTTCGGTAAAAACCCTCGCCCAGACTCTTGACGGGGAATTTTCCCGTATCCAGTTTACACCCGACCTTCTTCCCTCCGATGTGGTGGGGACAAATATCTACAATATGCAGGATAACTCTTTCTCTGTGAAAAAGGGACCGGTCTTTGCCAATATCGTACTTGCCGATGAAATCAACCGTGCCCCGGCAAAAGTACAGAGTGCTTTGCTGGAATGTATGCAGGAAAGACAGGCGACCATTGCAGGAAATACGTTCAAAATGCCCGCCCCCTTCCTTGTACTTGCCACCCAGAACCCCATTGAACAGGAAGGTACTTACCCTCTTCCGGAAGCCCAGGTTGACCGTTTTATGTTCAAACTGAAAGTGGGTTATCCGAAAAGAGCGGAAGAGCGTACTGTGATCGAACGTATGGCACACCCGGAAATGGAACTCAAAGCCCTTGCCACAGCCTCTCTTGCCGATATTACCGAAGCAAGAAAATATGTGGATCAGATCTATATGGATGACAAGATCCTGGATTACATTCTGGATATCGTTGCCGCCACACGGCCCGGTCTGCGTTCGGAACTCTCATCCCGTCAGGACGGGGCAAATCTGGATTTTGTGGATACCTTCCTCCAGTTCGGGGCATCCCCCCGTGCCGGTATCGCCCTTGCGCTGGCGGTGAAAGGTCAGGCATTTATGGAAGGAAGGGCGTACGTCATCCCGCAGGATGTGAAAACCCTTGCACCGGATGTACTGCGTCACAGGCTGCTTTTGAGTTATGAAGCGGAAGCAGAAGGCATGACAGCAGATCATATCATAAAGATGATCCTTGATGAACTGAAAACACCCTGATCGGCCTCTTTTCCATGGAAAGCAGAAAAAAGAAAGGAGGTGGCAGAATGGATACCGGTGAAATCATCGCCAAAGTTCGCAAAATCGAGATCAAAACAAAAAAAATGGTGGATGAACTTACAGGCGGAGCCTACCACAGCGTATTCAAAGGCAGGGGGATAGAGTTCAGCGAAGTAAGGGAATATACGCTGGATGATGATGTAAGGGATATCGACTGGAACGTTACCGCCCGTACCAATATCCCCCATATCAAAAAATACAACGAGGAACGGGAACTTACCGTGATCCTTGCTGTGGATATATCCGCATCCACCTTTTTCGGAAGTTCCGGCATATCCAAAAGGGAGAAGATGACGGAGGCAGCCGCTCTGCTTGCGTTAAGTGCCATCCGCAACAATGATAAAGTGGGGCTGCTGCTTTTTACCGATGAAACGGAGCTTTTTCTTCCGCCCCGTTCCGGAAAACCCCATGTTCTGCGGCTCATCCGGGAAATGGTATGTACGGAAGGCAGAAAGAAAAAGACCGATATAGGAAAAGCTCTGGAGACCCTTGCGGAAGTATTGAAAAAGAAAGCGGTCATTTTTCTTATCAGCGATTTTATGGATGAAAAGGACTATGAAAAAAGTCTGAAGATCGTTGCGGGCAAACACGATCTTGTGGCATTGCGGGTACTGGATGAAAAAGAACTTGTTCTGCCGGAAATCGCGGCAAGCGTCCACCTTTGTGATCCGGAAACCGGAGAGGAACTCTCCTTTTCCTTTACATCCGCAAACCGGGAAAGATTCCGTCAACAGGCAGAAAGTTTTGCAGACAGATGTAAAGAAATATGCCGTAAAGGCAAAGTGGATATGGTGGACGTCCGTTGCGGGGAAGATCTGGTGAAACCTCTCATGAATTTCTTCCGTACAAGGGAAAAACACAATCATTAAAAGAAGGGGGAATAAGATGAATACATCCGGAAAAAATCCCGGCAGCAAAAAAAGAAAAATACTTTCTTTGCTTCTGTACGCAGGACTCCTCTGTATACTGCTTATCATTTCAGCAGGCATTGCAGGAATATGGAAATATTACAAAACCGTTTCTTCCGGGGAAAAAGTAACAGTAACAAAAACGATCCTCATTCCGGAAAATATTACTCTGGGGAAAAAGTTTTCCCTGAAATTTTCCTGCCGTGTCCCCTGGGGAACAAGGGAGGATCTGCTGGAATTTGTTTCTGTACCGCAGAATATGCAGGTGACAAGTCCGCCCTTTTTCCGTACTGAAAAATATGCCTGGGGCTACAATATCCTTGAAGGGGAACTGCCGTTACAGGCATTTGCAGACGGGAAGAGTTCCGGTGGGGTATATGCTTTTTCCTTCCGTAATGCCAAAACAGGAGAAGTGGAAAGAAAAGAGGAAAAGATCCCGGAAATAACAGTTCTTCCGGCGGAAGTAAATTCTTCCGACTTGCAGACGGCTGAAAAAATTCTGGAAAAAAGTGTTTCTGTGATCCCTTATATTGCCATCGCTCTGATCGTTCTTCTTGTTATTGGAACGCTTGTATTCTTTCTCTTACGCAGAAAAAACTCTTCTTCCGGGGAAAAAGCTCCTCCTGTATGGGAACTTACTTTCCTTGCCATCAGTAATCTTCTCGCTAGAGTGCGTACGGGAAAAGTGCGTGCAGAACAGTCGGTTGCGGAACTTACAGACATCATCCGTTTCTATATGGAAAAAAGATTTTCCATTCCGGCTGAACATCAGACAAGCGATGAATTTTTCCATGCTCTGCATAAAAAACAGGATCTTCTCACCTCCTCCCAGCAGGATTTTTTACGCAAATTCCTCTATTCTGCAGACCTGGTGAAATTTGCCAATATTTCTGCGGATATCCCCCTTGTGGAAGATGCCGCCATCCAGGCGGAAAATCTGGTCAGGGAAACGATCCCGGCACCGGAAAACGGTACAGGAAAAGACGCCGTAAAACATACAGACTCAAAGGAAAGGAAAAATAAATGATCAATACATTTGCCCATCCGTATTTGCTTTTACTTTTACTTTTGCTTGTTCCTGTACTGTTTTTTGCATGGAAAAAAAGAGCGCCGGCAATCGTAATATCCTCTCTTCACGCCTTTAAGGGTGCGGTAAAAGGAAAGAAAAAATTCAATATTGCCAAATTTATCCCCTTTCTCCTTTACACTCTTGCGGCAGCGGCGGTCATTTTTGCCATGAGCCAGCCACGGGAAGGACTGGAAGAGATCCGCAGAAGAACACAGGGGATCGATATTATCATTGCCCTTGACCTTTCCGGAAGTATGGCGGTATATGACGCCCCGTCGGGAATGAATGAAAATACAGTGGCATCCTCCATCAATTCCGGCAAACTCCGGAACCGTCTGGAAACCGCCAAAAAAGAGATCCGGCAGTTTATAGAGGCGCGCCCCAATGACAGGATCGGACTTATCGCCTTTGCTCCGCTGCCTTATGCCGCCTGTCCGCCCACACTGGATCACGCGTATCTGCTTGCCCATCTGGATGAGCTGAAACTGGGGATGATCGGTGACCGTACCGGTCTTGCCGGCCCTGTGGCAAGTGCAGCACACCGTCTGAAAGACTCGGATTCCAAAAGAAGGATCGTCGTGCTTTTTACAGACGGTGTCAACAATGTCCAGGCGAAAGTGACCCCGCTCCAGGCTGCCAATCTTGCGGATTCCGTGGGAGTTACGGTTTATACAGTAGGCATTGGAGGAGATAACTCCTTTGCCGTCCAGCAGGATCTTTTCGGCAACCGTCTGGCACGGGTACAGCAGCCTTTTGATGAGGAACTTCTGAAAGAAATGGCAAAAGTCACCGGCGGAAAATATTATCATGCCGCCGACGCACAGGGGATGAAAGAAGCCATGCAGGAAATAGATAAACTGGAAAAGACCTCTGTGGAACAGACCATTACGGTAAACTGGAAAGAGTTTTATCCTTCCATAGTTCTGTTGGCAATCCTTCTGCTCCTTTCCGGCTTCTTTCTGGAACATACTTTCTGTTTACGTCTGCCGTAAAGTTATCGTAAATAAATCTGTTGCAAAGACTGTCCTCTTTCCCATCCGGGGATAAAGGGCAGTCTTTTTATCTGTTATACACCTGTATCTGCTTGAAAAATTTTTTTTTCAGGCTAAATTATACTGGTATCACAAAATATAAAAACAATCTTTTAAAATATACAAGGAGGCAATATGATGTATATCAAACGCCGTAAGAATTTTACACTTATCGAACTTCTGGTGGTCATTGCCATCATCGCCATCCTTGCCGGAATGCTTCTTCCCGCATTGAACAAGGCAAGGGAAACCGCACAGGGCATTTCCTGTATTTCCAAAATGAAACATGCGTCAATGATCTTCCAGCTTTATGCCGGAGATGCAAAAGGGTATATGCCCGGACAGGGGTACCTGGGTTCCAATTACGGCACATCTTTTGTATGGTATTTTATGGACCTGGGTTATCTGAAACTTCCCCGGGACAGTTTCAAAGTAAACCACTTTATCTGCGATCTCACCAGACGGAAAATGGAAACCCAGGGAACCATAGATAAACGGGCGGACGGCAGTACCTATTATACCGGAGACACCAACTTTTCCATTGTCACTGCGAAAGATAAACCAATGACCGTTCCCCAGTATTATGACAGATACAACTGCGGCTGGCAGGCTTCCATCGTCCCCAAACTTCCCAGCGGAACTACGATCTTCTTCAAACCCGCCTCCGCCAGATATACCTCCGCACTGGGTTTACTGCTCTGTACAGGGGGATATAATGATACAAAATTCCGTAACGAACACAGCCGGGGCAACAATCTGGCATTCTGTGACGGCAGTGCATACAATGTCCACTTCACCCAGCTGGGCGTTTACAAGAAAAACCTGATCTGGTACTCCTGGCCCGCAAGCGGACACCCGGACAAAAAGAAAAACATCAATCATAATTAAGGTATAAAACAAAGGATCCCCGTACATGAAAAAACTGTTTTTATTTTTCCTGCTCCTCACAGGAAGCATACTTTCTGCAAGTGATTATACCCTTGTAAAAAACGGCAGGGCAAATGCGAGAATCCAGGGCAATTACGACCCCACAGCAAGTGAATTCCGTGCTGTGACTGAATTGCAGGATGCCATTAAAAAGATCTCCGGAGTTACATTGGAACGCACCACCATGCCCGGTCCGGTATTCCGGGTATTCCGTAATGAAGGACTGGATAAAGTGGAAGTTATGTGTGTCACTCTGGAAAACGGCAGACGGCTTCTGCCTGCCAAAGCGGTAAAAAAACTGGAGGAAACAGATAATAAAGATGCCTTCTACATCATAAGCGAAAATTCTCCCAGAACAGGCAAAGCCATTTTTATTGCAGGGAAAACCCCTTCCGGCGTACTGTACGGTACTTACGCCTTTATTGAAGACTATCTTGGCGTCCGTTTTTTCCACGCTTCTGAAGACGGAACCTATTATCCTTCCGCAAAAAATATCACTCTCAAAGCTATAGATGATTTCCGTTTCCCCTGGGTGAAAAGCCGCCGTATGAGCTGCTGGGCGGGTTCCGTAAAACCTGTTCCCATGCAGAAAATGGAAGAGTGGCTCACCCGCAGAACCTATCAGTGGGTGGTCAATCAGAACTACAACAATCTTTCCCGTGCCAGACTGGATCACTCCTCCACCGGTCACGCTAAAATCCGGGGCGGCGGACACCTTACCTTTGAACTTTCTGTCCCCCAGGCTCTTTTCAAAACCCATCCGGAATACTTCCCTCTTCAGAAGGGCAAAAGAGTATGCTTTGACCGTTCCCAGAGATGTCTGACCAATCCGGAGGTGCGGAAAATGGTGGCGGAATATATTATCCGCAATGTATCCTACAAAGCAAGTTTCACCATCAACTACCACGACTCCACCAACGGCTGGTGCGAATGTGACAACTGTAGAAAATACGGTACGGATGCCAGCGGGAAATTCTCTCTTTCCAACTATGCCAACCGTTTTGTAAAAGAGATCGCGGACAAAGTATATAAAAAGATCCCGGAAGCAGATATGAGTTTTCTGAGTTACTCCGATTACCGGGATGTCCCCACCATTCCCCTGCAGTTTGATAAACGGCTTCTGAACGTCTACTGTCCCCATCAGAGATGTTATGTCCACTCCATCGGAGATGAAAAGGCGGAATGTAATAAATTCTTCCGGGAGCTTTACCTTTCCTGGAAAAAACTCTGCCCCAAAATGGGGATTTTTGACTATTATTCCTACGCCCAGAGTCCCTATTGTCCCTTTGAATACACTCTGGAAAAGGATATGAAATTTTATAAAGAACAGGGACTTGTTTCCTTCCTTGAGGACTGTACCAATAAAGATCTGCCCATTCCGGACAGCAACTGGCAGTTCTATTATCTGCTTTCCCGCTTTATGTGGGATGCGGATCTCAATGTGGAAAAAGAGTTGGACAACGCCTATACCCTCTATTACGGAAAAGCAGCTGTCCCCATGAAAAAATATCATGCGTTCCGCAGGGAACTGTGGGAAAGCATCCCCGGACACGCCATGTACGGCGGCGGAAAACGTTATGCCAACTGCCTGCTTGTCCCCGGTGCGGAAAAGCGTCTTACCAATTACCTTGCGGAAGCAGAAAAACTTGCAGGAAATGACAAGATCCTGAAAAGCCGTATTGCCCGGGATAAAAAATATCTCACAGAATACTGGATCAAAGATGCTGCCGCCATCCGGAAAGCGGAGGCGGGAGTAAAGACATTGCGTCTTACCATGACCGATACCCCCGTAAAGATCGACGGCGTGGGAGATGAGGAAGCGTGGAGGAAAGCGGAAATGATCACCGCCTTCCGCAATTACAAGACCAAAGATGAGGCAAAAGAGGCAACAAAGGTCAAGATCCTTTATGATAAAGACAACCTTTATCTCTACTTTGAATGTATGACCGAACACGCCTGGAGCAAACTTGTTGCCAATGTGAAGGAACGGGACGGTCAGGTATGGAAAGATGACAGTATGGAAGCCTTTGTCATGCCGCCTCACGGGGATTATTACCATTTGATCTTCAACAGTATCGGAACGCTTTACGATGAAAAAGTACGTGCCGCCTCCTTTGATTACAAAGGGGATCTGGCGGTAAAAGCATTGAAAGACCGTTACACGGCTGAAATGCGTATTCCTCTGAAGAGCATAAATATGGAAAGCATCAAAAGCGGTGATGTCTGGAAATTCCATTTCTTCCGCAACTGCCGCAACCTTCAGCCTCCTGCCACAACCGAGGGTGCCGGACTGGACGGAGTTCCGCCCCATGAAACAACCTCTTTCCGCAAGGCTTCTGCGGGGGAATCCGTATTGCGTAACGGGGATTTAAGCAAGATCGAAGAGAAAAAAGGGAAAGTCTTTGCAAAATTCTGGGGCAGACATCTTGCAGATTTTGTCCAGAGCAAAGAGGGCAATCACATTCTCCTTAAAGATTTGATCTATACTTATCTCACCTACCCTGTACTGGATAAAAAGATCAAACTTACAGGCAGCGTCACCGCCTCCGGCAAAGGAGTTCTTAACGTATATCTTTCCGGCTGCATCCGTGAAAAAGGGAATAAAAAACCTTTCGGGCATGAATTGAAAATCGTTCCGGGCAACTTCAAATTAAGCGATAAGCCCCAAAGTTTCCCTCTTTCCATTGAATTACCCGCCAACTCCCGGTTCTACTTCTATATACGGGTAAATGGCGGACAAGCCAAAATAAGCAATGTTACTTTGAGCAGATAAAACTATACAAAACCTCCTTAAACAGAAAAACGGGACTGATGCAATGCACCGGTCCCGTTTTTTATACATCATACAGAAAAGATTTTTCAGAATGTGCTGAAAAACTTTTTCGCCTTTTCAAAGAAACTTTCCTGAACAGGTCTTGATCCTTTGCTGTCTTTCATCAGATCTGCAAATTTCTGCAAGGCTTCCTTCTGTTCGGAATTGAGCTTTTTGGGTACTTCCACAAAGACTTTCACAAACTGATCGCCTCTGCCGCCTCCGCGCAAAGAGGGCATCCCTTTGCCCCGCAGAGTGAATACATCCCCGCTCTGGGCTCCGGCAGGGATCTCCAGTTCCGCCTTGCCGGTAACGGTGGGAACATCCACCTTGCCGCCTAAAGCAGCAGTGGTGAAATCAATGGGAAGATCACAGTAAATGGAAAGACCGTCCCGCTGGAATACAGAATGATCCTTTACATGGGTCACAACAAAAAGATCCCCGTTGGAACCGCCTCTCAATCCGGGTTCACCTTCCCCGGCAACACGCATTCTTGTGCCGGTATCCACTCCGGGCGGGATGTGGACGGAAACGATCCTCTCCACCTTCTGCTGCCCCTGTCCGTGACATTTCTTACAGGGTTTTTCCGCAATGACACCTTCCCCGTGACATTTGGGACACTCGTTCATCACGGTAAAGAAGCCCTGGGAAACTCCCACCTGACCTCTGCCGTTGCATGTGGGACACTTTTTCTTGCTTGTCCCTGCTTCACAACCGGTTCCGTGACACTCATCGCACTGGGCTTTACGGGTAAAGCGGATCTTTTTATCGCAACCGAATACAGCTTCTTCAAATTCGATCTGAAGATTGTATCTCAGGTCATTGCCGTCCACAGGAGCATTGGGATCCTGCCGGGAAAAGCCGCCGCCGAAGAAGGAGTCAAAAATACTGTCTCCACCTCTGCCTCCGCCCATGCCGCTGAAAACATCCCGGAAGATGTCAAAGGGATTACCGAATCCCTGACCGCCTCCGCCCATGCCGCCATTCTGAAACGCCGCCTCGCCGTACTGATCGTACATCTGACGTTTTTCCGCATTTCCCAATATTTCATAAGCCTGGGCGATCTCTTTGAACTTGCTTTCCGCCTCTTTATCACCCGGATTTTTATCCGGATGATATTTAATAGCCAGTTTACGGTAAGCCTTCTTTATCTCCCCTTCGGTGGCAGTTCTCTCCACCTCCAGGATCTCATAGTAATCCGCCATTATTCAGCTCCGGTTTCCTTTTCCGCCCCCAATGTCATAAGAGATGCCACACGCCGGGTGAAAAGCATGGGATCGGAAATGGGACTGCCTTCCGCAAGAAGAGCCTGATCGTAAAGCATTTCAGAAAATTCCGCAAGTTTGGGATTCTTTGCATCTTTCTTGTAAAGAGCCTGAAGAGCCGCCACAAGAGGATGATCGGCATTGAGTTCCAGGATCCTCTGCAAGTCGGGAGCATTTTTATCCATGGCACGCAGAACTCTCTGCATATAAGCACTGGGATCATATTCATCACTTACCAGACAGCAGGCACTTTCAGTAAGACGGGAGGAGAAGCGTACTTCCTTGACCTTATCGCCCAGACTTGTTTTGATGAATTCCACAAGTTCTTTCTTTTCTTCCCCTGCTTTTTTGGTCTTTTCCTCCAGTTCCTTCTGGATGGATTCATCAAATTTCACATCGCCCTTGTTGACGCATTTGAGTTTTTTACCGTCGATTTCACCAATGGAGGGCAGTACAAATTCGTCAATGGGATCGGTCATGAAAAGCACATCGTAATTCTGCTTGCGCATGATTTCCAGGTGGGGACTCTTTTCAAGAGTATTTCTGCTGTCGCCGGTGATATAGTAGAGTTCCTGCTGAAGAGCAGGCATACTGTCCCGGTACTCCTTCAGGGAAACAAGTTTACCGTCAGGATTGTTCATGGTCTCGAAAAGCAGAAGATCTTTGATTTTGTCTCTGTTGGAGAAATCGGTATGCAGACCTTCTTTCAGCTGTCTGCCGAATTCTTTGTAGAAGGTCTCATATTTTTCCCGATCATCCTTCATCAGTTTGGCAAGTTCGGAAAGGATGCGTTTAGTAAGATTGCTGCATATACGGTGGATCTGGGGATCGTCCTGAAGCATTTCACGGGAAATATTCAAAGGAAGATCGGATGAATCCACCACCCCTGCGGCAAACCGGAGATAATCCGGCAGAAGTCCGGGGCAGTTATCAGTAATAAAGACTCTCTTTACATAAAGATGCAGTTTATTGGTTCTTCTTTCCGCCATATTGAAGTCAAAGGGGGCGCGGGAGGGAAGGAACAGGAGGGCTTTGAATTCGGAAATACCTTCCGCACTGTAAGAGATCCGTTTGAGGGGATCATCATAGTTGCCGGAAATGTGACCATAGAAGGCTTTATACTCTTCTTCAGTGACTTCCGACTCATTCCGCAGCCAGATCGCCTTCATGGAGTTGAGGGTACTGTCCTCCACCACATCCTTGTCATCTTTCTTGATGGTGTGAGTCATCTTGACGGGATAAGCGATATAATCGGAATATTTTTTGATGATGGAAGAAATTTTCCAGTAATCCAGATACTCTTTTGCTTCATCCTTCAGATGCAGGATGATACTGGAACCCTGATCTTCCTTTTCCGCTTCTTCGATACTGAAAGCTTCTTTACCGTCGGAGATCCATCTCCATGCCTGACTTTCCCCGGCTTTCTTTGTAAGGATCTCCACTTTGTCCGCCGCCATGAAGGCAGAATAGAAACCTACACCGAACTGACCGATGAGTTCAGGGGTGTCGGCACTTTTTTCATCTTTGTTTTTCAGAGATTCCACAAAGGCTTTTGTACCGGATTTGGCAATGGTACCGATATTGGTGATGAGTTCTTCTTCATTCATCCCGATACCGTTGTCACTGATTTTGAGAACATTGTTTGCCTCATCCGCTTCAATACGGATCTCCCACTCCCTTGCAATGGAGGGAGTCTGGATAGCGGCAAATCTTGCTTTGTCAACAGCGTCTGCAGCGTTGGCAACAAGTTCCCGAACGAAAATATCCTTGTTGGAATAAACAGAATGGATCATAAGATGCAGGAGTTCCTGTATCTCTGTCTTGAACTGAAGATTGTCTTTCTTTGCCATTTTTTTCTCCTTTTACCGGGAAAATAAATTATTTCTTTGCCCCGGAATTTTTGAAGTCGGTACAGTAGTAGCCAGTCCCCTGGAAGATGATCCCGGAACCGGAACCGATGAGACGGTGAAGTTTTTCTTTCCCGCAATAGGGACATTTGGTAAGTTTGGCGTCAGTGATCTTCTGAAAGATCTCCATGGTCTTTTTGCAGTTTTTACATTCGTAATCGTAAGTAGGCATCTTGCCTTCTCCTGTTGTTGGGTTATGATTGTTCTGTCGTACCTTATTTCTAAAGCAATATTTATGCCATAATAAATAATATTTTACATAACGTTCTTTCATTACGTTTGATACAAACTTTATACATAAACAGTCAAAGATCCTTTCAGCGACAAAGTGTCACACTTTATACAAAAAGTGTCACACTTTTATCCGCCGGAAAAGTCCCACCCCTTGCAAAAATACTTTTTCTGTGCTATTGTAATGGCATGACCGGAAAAACTACTTACAGGGAGAGCAATATGAAAAAAAAGATTTTTTCAGTTCTGATCATCTTTTTTCATATCATCTTTTTCCAACTTTGGGGAATGGAAAACAAAACCGGCACCGTACAGGCGGCGTCCACAATATTTCTGCGTCTTTCTCCTGACGGAGTAATACTGGGCAGAGTACCGGAGGGGACTCTTCTTGAAATGCTTCCGGAAAAAAATCTCAAATGGGCGAAAGTGCGTCTGCCGCAGGATATCCTTCTGTGGACGACAGTATCCGGTATCCGTGAGGATAATACTCTCTGCGCCTCTGCTCCTTTGCGGACAGGGCCCGGGGTATTTTATCCTACTCCAGGTAAAGCAAACGGCGGGGAAAAGATCATTTTACTGGAAAAAAGTCCCGGTGGGATCTGGCAGAAAATCCGGTTGAAAGATTCCTTTCTGTCATGTTACACATTAAGAAAAGATCTTGTCTTTCCTTCCGGAAAAGAAAACCGGGAGAAAACTGAGAAAAAGCAGGAAAAAATCTTTTTTGAAGAGTCTGCCTCGGCAACAGGGCTCATATCCCTTTTACCGGAAAAGGAATGGAAAAGCAATATCCGTTATGCTCTTGCAGTGCGTATCGGCTCATCTGTCAGTATCCGGGCCTATCTGGAAGGACCGGAAGAACGGTTCAAAAGATGGAAAGACCGGAAGATCCGGATCACAGGAAAAAGGATCTGGAAAGAGGGACTTTCCAGACCGGTTTTCCGTCCTGAAAAAATAGAGCCTGCCTGGAATGACTGAAATACATCAGTTTTTCAGCACACCTTCCAGCCATTTTTCTGCAAGAACATTCCAGGAACAAACAGGAAATCCCTGCTTCCGCAATCCATAGCCGTGTCTGCCTGCAGCATAAAGGTGCATTTCGGCGGCAACACCGGCTTTTTTCAATTCCAGATACCAGTAAAGGGCATTTTCCACACCAACAAAATCATCTTCCGCCTGAATAAGGAATGTGGGCGGGGTAAGGGAATCTATTTTGAATTCGGGTGCAATTTTCCCAGTCTGGCAGTCTGTAAGATAGGCAGGATAGATCAGCATGGAAAAGTCTGGTCTGTATTCCTGTTTATCCATTTTCTCCCCGGTTTCCGGATAGGGGACAGGATCTGCGGGAGCAGAAATTGTGGCAACAAGGTGTCCCCCGGCGGAAAAACCGATCGCCCCGACTTTATGGGGATCGATCCCAAAGCGATCCGCATTTTCCCGGATGAAACGCATACTTCTTGCCGCATCCGCATGGGCTGCATCCCGTCTGCCGGGACAGCGGTATTTCAGGACAAAAGCGGAGATTCCCTGCAAATTCATAAAAGAAGCAATATCCAGTCCTTCATGACTCCAGGCAAGGTAGGAATATCCACCCCCCGGACAGATCAGTACAGCGGGGTTGGGGCCTTTGCGGAAAGCCGGAAAAAAATGCAGTTCCGGTTCGGTAACATCTGTATAACGGTCGATACCGTCACAGTCGGGGTTATCTTTGATATATTCTGTGATCTGTGCGTCTTCTGCTCTGGAAAAAGGTTTGATTTTTTCCCATATTTTATGAATGGAACGTTCCATGATGACAACCTTTCTTTATTTTAGTTTTCTGTATAAATACTTCATTAAAATTATATCAATAAAGTAATTTTTTCAAGCGTTTTCCTCTGCTTTTTCACAATAACCGGTAAAAAATATCACAGCTATCCCATAATTTTGTAAAAATGGCATATTTTTACAAAATTATGTGCGTAAAGAAATCTGCTTTTAAAAAAGTGATTTTGTCAGATTTTTCAAAAATACTTCTTTATCCTGTTTTGTGCAACCTTCAGGAGAGA
>JAZKZE010000098.1:0-55751 GCA_045612485.1 Victivallales bacterium | reverse complement strand
TCGGAGGTTTATGAAGGCGGGATCGTAAGTTACGCCAATAAGGTGAAGGAAAATCTTCTGAAAGTAAAAAGTTCCACACTTATGGAACATGGTGCAGTAAGCAGTGAATGTGCCGGAGAAATGCTGGAAGGCCTGAAAAAGGCTTTCGGGACATCCTGCGGTATTTCGGTTACCGGGATAGCAGGGCCGGGAGGCGGTACAGAGGAAAAGCCTGTGGGATTGGTCTATATCGGCGTATATTGCAAAGAAAATTTCCATGTGGGCAGATATCTTTTCCGGGGAAGCCGGGATCAGATCCGCGCCAGAAGTGCCGCTGTGGGATTGAATATTTTACGTTGTATGCTTAAAGGCTATGATGTAAAACATGCGGGAAGTATTTTTCTCTGTCCCCGTTCCTGAAAAGATTGTATTGTCAGGAAAAGAAAAGTATACAGATATATTCCGATCTTCCGTTTGCCGGATGCGGAAAAGCAGAAGATAATAGCAGAAAAGGTAAAAGAGGACAGTTCCGGCAAAAAGCAGAGCAAAAAACATGTTTCCGGAGATGAATTTTGTTATAAAACTGTAAACTGTACCGATCAAGCCTCTGGGAATGAATCCTTTTTCATAGGAAAGAAAATAACCGGAAAGGATATAAGGATCTGTTATTTCCCAGAGATGTTTGCTGTGGATGAGGGACATTACGGAATAAATATGCAGCACAATACAAAGCGGTACAAGGATAAGTATCTGTCTGCTTTTGAGAAAGGCAAGAAGAAGTTGTGCAAGAGTTATTTCATGTGTATATCCTTTTTTATTTTCCGGAAGGAAATATACACCGGCAAAAAGTTTTTTCAAGGAATATTTCTGTTACGGAATGAGGGGGCATTTTCCAGCAGTATCCCTACTTGCGGATTGTGTAAAGATACTTTCCTTACAAATCTTGCAATAGAGGCAAGTCCGATTTTCAGAAAAAAGGCGATCTCTCTGTAACTCATTCCCTTCAACCGCAGACGGAGAATATGGAGTTCCTTTTTTGTATGGACGATCTCCAGAAGTCTTTCTGTGCTTTCCAGAAGGAATACCGCATTGGCAAAGGTGTAAAATCTTTCCCGCTTTTCCGTATCTTCCGGAAGGGATTTTTCCTCTTTTTCATCAAAATAAATATCCGGTTCAATACTTATTTCCGCTTTGTGATCCTCATTGAAAAAGAGGGGACAGGAGAGTGAGGATGTATTCTTTTGCATTTCATGGTCCTTTCTTTTAGAATATACTGTTTCCATACTGCATGCGTCAAAGAAAAAACGGGAAAACGGCAAAAACTTAAAAAAACGTTTTATTTTGTTCTTCCCGCTTGATTTTAGCGTTGAAAGTGGTAAATTTAGTAAAGGACTGTACTTTAAATATGAAAATATTGCGGGGGGTGTCTCCCGGGAAATGGATTAAAGATGGAACGCAAATTACGTGCCGGCGTTATCGGACTTGGTATGGGATGCAATCATGTACGGGGATACAGAAATCATCCGGATGTGGAACTTGTGGCTGTTGCGGATATCGATCCGGAAAGATTGCAGGAAAGGGGGGTAAAAGATCTGAAAGTACCTGCCTGCTATTCCAGTGCGGAAGAGATGCTGGAAAAAGAACAGCTGGATATTGTTTCTGTTGCCGTTCCCAACTGTGTTCATAAAGATCTTACCATCAAAGCTCTGAAAGCCGGGGCAAATGTCCTTTGCGAAAAGCCGATGGCAATGAATGAAGCCGAATCTGTGGAGATGATGGAAACTGCAAAAAAATGCAATAGAAAGCTGGGGATCAATTTTTCCTACCGTTTTCTCAATCAGTCCAGAGAGATGAAAAAAATCGTGGATCAGGGCGGGGTGGGGGAGATCTATTACGCCCAGACCAACTGGTTCCGCAGAAAAGGTATTCCCGGTCTGGAACATGGAAACTTCAACAGTCCGGGAGCTGCCGGCAGATGGTTTTTTGATAAAGAGATGTCCGGAGGAGGTCCCCTTATCGACCTTGGCGTACACCGTCTGGATTTCTGTCTGTGGATGATGGGCTATCCTGAACCGGAATGGGTGATGGGAAGTACCTATGATAAGCTCGGACCCCGGTTGGCGTCGGAAAAAAACAGAGTTTTCACTGTGGAAGATCTTGCAGCAAGTATGATCCGTTTCAAAAACGGTTCCACACTTCAGATCGTTGCCTCCTGGGCATCCCATGTAAAGGAACAGGAATTGATGAATGCCAGACTTCTGGGAACAGAAGGAGGGCTTTTGCAGTTTAATATCCATGAAGGATATGAATTCCGTATTGAACATTATTTTGACAGGACGGGGCAATCTTATGACAGTATGCCACATGATCTTCCTGCAGAAACATATCTCAACAGTTATTATGAGTTCGCAGATGCCGTGGCAAAGGACAAGCCTTTCCTTGTACGGCCGGAAGAAGGAGTGACTGTTATGCGGATATTGGATGCCATATATGAATCCGCAAGAACAGGAACTCCGGTCAAGTTGGGCTGATAACGGAAAACAGAGCAGGACAGGTTTGGTATCATGACGGAAAAGAAACATAAATTATCAGTGATCATTCCCGTTTACAACGAGGAAAAATCTGTGGGGACTCTGTTGGAAAAAGTAGCAGAAAGTTCCCCGGGAATCCCTTTGGAAGTTATTATTGTCAATGACGGTTCTACTGACGGATCGGCGGAAGTTATCCGTCACTTTCTGGAAAAACATTCCGTCAAAGATCCGTCACTTTCTTTTCTGTACCTGGAAAAGACTAACGGCGGCAAAGGTTCCGCTTTGAAAGAGGGGATCGCAAAAAGTACAGGAAGTATTGTGATCATCCAGGATGCGGTTCTGGAATATGATCCGGCAGATTATGTAAAATGTATCCGCCCCATTATGGAGGGAAAGAGTAAAGTCGTTTATGGTTCCAGGGAAGCGGAAAACCGCAACCGTTTTTATTCCGCCCCGTCTTTTTATCTGGGGGGACTTGTTCTTTCCTTCTGGATCGACCTTCTTTATAATGCAACTCTTACGGATGAACCTACCTGTTACAAGACTTTTGACGGAGATCTGATCCGTTCTTTGAAGGTGGAGGGAAACAAGTTTGAATGGGAAGTGGAAGTGACCTGTAAACTGCTCCGGCTGGGATTTCCCATTATGGAAGTACCCATTTCCTATCATCCCCGCAAGATCGACAGCGGCAAAAAAATCCGGGCAAAAGATGGCTTCCAGGGACTCTGGACGGCATGGAAATGGCGGTTCAAATCTATCCGCGAACAGAAAAATGCTCTTGCGGAAAGCCGTCAGGGGGCGTTGTTTACTTCTTACGGTAAAACTCATGCCAAAGCGGTGTGGTGCGTATGGCTCCTTCTTGCTCTTGCATTGTGTCTCCGTCTGGCGTATGCTGCACCCCATATCTGTACGGCTCTGCGTACACCCGGATTGGAGGATTCTTTCTACCGGGACAGTACCTCTGCCGTTCAGAAACATTTCTGCAATTATTCCCCGGAAAGCAAGGTAACGGATTTTGTGGAGATCCGTAAAGCACCCCTTTACAGAACATTTCTTTCCTTTTTCAAATATGCCGGAACCAACCGGATGCTTTATGCGGAACTTGCCGGATTGCTTCTTACTGTTCTTGCTCTTTATGCAGTTTATATGGGCGCATCCTGTACCGGATCATGGAAAGCAGGTTTATGGGCATCAGGGTTATATGCTCTTTCGCCATTGCTTATTGCCGCGGCATTCCCGGGCAAACCTTATTGGAGTATTGCTCTGTACCTTTTCCTTCTTGCCTGGCAGTTCTGTTTCCTTCTGCGGTTCTTTAAGACAGGGTTCCAGCCGGATCTTTTCTGTGCGGTGCTTTTTGCCTCTCTGGCGGCTCTTACGGATTCTGCCAATGCGTTCTTCTTTATCCCTCTTCTTCTGCTTATTGTATTTTGCGGAAGTTTCACGTTCCGCAGAAAAGCTGAATATATCCTTCTTGTACTGCTTGTATCTTTTGCCGTTCTTTTTCCCGCCCTTGCCGCGAACAGAAGTTTCTGCGGTGCATGGCGCATTGACGGTAAACGTTCCGAAAGACTGTTTTTAAGTTCCATGCTTCTTTCTCTGAAAACAGACAGAGCGAACTTTGACCGGAATTTCCGTAACACGATAAAAACAGTATGGGAGAAAGCCCGTTTTGAGTCAGCCGGAAAGAAAGTGGATGCCGGAACATATTTTGCCGGACGGGATAAAGAGATGTACCGGATCATCCTTGCCCACCCTGCGCAATACTGTAAACTGCTTTTCAATAAAAATGTTCTTGTCCCCTTCCAGGCGGATCTGTATCTGAAACAGGCGGATCACTTCGCAGAAAAATTCAAAGCATATATGAAAGAGCCTGCCAAAGTCTTTATGCCTTTTGTCACTGTTCTTTCTTATGTGGTATGGCTTCTTACCATTCTGGGGGTATCCTGGTTTGTTCTTCTTGATCCTTTCCGGAATAAAGGATTTGCTCTGCTTCTGCTTTTTTTGACGGGCGGCTTTTATCTGCTGAATCCTGCAACTTCTTCTTCCATTCGCGACCAGATCCTTCTTCTGCCTTTTCTGCTGATGGCGGCGGGATGCGGGCTTGCATTTTTCTTTGAAACCGTAAAGAGAAATGCAAAGGAAAAGACGGAGAAAAATAAAGTTTGAATTATAAAACATTTTTGATTTTTTAATTATTTTACACAATAAATAAAAAGTTTATTGCGTTATCTGGTCAGAAAAGAGGATTTTCAGATCGTATAACAGAAATTTCCAGAGAAAGGAGAATAAAGATGAAAAAGAACAAATTGAAAATCGTAATGGCAGTGGTCATTCTTTTGACTGTTCAGTACGCATTCTGCGGGCACCATCACCGGCATGATGATGGAAGAGGCGTAAGACTTGCTACTGACATTGTCAATCTGGTGAAAGCGGTAGTTACTCCCGCCCCTGCGGTAGTTGTGACGCCTGCCCCGCCCTCTCCGGTAGGTGTAGCACCTGTACCCCCTCCGGTAGTGGTTGCTCCCCCGGCAGTGATCAATTACGGGTATTACAACAATGTATATGTTCCCTGCTATAACGGCTGGTACTATTACGGCAACGTCTGGTGCTGGGGCGGTCGCGGTCCCCGTCCTCCTGCTCCCCCCGCCTGGCGTCCCCCCCACAGACATCACAGACCTGTGCCTCCGCCTCCTCCTGTCCGCAGACCGGTTCCGGTTCATCATGGTGTAAGACCTGTTCCCCCGCCGCCTTCTGTCCGCAGACCGGCTTACGGAAGACCTGCCCCCGGCAGACCTGTTCCCGGTGCACCTGCCCCCGGCGGACCCATGCCCGGCAGACGCTGAAGAAAACAGAAAAACAGTAAGAAATATGCGTGGAGTCTTTACAGGCTTCACGCTTTTTTTGTTTGTCCGCAGATGAGCTGAAATTTTCCTGTGTACTGAAAAAGTTTTTCTTTTCAGTGCCTTCAGATAGGACAAAAAATGATAAATAGCAATAAAGTATAGATATTAACAAGATTTTACCCTTATTTTTTATTGTATTTCCTTTTTCCTATGGTATTGTACAAAGAGAAGAGTTTTTGCAATATTGCATTGTCTGAAAATGCGTTTTGCAGAAATTGCAGGAATTATTGAAATCATAGCTATTTTTAAATTTCACTGAAGAAAAGGAACAGAAATGCAGACAAAAATCGACCGTATTGTAAAGTTCACACCGCCCTGGGATGATTCCCCCATTGACATCTCTTTTATTTTTGAAAATGAGATGCCTGCCGGAAAACATGGTTTCCTTACCTGTAAAGAGGGTAAAATGGTGTTTGAAGATGGCACAGAAGCCAGATTCTGGGGTACAAATTTCAACAGTGCCGCCTGTTTTCCTTCCCATGATTACAGTGAAATGGTGGCAAAAAGACTTGCAAAATTCGGTTTGAATATGGTTCGTTTCCATCAGATGGATGGTGACTGGTCAACCCCCAATATTTTCCAGTTCACCCGGGGAAGAAGATTGGAAAACACCCGTTCCCTTGATCCGGAAAGTATGGACAGACTGGATTATCTCATCTATGCGCTTAAAAAGAATGGTATCTATGTTTATATGGATCTTCTCACCTACCGCCGTTTCCGCAGTGGTGACGGGGTGGAAAATGCCATCAATCTCATGGATGCAGCCAAAAAGCACAGTATGTATGATGAACAGATGATCCTTCTTCAGAAAGAGTTCAGCGATCAGCTGTGGAACCATTATAATCCCTATACCAAACTTGCCTACAAAGATGATCCTGCTATCGCTCTTACTGAGATCACCAATGAAAGTGAGATCTTCAACAGCTGTAATCTTATCGTGGAACCCTATCTTTCCCGTTTGAAAGAAAAATATCAGGCATGGCGGAAAGAGCATGGCTATCCTCCTGCGGAAAATATCAATTTTTCCGAAAATTCCTGTACGGAAGCCACAAGGGAGATGGTGTTATTTAAAATCGACATCCAGAAAAAATATTTTGATGATATGCGTGAACATATGCGGAAAAGCGGAGTGAAGATCCCCATTACCGGAACAAACTGGAACAGCGGCGGAGGAGCTTTGCTCCGGGCAAGTACCGATATGGATTTCACAGACTCCCACTGTTACTGGTACGGCTGGCAATGGACTCCCCACCTGAAAATGTTCCGCAATGAGTCTTTCCTTGGCAACCGTAATACCTGGCTGGATTGTTTCCCCTTCTTCCGTACAGCCGACCGTCCTTTCTTTGTATCCGAATGGGATGATCCGTGGCCCAATCAGTACCGTGCGGAAGGGACTTTGCACATTGCTGCCTGTACTGCCTTGCAGGGCTGGGGTGGAACCACCATCCATACTTACAGATATGACAACCGGCCCAATATTGACATGATCGCTGCCCCCATTACCGGCGAAGCCCTTTCCGGTGTCCCCTACCGCAGCGGGGTCTTTGATGCCTTTAATGATCCCTGCCGTTTCTCCCTTTTCTACCATGCGGCGTTAATGGTACGCAGACAGGATGTACGCATATCGGATATGGTAACTGTTGTTCCGGTAAATGAACTTATGATCTCTGATGCAAAGAAGGCTCTGAAAGAGTATTGCGAGCAGGTAACTTCCGGAAAGATCACCGGACCTCTGGATACTTCAAACCGTGATGCCCTGAACAGGCAGGAAAACGCCGACGGGCCTTCTATTGTGCATAACTTCCCGGCTCTGGAGTGTGTCAGCGAATATACCACAACTGCCACTATGCTTGAAGGAATGACTCTTCCCGCCAATGCAAAAAAAGTGAATCCCTTTGAAAGACTTGTTCCGGAAAATACGGATAAAATCGTTTCCGATACAGGGGAACTTGCCCGTGATCTGAAAAAACGCATTGCCTTTATTGATTCCCCCCGCACAAAAGCTGCCTATGGATTCCTGGGGGCGGCAGGGGAAATCAAATTGAATGGGATTACCATCCGCTGCCGTAATGAATATGCTGCCATCGTAATGAGTTCTCTTACAGATGCCCCCATTTCCGAATCGGACAATATCCTCCTTACAGCAGTAGGCAACTGTGACAATACGGATGCACAGTATAATGACAATCATACCGTCCAGTATTCCAAAGGTCACGGTCCCATTGAAGCGGAAGTTATTGAAGCGGAGATCGAAATCGAAAACAATACAGGAATTTTCCGTGTGGATGCCATTGGTGACAACGGTATGCAGGTGGGAAGTGCTTCTCCTGTAACGGAAAACGGCAAAATCAGATTTACCATCGGCGGGGACTATCCCTCCATCCATTATCTCATTCAGAAACTTTGAGAAAATAACAGAGGAAAATCATCATGGAAAAAAATCTTCTTTCTATCGGCTGGGCATCTGTGGATATTTCTACAGAAGGACCTATCAATCTTCCCGGACAGTTCCATATGCGTATTTCAACCGGGATCCTTGACCCCATTACCGCTACAGCTCTCTGGATCAGCAACGGAAAGGATGATGTCTGTTTTCTTTCCATCGACCTTGTGACCTGCAGTGGCGGTCTGACAGATGCCATAAAAGAGGAAGTGGCAAAACGCAATGGGGATATTCCTGTGGAAAAGATCCTTCTCAATGTGACCCACACCCATAGCGGCCCCGGATTCCATAAGAACAATGTTACCGGTGCCGACGGAGCATTGGATGGGGATGTACCGGTTCCCACCTCCATAGAGATCATGGATGGATTGGAATACCGGAAATTTATGGTAAATAAAATTGCTTCTGCCGTATGTGAAGCCTGGGAAAAACGCTCTCACGGGGCGATCGCCTACGGTTACGGGTATGCTGTTGTAGCCCACAGCAGAAGATGTCTTTATACCGATGATGTTTCCAAACGCCCCGGAGCTGTGAACAACTCCACCCACGGGGTGAACGGACATGCTGTGATGTATGGAAAAACTTCGGACGATAAATTTTCCGGCTATGAAGGAGGAGCGGATTCTTTCACCAATCTTCTTTTCACCTTTGATGAAAAGAAAAAACTTACAGGTGTCATCGTCAATGTCCCCTGTCCCTCCCAGAATTCTGAAGGCATCTATAAACTTTCCGCCTCTTTCTGGAATGAAACAAGAGAAGCCATCCGTAAGAAATTCGGCAATATTTTCGTTCTTGCACAAGCTGCGGCAGGCGGGGATCTTTCCCCCCGTCAGCTCCATTATGTGAAAGCGGAGTACCGCAGATATGCTTTGAAATACGGGAGAGAAAGAGAACTTTTCACCGAAGAATTCCGCAGACGGGATATTGCCGAAAGGATCGCTGCAAGTGTGGAAGAAGTCTATTCCTGGGCGAAAAAGGATCTGATCAAAGCCGCCCCCATTCACCACGAGGTGCTGGATCTTAAATTATCCAAACGCTTGATCAGTAAAGCAGATTATGATTTGTCTGTTTCCCGTCTGGAAGAACTCAATAAACAGTCCTTCCGGAAAGAGGAGGAGGGAGAGGATCCCCAGTTGACTTTGAAAGATAACTGCAAACTCCTTTCCGAAAGAAACCGCTGTAAAGGAATCATCAAACGGTGGGAGCAACAGAAGGAAAGTACAAAATATGCCACACAGGCTCATGTTTTGAGTATCGGGGATATTGCTTTTGCCTCCAATCAGTTTGAACTGTATATCGACTTCCAGCACCGTATTCAGGGAAGAAGTCCCTTTATGCAGACCTTCATCGTCCAGCTTGCAGGCGTTTCCGGTGAAGGCGGCGGCAGTTACCTTGCCACCAAACGGGGATTCCTCAACCGGGGGTACAGTGCTTCCATGTATTGCAATCTTGTTTCCTGGAAAGGGGGCAATGAACTTGTGGAAAAAACTTTGAAATCATTAAATAAACTCTGGATAAAAGAGCATAAATAAAATCCGTAACGGGCAGGGAAAAAATCTCTGTCCGTTATTTTTAACGGGAAAGAAAAATGAAAAATCTGATTCTTTTAGTGATGGCGGTAATGCTTTTTGCCATTACAGGGTGTTCCACTCTCTGTAAGGAAAAAAGTGTATGCGGGAAAACAAAAAAGGAAAATGCTCTTAAAATCGGCTGGGCATCCACCGATATTTCCACAAAAGAGCCTGTTTTTATTACCGGGCAGTTCCATGTAAGGATCTCTTCCGGGATCCTTGACCCCATTACAGCAACAGCCTTGTGGATCGATAACGGGAAAGAGAGTGTCTGTTTTGTTTCTGCCGATCTTATCAGTGTGGGAAGCGGACTTCTGGATGAAGTTTCTTCTGTTGTGAAAAAATGCAATCCTGCTGTTCCTGTGGATAAGATCATCCTCAATGCCACCCATACCCATACTTCCGCTAATTACGGAAGAAAGTCTCCTGTATGTAAAGGGGATCATACCTCTGCTGATCCCTATATTGCCCCCACATCCATTAAGACATATCCCAGTCCTGCGTACAGAAAATTTCTTGTCAGCAAACTTGCCCATATCATCTGCAAGGCTTATGAAAACCGTAAAGAGGGCGGTTTTGCCTATGGGTACGGTTTTGCCACTGTGGGACACAACAGAAGAGCTGTTTATAAAGATGATACTTCCAAAAGACCGGGAGCAGCAAAGAATTCCACCAATAATGTTCACGGTTATGCCAGAATGTACGGAAGCAGTTATGATAAAATGTTTTACGGGTATGAAGGGGGAAATGACGCTTTTGTCAATATCCTCTTTACTTTTGATAAAAACAAAAAGTTGACCGGAGCGATCATCAATATACCATGTCCCTCCCAGAATTCCGAAAGTCTGTGGAAGATTTCTGCCTCTTTCTGGAACGAGGCAAGAGAAAATATCCGTAAAAAATATGGAAATATCTTTATCCTTCCCCAAAGCGGTGCCGCAGGAGATCTTTCTCCCCGCCAGCTGCATTATCTGAAAGCGGAAAGACGCCGTCATGCGTTGAAATATGAGAGAAAAGAAGCATACAGGGAAGAGTTCCGCCGTAAAGAGATCGGGGAAAGGATCGCAAAAGCCTTTGATGATGTTTATTTCTGGGCAAAGAAGGATATTATTGAATCAGCACAGATCCGGCATGAGATCAAAATCCTTTCCCTTCCTCCCCGTCATATTTCCAAAGCAGATTATGATGATGCTGTGAAAAGTCTTGCGGAACTCAATAAAAAATCCTTTGTTCCGGAAGGGAATGACCCGCAAAAAGCCTTACGGGTGAATTCCATTCTTGTTTCAGGAAGAAACCGTTACAGAGGGATCATTACCCGCTGGAAAAATCAGCAGAAAAACGAGCCTTTTAAAACACAGTCCCATGTGCTGCATATAGGGGATGTGGCTTTTGCCTCCAATCAGTTTGAACTCTATCAGGATTACATGCACCGTATTCAGGGAAGAAGTCAGTTTATCCAGACTTTCGTCATTCAGCTTGCTGCCGTCAATGGCAATGGATACGGCGGTTATCTTGCTACAAAACGTTCTGTGGAAAACCGGGGTTACGGTTCCGACCGTTTCAGCAATCGTGTTTCCTGGAAGGGCGGGGATATGCTTGTGGATGAAACGGTAAAGATCCTTGACAGATTTTATGAGGCACAGAATTCTGAAAGAAAGAAAAGCACAGAGAAAAAATAACAGTTCACAACGAACAGAAAAAGGAGATAGAATATGTATAAAACAATTCTGTTTTTGATGCCGGTAATGCTTTTTGCCATTACAGGGTGTTCCACTCTCTGTAAAGAAAAAAGTGTATGCGGGACAACAAAAAAGGAAAATGCTCTTAAAATCGGCTGGGCATCCACTGATATTTCCACAAAAGAACCTGTTCTTTTACAGGGACAGTTCCATGCAAGGATCTCCAAAGGGATCCATGATCCCATTACAGCAACAGCCTTATGGATCGACAATGGGAAAGAAAGTGTCTGTTTTGTGTCTGCCGATCTTACCGGAGCAGGCGGCGGTCTTCTGGAAGAGATCACTTCTGCTGTCAAAAAACGCAATGCCGCCATTCCGGCTGGATCTCTCCTTTTCAATGTCACCCATACCCATGCTGCTCCTGTTATATCAAAAGTCACTTCTGTTGTGCCTCTTTCTGAACATAAGGGGAATCTTTTCCGGACTCCTTCCAGTCTGAAAGTAACAAAGACTGCTATTTACAGAGCGTTTCTTACAGAAAAAATTGCCGGAATGATCTGTAAAGCCTGGGAAAACCGTAAAGAGGGCGGTTTTGCTTACGGATACGGCTATGCTCCTGTGGGTTATAACAGAAGATCTGTTTATAAAGATGATGTTTCCAAAAGAAAAGGGGTGAAGCAGGATTCTCTGCACGGAGTCCACGGACATGCCAAACTGTATGGAAGTACGAGGGATAAAATGTTCTACGGGTTTGAAGGGGGGGCGGATCCCAAAGTAAATTTCCTTTTCACCTTTGATAAGGATAAAAATCTTACCGGCTCCATCATCAATATCGGATGTCCTTCCCAGAACTCCTCCCGTCTGGAAAAACTTTCTGCGGACTACTGGCACGAAACAAGAGAGATGATCCGCAAAAAATACGGCAATATCTTTATCCTTCCCCAGTGCAGTGCCGCAGGCGATACTGCTCCCGTGCTTCTTCTGGGCAACGGGGCAAGACAGCGCCGTTACCTTCTGAAATACGGGAGAAACAGAGAATATATCCAGGATGAACTTGCCCGTATCCAGGCGGCGGAAAAGATCTTTTCCGCCTTTGATGAAGTTTATGCCTGGGCAAAAAATGAGATCTTTTTCCAGGCGGATGTACAGCACGAAAGAAAGACTGTGGAACTTCCCCGCAGGGAGGTAAGCAAAAAAGATTATGAAAGTGCTGTAAAGGAACTGGAAGCATTGAAAAAAGTTCCTTTTATGAAAGACGACAGGGAGCCGGCAAAAGCATTGTGGACAAATTCCCGGCTTGTTTCCACAAGAAGCCGTTATAAAAGAATCATTGAAAGATACAATACATTGCAGAAAAAGATCCCTTTCAAAGCAAGCATTGATGTAATAAGTATCGGCAATATCGCCTTTGCAGGCAATCCCTTTGAACTCTATCAGGATTATATGCACCGTATTCAGGGAAGAAGCCCCTTTATCCAGACTTTTGTTGTGGAACTTGCCGGAACGGAAGGAAATGAACTGTGCGGCTATCTTGCTACAAAACGTTCTGTGGAAAATAAAGGCTACGGTTCCGACCGTTTCAGTAATTATGTTTCCTGGAAGGGCGGGGATAAACTTGTGGAAGAAACGGTAAAAACTCTGGAAGAACTCTGGAAAAAAAGGTTTCCCGCAACATTCCCCGCACGGAAAAAAACGGGTAAAATTGTAATTGACGGCAGTTTGGAGGAGGAAGATTGGAATAATGCAGAAGAGGTGGATTCTTTTATGACTTTTGCCGGAAATGCCCCCTCCGGAAAAACTTCTGTAAAGGTGATGTATGATTCTGATTTTATCTATATCGGGATCAAGGCAGGGACAGACTACATTAAAAAAGGGTATGTCTTTAAAGAAAAAGCTGTGAAACATGACGGGGCAGTCTGGGAGGATGACGGTTTTGAGATCATGCTTGGGGAATATTCCCGGAAAGTAAAAGCAATGTCCCATAATCATTATGTCCTCAATACAGCGGGTGTTCTGTATGACGGGAAAGCTGGAACAAAGTTTGACAGAAAGTTCACATCAAAAATACAGTATAAAGTAAAGAAATATCCCTCTTTCTATGTTATGGAAATGAAGATCCCTGCATCGGATTTCAATAAAAAGAATTTTACAGAGAAGGATGTTTTCAAACTGAACCTTGTACGTTCCTGTCACTATATTCAGAAGGAGATCATTTCCATTGACGGAATACGGAATCATGATTATAAAAATTTCCGTATTCTTCCTTTGAACGGCAAAACGAAGTGATTTGCTGAATTCATCTGATACGGGGCTATTTCTGCAAAAGCCCCGTATTTCCTTATGTATGCAGTATTTCTGTTTGCAATAATTTTTTCCTGTGCTATATTAGAAGTAAGGCATTTTTTGCAGAAACAACAGGAATGGATAAAATGGAACACCCGATACAAAAAGCACTTTCTTATCTGCTGATCTTTCTTCTTATTGTGATCTTCGGTTTTTCCGTTGCCATGGTGCATCCTGTGTATTCCAATTACAGAAAAATGGAAAAATATGTTGAAGCAAAAAAGAGAGAGTATAATGAACTGCGGGAAGAAAAACTCACTCTTTTAAGTGAAGTGCATGATCTGGAACACAATACTGCCGCCGCAGAAAAAGTTGCCCGGGAAAAATTCAATCTCTGCCGGGAAGGCGAACAGATTTTGATCTACCGCTGACCTTTTTTCTCTTATTTTACAGCCTCTTCAAGAGTCTCTTTTATCCGGGTAAATTCATCATCGCCCTCAAACTGGGGCAGGATCTCTTTAAGAAGTTTTTCCGCTTCTGCTTTTCCTTTACGGATACGGATGTTATTGAGTTCCCGTTTCCTGCTGTCCAACATAATAAGAATGATGTTATTCAAATCGGGATCATCCGGTTTGAGGGAGGCTGCAAGAGCAAATTTTTTTGCCAGAAGAGCCTGAAAGAATTTGGCTTCACTGCGGAGAAAGGCTGGAACTTTTCCTTCATCCTGTACTCTTTTATGAAAACGGTACAGATTACGGTAGAGAACATATTGTCTTTTCAGAAAGGCGGCATAAACAGGAGAGGGATTGAGTTTTTTCTGTTCCTCTATATACTTCTGAACTGTTTCCAACGGAGTGGACGGCGCAAAATGCGAGAAGAGAGTCAGGAAGGCATCATATTGCCAGGACGTCGTCCGCAAATAATGAGTTTGTCTTTCCAGTTTTTTCTTTTCCGTATTGAGTTTTGCCACTCGTGCATTGGAGATAAGATAGCGGACACGGTACATGACCGCACGGCGTAAACGCATATCGCTTTTCTGAAATTCGGCAATGGTTTTTCTTCCTTCCGACTGGATCGTTTCCAGGGGGATGGTGGGATCTTTGGTGAATCTTTCAAAGGAGGTGATCCTTTCCAGCGCGATCCTTTCCATGGATTTTTCCGCAGGAGGTGCTGATTCATAACGGTAGATCGTAAAGGAGATGGCTGCCCCTATAAGGATGGGAAGAAGGGGCAGAAGGATCTTGAGGTATCTTCTGTGGATACTTACCTCATTTTCCAGTTTCTGTACATTTTTCTTTGCTTCAGCACTTTCCAGAATACTTTCATAATCCAGTCTTGCGGTTGTGAGGGTATGTACAGCAGGAATAATATTTTTATCCGGGGCTGTACTCTGCCGCAGCGTCCAGAGTGCTTTCAGAAATTCTTCCATATTCCTGAATCTGCCGGAAGGACTTTTTGCAAGCATCTTATCCACAAACAATGCCACGTTTTTCGGTATGGAAGGATCTTTTTTATCCAGTCTTACAGCAGAGGAGTGCAAATGCTGTTCCGCAAGAGTCTTAAAATCTCTGCCGTCAAAAGGCTGTTCATTGCAGAGCATCTGGTAAAGGGTCACGCCCAGGGAATAAATATCACTACGGGAATCCAGAACTTTTCCTGTCAGCTGTTCCGGACTCATATATGCCGGACTTCCCGCCACTTCATTACTGTCATCCCATTCCCCGGCATAAATGGATAATCCCAGATCGGTGACCTTTACGATACCGTCCCGGGCTATCATTATATTATCCGGCTTGATGTCCTTATGGATTAGATGACTTTCCTCCCATGCGTAACAGAGGGCTTCCGCCGCCTGCTGGATGATATGCAGAGCCTCATCCACGGGAAACTTTCCTTTGCGTTTCAGTCTGGCAGAAATCGTTTCTCCAAAAATATGGGTCATGGCAAAATAGTAAAATTCATCCTCTTTGCCTACTGCATAAGTCTGTACCAGATTGATATGGTTCAACTTTGCCGCCGCCCTTGCCTCCCGGAGAAACTGATCTATACCGGCGTATGTGGAAAATTCAGGCGAAAGTACCTTCAATGCAACCTGACGCTCCAGGGATAACTGGGTGGCAAGATAAACCGCTGCATTGGAACCTTCCCCGATCTTCTCCTTTATGAGAAAATCCCCGATAACACATCCCGGCTGGAATCTCCCCGGCGGAACCGTCACCTGATGATGACAGTTGGGACACTGGATCGGGTAACCGCAGGACTCTGCGGGTGTATTTACTGCAAGAAAGCAGAATGGACAGCGGAAACGCATAAAAGGTCATATCTCCATAAGTAAGAAATCTTTTTTCTCAATTACAGGCAATATTTTATCCGGAAAAGAGAAAAAAACAAGATGAAAATCTGAAAAAGAAACATTTTTTCCTTATCAGACACTCTTTTTTCCGCACAACGGAACAATATCCACCACATCTGCCCATTGGGCATCCGGGTCATTGCTGATATATTTCAATTTATATTCATATCTTTCCCAGAGTTTATCGTATTCGTACATCTCGTAAGAGTGACCCCAGAAATAAAATACTTCCACATTATCAGCTTTGGCTTTTTCATAAAGATCAAAGAAACTGTTATTGGAGAAGTGACAGTTGGCGGGAAGTGCCATTACATCTTCACATTTGGTGATATCCTCCATATTGGCAACTGTTCTGCCGTAAGCAAAACCCGCCTCACGCAATGCCTGAATCGTTTCCGGTGTGGTTCTGCCGCAGGGCCATGCAAAACCTGTACAGGGTTTCTGTACGATATCCTCAAGAAATTTTCTTGCATCCACCGCAGCTTTGATCCATTCGTCTACAGGATGCGTATCTGCATTTTCATGTTTCCAGCAATGGGAGGCTACTTCAAATCCCTCATAAATTTCTTTAATATCCTTTTTTGCCAGTTTCCCGCAGGCAAAGCCGTTATAAGACCAAATACCTTTTTCCTCATTGATCCAGCAACTCTTTCTCCGTTCCTCCCCCATCAGACCCGGATTGAGATTGAAGGTTGCTTTTGCTCCGTATTTACGGCACAGTTCTGTAAGGCGTATATCATTTATCACACCGTCGTCCCAGCACTGGACAACTTTGATTTTCTTTTTTCCGCTCATTTTTTTCTCCATGTTTCTTTTTCTTTTAATATACCTTTTTTTCCGGGGATTGCAAATACAAATTTTCCATACTGACCGGATGAACGGTCCGAAGGTTGACACCATACTCATCCATACTTCCTCCCCCCGCAAATAATAAGGCTGCCGCATCTCCCCGGAGAGGGACTTGCAGCAGCCTTGCTGTATCCTCGAAATGAAAAATTATTTCATTTCTTTTGCCAATTCGTCCGCGATCTTTTCCGCATCGGAAAGAAGGTTGGAACTGATGGCTTTTTTCAGTTCACCCAGTTTTACAAGGAGGGCAAATCTGGCATCGGTGGAAAGTTTCTTTTCCATTGCATCAAGTTTTTTTGCAAGGCCAGTGCTTTTTGCAGAAAGTTTTTCAATGGTCTTTCCGGCAAATTTTACACTTTTCTCATAGGAAATATTTCCGTTTTTGGAATGCACATCCACCTTTACCGTATAGACGCCATCGGCAAGATCTTTTACACTTTTTGCAGTTTTCAGTGTAAAGGCGGCAGGAAGATCAAAAGCGATCTCTTTGCCGTCTTTTACAAAATCCGCGACCTTTTTTCCGTCTTTATAGAGGGCACCGGTAACAGAAACGGCGGAAGGAATATTGCTTGCCGTGGCTGTTTCCAGTACAGGAGCAAACTCTTTTTTCTGATTGACTACGTCAGGCAGGATGAGGTAAGCAGCATTAAGTCCTTTTACCGCACTCACCCCTGTAAGACCGTGCATATACATGATCTGCATATTCAAGGTCACTGATTTGCCGGAAGTCACTGTTTTTGCAGGGCTGAAAAGTTCCATATTGTAGAAGTCGGAGGCTTCCCACATATAGAAATATTCCCCTTTGTTTCCGTTGGTAATGGTATTGATCCAGGCAACTTTCTGCTGGGTATCCACTACAGCGGCAAAGTCCCCGCTGTTCAGAAATTTTTTGCCGGTATTCTGACCGCGGAAAGTAATATGCTGTACAGAACCATCTTTCTGCTGGACAAAGAAGGCATCCCCGTTGTCAGCGGCTCCTCCCACTTGCAGACCGGGACGGTAACGCACATCAAAAGTCGCCGGATTGACAGCTTTATTGGTACATACAAAATCAAATTTGCAGACAGCCGCATCCGCAGAAAGGGTCACTTTCTGGGTGATGAGTTTGTTTGCCACAGGGGATTTGAGGAAAAAGTCCGCCACGACCCCGTCTTTTGTTTTTGCAGTTTTTACATCAAAATTCACATTGTAGAAAGGTCCGGGAGCTCCTCCGGAAATGACTCCTGCTTTTCTTACTTTTACAATATCTTCTTTTTCAGCAAGGGGCAGAAAAGAGATCATTTCCGCACCGGTTCTGCTGAAGGTAAGGGAGAGAAGATCATTGGAAAGGGTGACGTTTTTGCCTTTCTTTACTGCTTTTGCACCGGAAGAAGCGGGAATATTTTTTACTTCCTTTACTTCCACAACCGTATAGAAGGGATACATAAAGAAGTTCTGTACGCATTTTACAGAGAAGATCTTTTTCCGCATACGGAAGAAGATGGTTTTACCTTCTTCCAGACGCTTTCTCTGGGACTCCCCGTTGCCGGAGATGGTGAGGAAGGCATTGCCGGCTCTGTGGTTTCCGCCGGAACCGAGAATAGTGGAAGAGAAGGTGTAATCACCGTTTTTGAGGGGGGTATCACTGTAGATATTGCCTTTGTAGGGAAGAGTAAATTTCTTTACATCATCCTTTGCCCCGGAACTGCTCACAAGTTTATA
Source organism: Victivallales bacterium (assembly GCA_045612485.1). Classification (GTDB taxonomy): domain Bacteria; phylum Verrucomicrobiota; class Lentisphaeria; order Victivallales; family UBA1829; genus RGIG5327. The sequence goes on along the minus strand of JAZKZE010000098.1, from coordinate 37,459 downwards.
GTCCGCTTTTCCGGCAAGGCGTCCGGCAGGAGCAATCTTTCCTTTGATCCGGAAAATTCTTCCCCCGTTGGCAAAGAGGGCTTTGAATGTGGTGTAGCCGTCTTTGTAAGAAGTTTTCACTTCTTTGCCGAAAAGGTAATCTTCCACGGCAACTTTTCCGCGGATGGCGATTTGAGCTTCCTGCATTGCCCAGGAATTTTTCATCTTGGTAAGGATGAGATAATTGTTTCCGCTGTATTCCCATTCACGGAGGACAAGGGAGGGATCGGATACTTTGAATCTGGCATCCACATGGAGAGAACGCAGGATCCTTTCCAGTACGGGAGCGAAACTTCCGTATTTATAGCAGCCCAGTCCGAAGCCCATAAAGGTGATGGAGCCTTTACCGTAAGTATTGGTAAGGATGGCAGGATTTTCTTTGGCATAGGAGGCAAGGACTTTGCCTTTGCCTGCGGGAGAGTAGATGCTGTCTCCTTTCTGGATACCCAGAATACTCTTTTCCATGGTGGCTTTCTTGGCATCGGAGAAGGAGGGGATGACTCCGGCAGTACGGAAGATGAGATCGGATTTTCTGCCGAATTCATCAAATTTGCCGCCTCTGCCTTCAATGATGAGCTGACCGCCTTTCTTCACATAATCCAGAAGGGCTTTCTGTACTTTCTCAGAGAGAAATTCCGCCTGGGGAACGATAAGGACTTTCACAAAGGGCATTTTGCCTTCCACAAGGGCTTCTTCCGCAAATACTCTTGCAGATCTGCCCCAGGAAAGAAAATGTTTGTAGTAGTAGCTTACCGCAAGCATGTGATTGGAAGTTGTGCTTCCGCCTGCCCAGCCCCAGCCCTGATCATGGATACGGCTTGCCTGGGAGAAGAGGATCCCCACTTCAGGTACGGCACGTTTCCCGTCAAGGATGATATGGTCAAGTTTGCGCATATCCTTGAGAGCCATGTGGAGGACAGCCCCGTAAATGGTGGGGCAGTTCACAGGGTCAACAAAGTTTACGGAATCGTCGCCGAAGCACCAGACGTGCTGTTCCACACCCAGTGCACCGCCGGCAAGTTCCTGCCACATCTGACCATTCACATCCTGAATGGTTGTTTCCTGATAGAGTTTGCCCCATTCGCTTGTAAGATAGCGTTTGGTGGCAAGGTCAAGGAAGAGCCACTCTTTGTCGATGGCGCAGCAGGTACCGTCGATACCGCTTACATCCTGATATTTTGTTGCGTTATAGTAGTTGAGTCCATAGAGGGGCAGCTGGGAGCCGCCAGTGGAGGGAAGAGCAAAAACATCCAGAGCGGGATTGTGTTTTTTCACGATCCTGTAGAAGTTTTTGTAGATCATTTCCAGATAGGCTTCACGGCATCTGTTGAAGTGTTCCCAGATCGCGTGCTGTGCCGGGGTCTCCGGTTTACGGACAGGCACGGCAACTTCCTCAAAAGATTTGTAGGAGGTTCCGCAATGAGCGTTCATTGCCGCAATATCGTTTTTATAATACTCTTTCAAGTGTTTCTGCAAGGCTTCTTTAGCCTGCGTGCCCCAGAAATTCAGTCCGATACCGGTTTCGTCAGCAGTCCCGATACGGAACTGTTCTTTGCCTTTCCATGCCCAGCTTTTCAGGATACCACCCACCTGTCTGGAAAGAGCTTCTTCCGGATAGGGAATAGCTTTGGCATCTTTTACTGTACCATTGGCAGGATTGAAATGTCCGCCCCGGACAAGGACACGGGGACCGGCAGCATACACAAATTTATGGTCACGGAGAAGTCCTTTAAGGTTTTCCTGCACCCGGGGATCTTCCACATACCAGGTATCCATCATTCCGCTGTACACATTGGAACCGATCCTGCGGATGGTGTCAAAGAGTCTTCCCCGGAACATGGAAAGGTTGGTGGGAATAACCGTGGAGGCAATGGAGGGAATCGTCCCGTATTTATGTTTTACAGGTACTTTTGCAGGAGCTTTGGCATCTGCAACAGCGTTGTTGCTTTCTGCAATATAAGAAGCATATTTTTTTGCAGCAGCTCTTACTTTGGCAAGAAGTGCGGAAGTACTTTTTGCGGATTCCGCATATTTTCCGGAGAAAAGAAGCTGTTTCTGAGTCTTGCGTTCTGCAGTAAGTTCTGTAAACTCTTTTTCGATGGCATTGAGTTTTTCTGTAAAACTCTTCCAGTCTTTATTGGCAAGGTAGGAATAGAACGCGGCATCACGCAATGCGGCAACTGCGGATGTATAGGTTATACCCAGTTCACTGTATTCTCTGTGAACGGCGACTGCATTTTTGTAATAGGCTTTATCCTGTTCCCCGGGAAGTTTGCTCTCCAGAAGATACATGACTGCCTTAAAATATTTATCGCCGTCTTTGCCTTTGATCAGACTGTTTCCGATGGAGCCGAACTGGGCGAGAGTGGCATCAAAAATAAGATTGTTGTAATAACGGTACACGGCAAAACCGGAACCGATACCGGTGCGTTCCTGATAAAGTTCCACCTGAACGTCCGCACCCTGTGCATAGTTGTTGCCGTCGCCGTAGGCTCCGTCCAGTCCGGGGATCTTGCCCCATCTGTCCAGAGGACGGTAGGCTACTCTTCTTCTGGGATTGGGGTTGGATACAGAGGCAGCCATAAGGTCGCCGGTAATATTCACCACGTCCGGATTCAGACCAAGGGGGGCCACCCACCAGCGGAGACCGGTGGAACCGGGAGTAACACGCAGCAGGAAGGGGCTGTACCAGCCTCTTGTATGATTTTTCAGGATATTGCCCCTGAATTTACCGAAGGAACCGTCAGCATATCTTTTGTAAACGCTGGGCAGAACCGTGGGGGTGATGAGATTTCCGCCGGAAACAAGATATTCAAAAATGGATTCTTCACCTTCAAAGGGGATCACGCCCACAGGAAGGATCAGAGTATCGAAGTTCTTTTTGGTAAGATATTTCTTATCGGAAAGTTTTGCATCATCAACAAGTGTGACTTTGCAGCCGAGTTTTTCCGCCTGTTCTTTGAACCATTCCACACTGCGGACAGGTTTTGCCCATGCGGGGACGTGACGGGGGGAATCCTGCCCCTCATCCTTGCTGCCGGCAAGCTGTTCTTTTGTGACTTTGATAGGGGTATAGAGGGCTACTCTTTTATTCTTCAGAGGTTTGAAGTCAATTTTTTTAAGAGTGACCTTTTCCCCGGGACCTTCTGTACTCTGGGCAGTAGTTCTTCTGTAATCTTTTGCGATCTCTTCAGGAGTAAGGACTCTGTCATAGATCTTGATCTCATCAATGATCCCGCTGAACCACTGACCTTCCGCAGAGGTGAAATTCCCGATAGTGAGGGGAACCTTTTTGCTGGGACGGATGGGTGCACGCATGGGGAATGCACTTACCCCTTTATGGGAAAGTTTTTTTCCGTCCAGGTATATATGCAGGACATTCTGATCCTTGTTGGCAGGATCGGGCCCCACAGTAAAGACTACGTTGTGGAAGGGGGCAAGGGGGCCTGTTCCTGCGGCGAGGGAGACCCGGCAGACACCGCCATTGCGTTTGTCACTGCGGTTGTTTCTGTCAAGGGAGGAGAAAGAAATGAAACTTCTGTACACAACACTTGTCCAGCCGAGATAATAATTGCCGGAAGAAAAGAGTGTCAGCCCTTTGTGGAATTTTTCCACTTTGAAATAGAGAGACAGAGTCATCTCTTTTTCCAGTATGAGTTTTTCATCCATGGGCAGTTTGATATGGGCTTTCTTCCTGGTGTGGTCAAGTCTTACAGCTTTTCCTCTTACACCGAATTTTTCCCATGTGGTTTCGATAAGTGTTGCATCCAGACCATTACCGGAAGAGTCTTTTGCAATATTGCCTTCGCCTTCATCCAGTTTGTAATGGGCTACCGGCCCTGTTTTTTCTGCTCCCTGTACCGTAAAGAGAACGGCAAACGCAAGAAGCAGAAGTGAGAAGATTTTTTTCATTCTTTTCCCTTTCTGTCTTTTGTTCAGTCTTATATTATTCTGATTTTGTTAAAATTCAGTAGCAACGCCTCTTACCCATGCTGCTCTGAAAAGATAGGTTATTTTCAGATCCAGTTTTTTGGGACTTGCCACATGACCATCCATGAATCCCACATTGGCGGCATCTGCATGACGCAGGTCCAGAAGCGGGCGGTCTGCATAGGAAGAGTTGAAACGGGCCTGGAAAAATGGCGCCTGTGCTTTCGTTCTGTTGTTTCTGGCAGTGATCACATAAGTCTTTAATGTATCCCCGTAATATAATACTTGTGCAGGCGTGGGGTGTCTGTCCAGATTCCAGAAATAAGTTGCGCCCCTGTGGGCAGAATCAAATTTCATACTATTGACCAGCCATCTGTGTTTTCCATTGCCATCTGACCCGGGAGTAATAAGCTGACAGCCATAGTGATTCAGCCCCCATTCATTTACATAAACCGGCGGTCTGTCCATTGCCGGACAACCGAATGCGGCACTGTCTTTCGGATTGGTGGGTGCTCCTGTCCGGATGCGTTTTCCATTCACGAAATACACCATGGTATCAATAAAATGATGGTCAGAAGAGTAATTGACCGCCCACCCTTTATAGGTATCGGCATACAATCTTACTACATACCCCAGCTGCTTGAGATTGTTTTTACAGCTGATCGCCTTTGCCGCATCCCTTGCCCGGTTCAGGGCGGGAAGAAGCATACTTGCCAGAATGGCGATGATGGCAATGACTACGAGAAGTTCAATAAGTGTGAATTTTTTATGGGACATAATAATCTTTCCTGTTATTTTCTGTTTATTTCGGAAAATAAACACCGGAACAGCAGACTGTTCCGGTGATCTGTGATTTTTCAGAACTGCACCGGGATATTTCTGAGCCAGGCGGCAGTATAAGAATATTTGAGTTTCATATCAAGCTTTTTCAGTGTTTCCACATGACTGTCAACAAAGCCTGCATTGGTGGTGTCCGAGTGACGCAGACTCAGGAGAGGTCTGCCGGTACCTGTTGAACCTCCATTGAATCTGGTAAGAAAGTAGGGGGCCTGGGAAAATTTTGTATTGGTCGTATCGTAGTACATCTGACTGTCACCGTAATAGATCTTTTTATGGGGATTTTTAACTCTGTCAAAGTTCCAGAAATAGGCTCTCTCCCCGCTGCTATCTTCTGCAAATACTCTTGCTCTTGTAATCGTATCGCTTAAGGTTGTATCCAGCAGCACTCCGTAATGATTCCGTCCCCAGTAAGCAGCACTGTCAAGAGGCGGTCTGTCAATGCCGGGGCAGCCGTATGCCAGACTTTTTTTCGGTCTTGATTTCCATTCTCCGATAAGATCAAGTCCATATATAAACCTTACTGTTGTAACAAGAAAATGATGCTTGGAGGAATAATTCGGGACCCAGCCTTTATAGGTATCTGCATATAATCTCAAACTGTAACCGATCTGCTTGAGATTGCTTTTGCAGTTTACCGCCTTTGCCGCATCTCTTGCCCGGTTCAGTGCGGGAAGAAGCATACTTGCCAGAATGGCGATGATCGCAATGACCACCAGCAGTTCAATGAGTGTAAAATTTCTGTTGCGCTGCATGATATACATTGTGTTGCCTCCTTTGATTTTGTTTATATTCTTTTTCATATACCTGTTTTATTCAGTCATCCCGGTTTTTCCCATTCCGTAATTACGGTGATATTCTGATTTCCCGGATTGGAAATATAAATATATCCCCCACTAAATAATATTACAAATTTCCGTAAAAACAAGGGGGAAAATAAATTTTTTTATATAAAATCATGTAAAATGTATATAAAATCGTTTAATACGTGCCGATATTGACGGATCGCGGCTTTTTCTCCTTTATAAATAAGAATCAACCTTTGAAGAAAAGAATATGCAGGGAATCAAAATAATTTTTTTCTTTTTTCCACATATTTTCCCTTGCTTTTTCATCTTCAAAAAGGGCAAAAACTGTGGGGCCGCTTCCGCTGACAAGGGGGGTGCCGCCATAGGCACGGAACTTCTCAAAAAGCATTTGCAGAAGGGGGAATTTTATGAGAAGTGCCTTTTGCAGATCGTTGCGTAAAGATTTTTTCAAACTGGAAATATCCCCGTTTTCCAGTGCGGTAACGGCGTCCTGCAATAAGGGGGTACTGTCAAGCGTTGACCAGTCAAGGTGGGTATATGCCCATTTTGCACTTACCGGGAATCCCGGTGCGGCAAAAAGAAGGGGAAGAAATGTTTTTTGCCGGATGGATAACGGGGTGAGTTTTTCCCCTCTGCCTGTTGCGGAACAGGGAATATTTTTCAGGAAAAAAGGTACATCCGAACCGATGGAGAGGGCAAGAAGAAAAAGATCATTTGTGGAAAGACTTCCATAATATTCCTGCATGGCAAGAAGTGTTGCTGCCGCATCGGTGGAGCCGCCTCCCATACCGGCAGCCACGGGATTGTGTTTCTCCAGATCAATGGTTAAGCCTTTTCCTTTCAAATCAGCTTTTTCATAATACTTTTCCGCAGCCTTCCAGCAGAGGTTCCGACTGTCACAGGGGACGGAAGAAACATCACACTTTATAGAGATGCCGGAAGAATCCTGAAAAGAAATGGAGAGAATATCATATACAGTATCCACCGGATAAAAAAGAGTTTCTATTTCAGTAAAAGAGTCGGGTCTTTTTGCTACGGTACGCAGAAAAAGATTGGTTTTGGCATGCGCCTTTTTTATGATCACATTTTTATTCATATTTTTATCCTTTTGCATATAATCTATACCATGCAGGGCAATTATGCAAATATTTCTGCGTACAATATTTCTTTATACTTGATTTTTTCCGGAGAAAGGGTATATTCCGGAAGTATCGGAAAAAACAAAAGGAGCATACGATGGTACAGATAACAGATCTTCTGACTGAATACAAGAAAAATCCTGTGGGAATGGATGAATTTGCCCCCCGCTTTTCCTACCGGATCTCCGGGGAGTGCCGGAAACAGGTCATGCGGCAGATCCGGGTATGGAAAGAAAACGGGGAGTGTGTCTGGGACAGCAGTTTTGTAGAAAGTGACGATACCTCCCAGATTCCGTATCTTGGAAAAACTCTTGAAAAATTTACCCGCTATTACTGGTCTGTTGCCGTGAAAGATGATAAAGGAAATATTGTTGAAAGCGGTACTGATAACTATTTTGAAACTGCTTTCATGGGCAGGAAATGGACTGGAAAGTGGATATCGGATATGATCCCTTCCGGCAGGGATATGTTGACTGCCCCCCACCGTTTTTTTCGGGATTTTGAACTGGATGAGATGCCGGTAAAGGCAAGGTTGTATAGTTCCGCTCTGGGAGTATATGTTCCTTATCTCAATGGTAAAAGGATTTCGGAAGACTTGTTTCTTCCCGGATGGACAAACTATTTTGATCGTGTGCAGTATCAGACTTTCGATGTGACCTCCTTTTTACAGAAGGGAGGTAATACTCTTGGAATTCTTCTGGGTTCCGGGTGGTTTTCCGGCAGAATCGCCGGAAACTGGTCCTGCGATGCTTCCTCTGTAGGCAGACACGCTCTTTTCTGCGGGGAACTGCATTTATATTTTGCTGACGGAAGTAAAAAAGTGATCGTTTCGGATGAAGAGTTCCGTTATTTTTATGAAGACGGGGCGATCCGTATGAGTGATATTTATATGGGGGAAAATTATGATGCAAGAAGGGAAGATGACTGGAACTTGCCCGGTACGGGAAAACTTTCTAAAAGAAATCATAAGGTGCTTATTGAAAATCCCGGCGTAAAGATGACCTGGACAAGCGGGGCATCCGTTCACAGAATACAGGAAATCACTCCGCAGAAGATCACGAAAATGCCTTCCGGTGTATATATGGTGGATTTCGGTCAGAACTTTGCCGGAAGAGAACGGTTGTATCTCAAAAATACCTTCAACGGGCAGACCATTACCGTAAGACACGGGGAAATGCTCAATGAAGACGGTTCCTTATATGAGGAAAATCTCCGTAAGGCAACGGCAGTAACTTCCTGTACCTGTAAAACTGCGGAAGAATCTGTCTATGAGCCGGAATTCACTTTTTACGGATTCCGTTATGTGGAAATCAGCGGTTGGAACGGGGAGTTGACAAAGGAAAATATCAAAGGGATCGTGTTAAGTTCAGATCTGCCTCAAAGCGGTACTTTTTCCTGTTCAGAAAGTATGCTCAATCAGCTTTATTCCAATATCGTCTGGGGGCAGAAAAGCAACTTTGTGGATGTGCCTACCGACTGCCCCCAGCGGGATGAGAAGTACGGCTGGACATGCGATACACAGATCTTCTGCAATATGGCGACCTGGAACTCTTTTGCTCCGGATTTTTATACCAAATGGATCACGGATTTAAATTCCGATATCATGGATTCGGACTGCTACCCCTATTACTCCCCCAATCCCTTCGGCCGTCCGCAACCGGAAGATCTTCTGCGGGATTTCCACCCCTGGACCCGGTACGGGAGTTACTCAACCGGATGGAGCGATGCGGGGATCGTCTGTCCCTGGATCATGTATCAGAAGTATGCGGATACCCGCCTGATCGGAAAATTCCTCCCCAATATGCTGCGGCAGATGGATCATGTGGCGGCTTCTTCCGATGATTTTATTGTGGATGCCGGTCATTTCAAGGACTGGCTGAATATCGATCAGCCTACCAACAGCAAATTCCTGGGAACAGCTTATTTTGCCGGAATGGCTCTTCTTATGGCAAAAATGGCAGAATGTGTGGGAAGAAAAGAAGATTCTTTGCGGATGCTTGCTTTGCATGAAGCAGTAAAAGACGCCTTCCGGAAGAAATTTTTTACAGCAGACGGTAATATTTTTATTGAGGAAACTACCAAACACTGTATCACAAAAGAAGTGATGCATGTCCCCTGTACCCAGACAGCAGCTCTCCTTACTCTCTATTTTGATCTTGCTCCGGAAGGAGCCGCCGAAAAGGTTCTGCAATGGCTGGTAAATGATATAACAGTAACAAAAAAGAATCACCTTGCCACAGGTTTTTTAGGTACACCTCTTCTAATGAAAGTGCTTACGCAATACGGTAGAAGCGATGTTGCCTGTTCCCTGCTTTTGCAGACAACTTATCCCTCATGGCTCTATCCTGTGACCCAGGGCGCTACTACTATGTGGGAACGCTGGAACTCCTACACGAAGGAAACCGGATTCGGCGATATCAATATGAACTCCTTCAATCATTATGCTTACGGCGCAGTGGGGGACTGGTTCTTTGAATATCTCTGCGGGATACGCTCCTGTCCGGAAAAATCCGGCACGACTCCATTCAAATATTTTATTCTGGGCCCCTGTTTCTGTAAAGAATTTTCCCATGCGGAATGTTCCTTTGATTCCATGAGCGGCAAAATCGTTTCTGAATGGAAGAGAGAGGAAGGCTCTCCTGAAATCGTGCAGTGGCACTTTACGGTTCCCTGCAACAGCACGGCAGAGATCCTTTTTCCCGGCACGCCCCTGGATACGGAGGGACTGGAAAAGATAACACAGGAAAAATATCTTGCTTCCTCCGGTTCATATACCGTAAGAATAAAGATGCCGTAAAAGCAAGGCTGGTAAAATAAAAAAAAGGGGGCAGCTTCTGAAGCCGTCCCCTTTTTTCATGCCGTATTTATATTTTTACTTTACCGGAGTCATTTTGAATGAGGTAATGGTAAAATAACTTTCCGGTTTTGCGGTGAAATTGATCTGGTGGAAACCGTATTTTTTATGGGCCCCCGCTTCAAGAGTATATTCTTTTTCTTCCGCAGTAAGAGGGATCTCTTTTTTGCATTTGCTTCCCGCTCCCGATACATACATTACTCCTGTACCTTTCCCCTTTGCTTTTATGGTGATCACATATTTTCCTGCAAGAGAGACCGGGTAGAGAGGGGAAAAAATGGAAAAGGCTTCTTTGGCTGCTTTAAGGCTTACACAGTTTTCCTTGCAGATAAGAGTTGCTTTTTTTGCTCTGCTTTTTTTCCAGGAAGAGTTCTTTTTTGCTGCAAGATTTTCAAATTCTCTTGCCACAAATTTAACATCTTCCGGGCGTTTTCCTTTATGGGGGAAAAATTTCCCGTACCAGGGATTATTGAAAAATGTGGTCTGATTGTCTGTGATAAGATCACAAGAGAGCACTTCCGGATATGCTGCTTTGACAAGTACGGCTTTGCCCTCTTTATTTACTTTGAGTTCGATCATGCCGCAGTTCCAGGGAGCAGATCTTTTTCCGGTCAGGGTAAAGGTCGTTGCATTCATAAATGCACCGTGACTTACCAGAAGGAAAGGTCCTTTCCTGCTGCTTTTTACAAGTTTCATAATAAGAGTTTTTCCCCGTTCCCCCATTACTTTATTGCTTTCCTTGAAGCCTTTTGCCTGCTCCTCAGTAAGAAGCATATTTTCTTTGGGGTCGATATTTTTGAATCTTTTCCGCAGTTCCGGCAGAGTTTCTCTGATGGGATTGCCAACTTCCCGCAGATCTTTATCCAGAGTAAAGGTGGTTTTCAATATTGAGCAAATGATATTTGCTGTTTCGGAGGCACGTTCCTGGGGAGAGGCTATGACGGTATAAGTTCTTCCCTCTTTTTTCAGAAATTCCCCTGTGATCTGTGCCTGTCTGATGCCCAGCGGGGTAAGTCCGAGCCTGATCCAGCCTGCTTTCATTTCCGGGGTGAATTCTGTTCCTTTCACTCCCGGCTGACCGTGCCGCACCATACGGATGATAACGAAATCATCCGCTGCGGAAAGAATGACTGTTGCGGAAAAAAGTGCCGCAAGAATAAGTAAAAGTTTTTTCATAATTTTCTCCCGTTCTGTTTCATTGTTTTTCTGTTTTTTTCATACTATACTCTTCTTTATACTCTTTCCAAATGGAAATATTACTTTCCTTTTGAAACAAGATATACTCTCTTCCAGATCCCGCCTGCACCATTTTTATCTTCTACACGGACAATGGCTTCCTGATCCTTTCTGGTCCAGTCGATTTGGTTTGTGATCTCAATGGTAAAAGGCGTATGCCAGTCTGTGCTCTTTTGAAAAATCCTTTCTCCCGCCTTTTTTCCGTTGACGTAAAGAGTACAGGATTCATCCACCGCACCGAAATAGAGGAAAATGCGTCTTTCTTTCCAATTTTCCGGAATGGAGGGCAATTTTACTGCATACCAGGCGATCCCGTCATACTGTGCAGTTTTCTGCCTGATCTCCTTTGAAATCTGTTTATAATGTTTATGAGGCGTTTCCCAGTTGGAATTTGTTGCCATAAATTCTCCCCAGGAACTGAATTTTCCGTCAATGTGTTGATACCATTTTTCTTTCAATCCCACATTTCCGGGGTCAAGTCTGAATCGCCAGAAAACAGGTGTTTCCAGATAAGGCGGCAAATATTTTCTGAATTGCATAACTTTCCCGATACCGCAGATATCCCCCCAGCCTTTTTCGTTGGGCCGGATAAGCGGAAGATTATTTTTTTCACGGAAACGCAAAAGATCCATGCTGTATATATCTTTCTTTCCGGTAATGGCTTTATAGGTAAGGAAATTATGTTTGTGTTCAAAATAAATTTTTTCGATTCTGCTGCGGACATCTTGCGGGAGATCTTTTCTTGCCAGAGCCTTTTTCAGATATTTTTCTGAAGAAGTAAAATCTTTGTCCTTATAGTAATTACCCATTTTCCAGGCAAGTCCCCGTCCGAAATTATAGTATTTACCGATTTTTTCCAATTTCCCAACATCTTTTTGCAGACGCTTTTTCCATACCTCATTTCTCCAATATCCATAGTAGGCGGTAATCTCTTTTTCCGCCGGGGCAAAAGCCTGCATATAATGTTTTTCCCAGTATGCAAAATCTTTCGACGGATCCTGCATGGCTTTGAAAAGCACATAATCGGAAAAATACTGTCCTTTGTGCAGATAAGTGCTTGCCACGTCATAATCAAATCCGAGACATCCGGCTTTCACAACTTTCTGCAATATCTCAAAGAAATATTCCTCATAACCGCAAGGCATAAGCGTGACGTAATGTCCGTGACGGTTGGGGCGGTAGAAAAACTTTTTCATCCCTGCTTTTTTCCAGCCTGCAATAAGAGAATCAATCCCTTTCAAGGTAAAATCGCCGGGAACCATACGGTAACAAACGTGATCCGGGTATTTGATTTTTGCATAGTGGGGCGGATTGCGGGAGTAATTGTAGATTTCGCTCATGATCTTTATATCAGGGTATTTGGGGATGACCTTATCCCCCAGAGCGTTGGTCATATGGATATATCTGTCTGCAATGCCGTAATCCGGAAGGCGTTCCCCTTTTTTGATCTTTACGGGGTCAAGAGCAAGACATTTTTCACAGTAACAACATTCATACGCATAAACATCCGGCTGGGAAAAATTCAGCCATCTTCCTTTATTTTTCTCATAATGTTTGATGATTTCATCCAGATAGGCGGGACTGCTGCAGCAAAATGCCACACGGGCATCCTTTCCCCGGTAGGCATCCACATCCAGTTTGATTGCTTTTTTCTTCAATCTTGTAGGGGCGGGAGCGCGGACTCCCTGAATATTCATGGCAAAAAATTCCGGATGGGTTGCCCCGTAGATCTTCCACCATTTGCCATACTGGGCATCCCCAGTGCCGTACTGCCACTCATCCGCCCAAGCCATACGCATACGTTTTTTCCACAGTCTCACTTTGAGCAGTTTCTTGCTTGTACGCATAAAACGCAATGTGAAAGGCGTTTTCCAATGACCTTCATTTTTACTTATAACAAGGGGGTTCTGTCTGGGGGCATAAATCTCATCTTCCCAGGGCCAGCGGACTCCGAGAGCTGTTTCCAGAAATTCATAGACAGCATATAAACTGCCGTTTTCTTTGTGTCCGTAAAAATATGCTTCTTTATTGCCCAGAGTATAATATGCTTCATGCACAGCAAAATCCTTTTTTCCGCCGGAAGGAACTTTACCCACGGTCATTTTATAACTTTTTCCCGCAGGAATTTTCTGATTTCCTGTTACAAGAGGAATTTTTACAGCAGTAATGAGTTCAAGATGGCTTTTCAACTCCTTTGCCGCAGGAACATGATCGGCTGAATCGGCAATGATCACGATTTTTGCCGGATCTATTTTTACTTGAGCTGCAAGCAGAAATGCTGCAAGAAAGAGAAGAAGTGCTGTAAAAAATTTTCTTTTCATTTATTTATCTCCATTTGTATTATTTATCTTCCCATAATGCCACTTTTGCGGTTTCCGGATTCCTGCCTTTCCAGGAAGTCGTATGACCGTCAAAAAAGCCGATATGACCGCTTTTATTGTGCCGCTGACCATATATATAGTTGTCCGGATAATTTTTCAATGCCTCCCAGACATGGGAACGGGAACTGCCTGGCATCCTTCTTGTTTCAATGAGAACAAACACTTGGGAAGGTTTTTTGATGGAGCCGAGCCGGATATTTTGTTTCAGGTATCCGGAATTGAAATTACGGTTCCACCCATAGGAAAGACGCCCCATGTAATTGTCATGGTAATTGGGCATACTTGCTGTGGTATTGGCACTGTACGTCTGACTGGGACACATATAGGGACTTTCCTTTCCCGCAACCGCATTCAGCCAGCCTCTTTCCAGCATATAGGGAATACCGGAAGTATAGATCTTGTTATTGTATTTTCCTTTGTATGTTGCCCAGTTCAGATCTTCTGCATTGCCTACTACATGGGGGATGAAGTCATTGAACGTGTTGCTGTAAAGAGCTGAATAGGTAAGGAGCGTTCTCAACTTATTGTTGCAGGCGATCTTTTTCCCGGCTTCTTTTGCCTTGCTCAATGTGGGAAGAAGCATTCCTGCAAGAATGGCGATGATCGCTATCACAACAAGCAACTCGATCAGAGTAAAATTTTTTTGCCGCATAATATACATTCCCTCCTTTGAATTTACTTTGTATACATTTTTATATATTTCCTTACTGCTTGTTTGATTTTTGTGCGGAAATCTGCCGCTTTCCGCACAGTATGAATATTATCTGTTTCTGCCGTTCTGCCGGATCCCATTCCGGGTACGGATGACCGCTGATTGTTTTTTATTTTCCTTTCAGAGAAAATTTTTGATGAGATGTTCTTCCATTGCATCATAGGAACAATGGGAGGAACGGCAGGAATATTTCAAAAATCCATTCTCTCTTGCAAACTGTTCTGTTTTCGGATTGATGGTTCCTCTTCCTGTTACAAGCTGACCCCACCAGCCGAAATGCCACTGGGGGACAGGCTTTTCTTCTGATTTGGGGGACATATTGTTATGCCACTCTTCCGGAAAATATTTCAGGAAAGAAGGATGTTCATTCAGCCATGTTCCGGTATAAAGATCGCTGCTGCCGTATTTGACTCTTGTTTCCTTCATCAGAAGAAGAAAACATCTTGCCAGATACTCTTCATCATCAAAAATAGAGTACGGGCCCACCGCATTGGCAATATGGAAAACGATCCTTTCCGGAGGGAGAGTCGGGTGATCGGAAGGTGCATCATATTTCAGACTTCCGCAGTTCCAGGAAAGGGGGGCTTTTACGCCCACCGCTGTGGGATAATTGATCTCTGCTCTTTTTCTGGCAAAGGCGGCATACCGGTTCCACATTTCCTCCTCAAATTCTTCTGCGGGAAGGTGAGAAAGAGCGTCGATATCGGCAAGGAGTGTCACGCAAGTACTGTCACTTTCCCATTCCTGCTGTGTAAGATTGAAACCATGGTAACGTATGGGAGTATGATTGGTGATAAGTTCACTCAACTTTTTTTCCGGGAAACGGTCTTTAAGATGCTTTGACGCAAAAAAGAAGGATACTCTGGCAAATCTTTCCACATAGAGAATGTGTTCTTCAAGTGTTTTAAGCTGTTTTGTTTCTTTCATTTATGTGATCCTCTGCTGTATAATTGACAAAAGTAATTTTTCTGCTATATTAAAATTATATTGCAATAATAACGATATTACAAGGGAAACAAAGAGGAAATATCAATGAAAAATTATACAAAAATGATGATTTCCACGCTTTCCGGAAAATCCTGCATTACAAATGTCAATTATTTCCGGGATTTTGCTGTGACTGCCGCATATCATAAAAAATTTTTATGTGATATACGGATCAATCAGACCAATAAACATGGAATCCGCTGTAAAGAAAACTGTTATTCACTGGAACTGATCCTTGCCGGGGAAGTCTATCTGCATCTGGATAAAAATCCACCTCTTTATCTTAAGGCTCCAGCTATATTCTGGATCGGAGATCATACAAAGGAATTTTATTTTGTCTCTCTTCCCGGTAAAAGTTATGAACACTCATGGATCGATTTTACCGGGGAACGGGGCAAAAGGATCTATGAATCATTATGCAATGCCTGGCCCGATTCCAGGTTTGTTCCGGATAATCTGGAAAATATTCTGCCTGTCTTTGAGTATTTTGCAGAAAAATTCAGAACGGTACGCAGAATCATGTCCTCCCCGGAAGATACGGTACTCATTGAATTGCTGCTTTTTGAACTTATCCGTAATAATGGCAGAAATCTGATGGCAGGGAGCAGGACGCCTGAGGCTGTAAAATGGATCGCTGAACGGATCAAAAGCGCTCCTTTTGAAAAATATGATGTAAAACTTCTTGCTGAAAGTGCCGGACTTTCTACAGTGCATTTCCGCACGGTATTCAGAAAAACGGTGGGGGAATCCTTGAAGCAATATATTCTCAAACAGCAGATGCTTGCCGCTGCCGGACTTTTGAAAAGCAGTAAATTCCGCATAGGGGAACTTGCCGAATACTGCGGTTTTCAGAGTGCAAGCAGCTTCAGCAGATCTTTCCGTAAATATCACGGGACTTCACCGAAAACTTTTCAGAAATCCCGCACCTGAAATCTTATTATTTGCGGACGGCTTTTTTCTTCACGTCTTCCTTTCTTCCCTTTTCGCTTATGGAATTGAGAACGGAAAGAAAGTTCTGAAGGGCGGGGGCCGGATTGTTGTCCAACCATGCCGCAACCACGGTACGTTCTGCTTTGAAGGGAAGATCCTGCAGAACGACTCTGTCCGGAAATACATTGCGGAATGTGGAGGGAAGGATCCCCACTCCCAGAGATGCCGCTACAAGGTTCAGTGTCGCCATGGGGCCTCTTGCCTCCTGTGCCACAATGGGGGTGAAACGTCCCTCTTTGATCAGGATCCCTTCCAGATGTCTTCTGAATTCCGGCGCATCCTCCGCAGGCGGCATGATGAAACGGCAGTTGGAAAGATCTGTTACAGAGATCTTCTCCTTGCCCGCAAGCCGGTGATTGGCTGGAAGAGCAAGCACAAAGGGCGTGGTAAACATTTCTTTTGTGATAAAATGGGGATTATTGCTTTTTGGGAAATAGGTGGTGGAATAAAACGCCACATCGCACTCCCCTTTATGCAGGGCTTCCGCTGCAAGATCGGAAACTGCATCATTGATCTTGAGTTTCACTTCCGGCCATTTTGTCAGCATCCGCTGGAAAACAAGACTCATGTCCACCTGATTGTAAATGGATGGGTGTACCATGATCCTTAACGTACCTGTTTCCCCTCTTGCCGCTTTCAGTGCTTCACTTTTTGCCTGTTCCAGAAGTCCGGGAAACTCTTTCAGTCTTTCATAATAAGCTCTGCCGGAAGCTGTAAGGGAGATGTTCCACTTATCGGAACGGTCGAAAAGCTGGCAGGCGATCTCATTTTCCAGTTTTTTAATATCTCTGCTCAACGCCGCCTGGGTGATCCCCAGTCTTTCCGCTGTTTTTGCAAAATGAAGGATTTCCGCAAGAAGAAGAAAATTTTTCAGCTGATTGAGTGTAAGCATGTTTTATGCCCCTTTATTGATAACTATATTATTATGAAGATTCCTTTTTTAATATATTGTATTTTTTTTATATTGCAAATAGATTATCTATCTGTTGTTGTATATTTATCAGTCGAAAGTGTGTTTTACAGTAAAATCAACATAAAAAACAGGAGAAAACCATGTCACACCGTGCAAAAATCACCTTTTCACTGCTTCTCCCGCTTCTTTTTGCGGGGCTCATGCTCACAACTGCCTGTGCCAAAAAGAAAAAAGCTGTCAGGGAAAAGACCGTCCGCGTTATTCTGCAAAGTCTGAAAGCACAGGTTTTTCAGGATCGCCTCCCTGTGAAGGGAACCATTTTCCCTGTGGAATATGCCACGATCTCCGCAAGAACGGAAGGTACGCTGGATGACCTGAAGGTGGATGAAGGCGATATGGTGAAAAAAGGCGATCTTCTTTTCAGTATCGACAGAGTGACGCTGGAAAATGATGTGACGGTAAAGAAAGAGGAGGTTTCCGTAGCCAAAACCGAACTTTCCACCGCAGAAATTGAACTCAAGATCATGGAAACAAAGGCGGAAAAAACGGTGTTTGACCGTGATCGTGCTGAACGGCTGATCAAAAGCAGTGCCATGTCTGCTACCGATTATGAAACTGCCATTGTAAACTGGAAAGAAGCCAATGCTCTTGTGGAAAAGGCAAAGGTCGCCGTCCGGTACAGAAAAGCAAAACTTGTCCAGGCGGAAACCAATCTTCTTATTGCGGAAAAAAATCTGCGTGACGCTATGGTGAAAGCTCCTTTCGACTGCCTTATTGCCTCCAAACTGCAGGAGGAAAAAGAGTATGTGAAAAGCGGTACAAATATCCTGAAACTGGAAAATATCAGCAATCTGGAAGTCATTGCCTATCTGAGTGCAGGTTATCATAACAGGATCGTTGCAGGCAAGACACCTGTGACCATCTCTGTTGACGGCGTGAAATACGGTACAGCAAAGATCACTTACTCCGCCCGTACCATTGATCCCGTCACCCGTACCTTCAAGATCAAAGCCATCCTTCCCAAAGAAATCAATCTGGCAAGCGGTATGCTCTGCGAACTGGATATTATCCTCGGTGAGGCCAAAGGTGTGGGAGTGCCTGAAACTGCCGTACTGCAGCAGGGAAAGAAATTCTTTGTTTATACTGTGAACAAAGAAGGCACCTCCACAGCTGTTGAAGTGAAGAAAGGTATAGTTGACGGGGAAAACTGCCAGATCACCAATCCGGAAGTCCTCAAGGGCAGAAAAGTTGTTGTTTCCGGTCAGCGGTTCCTTGCTGAAGGTACCAAAGTTACCATTGTGAAATAAGAAGGGGTGACAGAATGTTTTTAAGTACATGGTCAATCCGCCGCCCCATTGCCATGGTGGCGTTTATCATTATCCTCATTATGCTGGGGATAAATTCCTATCGTAAATTGAGCATCGACCTTATGCCCAGTCTGGATATTCCCTATGTGGCGATCCGGTGTGAATATGACGGGGCAAGCCCGGAAGAAATCGAGGTGGAAGTTGCCCGCCGTATCGAGGATGCTGTTTCCGCTATCGACGGGATCAAACACATAAGCTCCACCTGTCTGGAAGATGTGGCGAATATCAGTATCGAGTTCAATATGGGGGTCAATGTGGACGTTGCGGCTACCGACGTGCGTGAACGCCTCAACCGTATCCGTGAAGACTTTCCCGACGGGGTCAAGGAACCCACCATCCGCAAGATCGACAACAACGCCACCTCTGTGGTGCGTATGTTCCTTGTGGGGGAGAACAAAACAGTTGACGAACTCTATGACTATGCAGATGACTCTCTTGCCAACCGTTTCTCCTCTGTGGCAGGGGTAGGGGAAGTAAGGGTGTACGGTGCCGATGAAATGCAGGTGCATGTAATGATCGACAGAGAAAAACTCTCCCTTGCCAACCTGACGATGGAAGATGTGCGCAATGCCCTCAAAAAGAACAATCTCAAAGCTCCTGTAGGCCGTATCAAACAGGGGGATTCTGAAAAGAACATCGTCTTTGACGGTGAATATAAAAACTTTGATGACATCCGCAATATCGAGATCTATTCCAAAGATGACCGCCGTATCTATCTGCGGGACATCGGCGATGTGAAAATGATCAGTAAGGAGATCCGTAACAAGATGTTCCTCAACGGTCAGCCTGTTGCCGCCTTCAATATCGTGAAAAAAGGGGAAGCCAATGCCCTTGCTGTGATCAAAGCTCTGCGGAAAAGATTTGATGAGATCAACCGCAGCGGAGAACTTCCCGGCGGGATGCGTCTTGTGTGGTTCAAAGATTCCGGTCACTTCATCCAGGCTTCTGTGGATGATGCCTGGGGCAGTATCCTTTACGGGGTCATTCTTACCGCTCTCATCCTCTTCCTCTTCCTGCATGACTGGCGTACCACCTTTATCGTCATCATCTCCATGCCGATCTCCATTGCTGTGACCTTTGCGTTCATGCAGTATCTGGATTACTCCTTCAATATCATGACACTTCTCTCTCTGGGATGTTCTGTAGGGGTATTGGTGACCAACTCCATTGTGGTTATTGAAAACATCCACAAACATCTGAAGCGGGGGGAGAAGCTGAAAGATTCTGCGGAACACGGTACCGGGGAAGTTATTGTTGCTGTTGCCGCAAGTGCTTTGACCAACGTTGTGGTGTTCGTACCTGTTGCCATGATGACTACGATGACCGGACGAATGATGGCTCCCTTTGCCGGAACTATGGTTGCGGCAACCATCGTATCTCTTTTCATCAGTTTTACTCTTACTCCCATTCTTGCCTGTGTACTGCTCAAAGGGCAGAAGGCAGGGGAGGAAAAGAAGGCAACTTTCCTGGACAAACTTTTCCGTCCCTGGGACATCTGTTATGATTTCATTGCCCGGATCTTTGTCAGCACTATCAAGTGGACAAAGAAATATTGTATTCTTGTTGTGATCCTTACTGCCGCCATCTGTGCTGCTGTATATTTCTTTGTGATCCCCAATGTTGGACGCAGTTTTATTCCCTCTGCTGACCAGGGGGAAATGACCATCCGTCTGGAATTTCCCACCAACTACAATCTGGAAATGACAGAAAAACGCATACATGGTATCGCTGCAAAGGTGAAGACTCTGAAAGATGTGAAAGGTATGGTCATTTATGCCGGGAACTCTCCCGGTGGCGGTGCCGGTCAGATCTCCCAGGCTGTGTATGTGGGACAGATCTTCTGTGTGCTGACCCAGAAAAATGAGCGTACCGATACCATTGAGGATATTCTGGAAAAAGTCCGTCAGATCCTTGCGGATGAAGATGACTGTATCATCACTCTCACTTATCCCCAGATCATCGGGGGAAGCGGTGCATTGATCCGTGTGCGTGTCAGCGGCAGCGATATGGCTGAACTGGAACGCGCCGGAAGACTTTCTATGGAAAAGATCCAGAAATCCGGAGTTGCCAAAGATATCGACAGTACCATCCGTCAGGGAAAAGCCACTTTGAATATCGTTCCCCGCCGTACCATTATGCAGAATGTGAATATGAGTCTGGAATCTTTGCAGAGTTCTGCAAAAGGTGCGTTGGAAGGTATTGAAGTGGGAACCTACCGTCTGGGATCCCGTTCCTTTGATATCCGTGTAAGACAGAATATCGAAAAGGGGATGAATCAGCTTGATCTTATGTCTGTAAAGCATAATGACGGTATTCCCATTCCGCTGGAAGCTCTTGCCGAACTTAAAGAAGAAACAAAACCTGTTTCCATTACCCGTTACGATAAAGAACGTTCCATTATGATCTACGCCAACCCCGCCCCCGGACAGGCTCTGGCATCTGTGGCGGATTCTTTCCGTAAAAATATTGAAAGCTGTCTGCTGCCCGGTTACCGTACCAACAGCACAGGGAGTGTGGAACGTATGAATGAAACCACAAAAGAGTTTGTGGAAGTGATCATCCTTGCCATTCTGCTTACCTATCTGCTTATCTGCGCCATTCTGGAATCCTGGACAAAACCCTTCCTCATCATGTTTACCGTTCCTCTGGGATTCCTGGGGATGTACTTCACCCTTTATGTGGCGGGTATGACCATGTCCATGATGGGACTTCTGGGCGGCGTTATGCTTATCGGTATCGTGGTGAATAATGCCATCCTCATTATTGATGAATGCGGTATTCTCATCAAGGAAGGCATGAGCCGTCATGCCGCTATGATCCAGGCAATGGAAAACAAGTTCCGGCCTATTGTGATGACAACGATTGCCGCAATCATCGGTATGCTTCCCATGGCTCTGGGAACGGGACTCGGGTCCGAATTGCGGGCAAGCTGCGGTCTTGGTGTGGCAGGCGGACTTGCCATCGGATCCCTTCTTACTCTGTATGTGATCCCGGCTCTCTATTTTACTTTTGTAAAAGATAAGGTGGAAGTGGAAAAAGAGTAAGACTTTTCTGCTGAAAAAAGCAAAATCATACTGCTGTGACTTTCTTATGGGTTGCAGCAGTTTTTTGTGCTTTGGACAGGTCAGACAGTACGGACAGACCGGATAGGTGGGAACTCCGTACATACTCAAAAACAATAGTAAGAATTTGCAATTTTATAAGAAGATTTTACAACAAAAAAGGGTTGTTTCTTTCACAAATATATGGTACATTTATTTTCAGAAACCAATTAACAGAAATATTCCCTGCGGAACATTTCGTAACAAAACAACTTAACGGAGGAAAAAAATGGCAAACCTCGCAATTGACGGCGGAGAAAAAGTCTTCAAAGGACAATTCCCCGGATGGCCCACATTCAACGAAAAGGTCTATGACAAGATCACTGACATCCTCAAATCCGGTAAAGTCAACTACTGGACTGGTAAAGTGGGTATGGAATTTGAAAAGAAATGGGCTGAATGGCTGGGCGTGAAGAACGCAATCAGCGTTGCCAACGGTACCTGCGCACTTCACACTGCTCTCGCTTCTCTCGGTGTCGGCCCCGGCGACGAAGTCATCTGTACTTCTTACAGCTTTATCGCTTCCAGTTTCTGCGCTCTTCAGGCAGGTGCCCTCCCCGTCTTTGTTGACGTAGCCACCGACCACCTGATCGACCCCACCAAAATCGAAGAAGCCATCACTGAACGCACCAAAGCTATCGTAGTGGTACACCTCTACGGTATGGTTGCTGATATGGATCCCATCATGGAAATCGCCAAAAAACACAACCTCTATGTTGTGGAAGACTGCGCACAGTGCTTCGGCGGTGTTTACAAAGGCAAAAAAGCCGGTACTATCGGTAATGTCGGCTGCTTCAGCTTCTGCCAGAGCAAACACTTCACCACCGGTGGTGAAGGCGGTATGGTCGTGACCAACGACGAAGATCTCGCATGGGAATGCCGTTCTTTCCGTGACCACGGTTATGACGTGAAAGCCAAACTCAACCTTCTGGAAATGGAAGGCAAACAGCTTTACATCCACAGACGCGTTGGCTTCAACTTCCGTATGACTGAAATGCAGTCCATGATCGGTCTTTGCGAACTTGAACGTTTTGAAAGCTGGAACCTGCCCAACCGTATCCGCAACGGTAAAATGCTTATCGCCCAGCTCAAAGATCACCCCCTGATCAAATATTGCCCTGTTGATACCGAAGAACGTCAGAATTCCTTCTGGTGGGCTCCCTTTGTTATCGATACCGACAAACTCAAAGACGGTGTGGATACCAAACAGTTCATCGCAGCCATCGCGGCAGAAGGCGTACCTGTGTACAGCGTTCTCTGGCCCGAAATGTACAAAGAACAGGCTTATGTTGACAAAAACGGTTTCGGTACCGCAAAATATCCCTTCAACGATCCGAAGGCCCGCGATATCGACTACTCCAAATTCAACTGCAAAATGGCCAACTGGATGACCGACCGTACCATCAGTTTCTTCACACATCCTGTTTACACTGAAGAACACACCCAGGCTATGATCGACGCATTCAAGAAGGTTGCAGAAGCCTACATGAAGTAAGAAGACGCATCGCAAGATGCCTTTTTACGGGACTCCTTCCGCAGGAGTCCTTCATCAAGTTTTTTGTGGACGCTCCCGCGGAAGGGGCGTCCTTTTCTGTATAATAACGAATGAATGAGGAATAGAAATATGTCCAAAGTCAAATATGGTCTTATCGGTTTCGGCGGGATCGCTGAAAACCGTGTGGCAAAAGAAGGTTATGCCTGCGACAAGGCGCGTTTTGCCCCCCTGAAAAATGCTGAACTTGTGGGTGCTGTCGATATCAATCCTGCCAGAAAAGAAGCTGCGGAAGCTCTGGGACTCAAATGGTATGATTCCATTGATGCCATGCTTGCCGATCCCGAACTGCAGGCTGTTTACATTGCCACAAACAATGCTTCCCACGCCTCCATCGCCATCAAGGCTCTCAATGCCGGCAAACATGTGATCTCTGAAAAACCCATGTCCACCAATTCTGCTGATGCGGAAGAAGTGATCAAAGTTGCCGCAGAAAAAGGTCTCTCCCTTGCTGTTGACCACATGATGGTTTACAATGCCTGGAACAAAGAAGCTGCCAAAGTCGTTCAGGGCGGGAAACTGGGGACCGTAAACGACTCCTGCTTCCACATGGAATTTGCTTTCGGTTATGATCCTGCCGAAGCCGCCTCCTGGCGCTGCAGCAAGATCGAAGAAATGGGTGGTCCCATTGGTGACGTTGCCAGCCATTGCTTCTATGTTGCTGAATTTGTTTTCGGTAAAAAGATCAATAAACTTGCCGCTGTCTATCTTCCCAAGATCGTGGATATGGTTGCTGAAGACGGTGCCTACATCAAGTTCTTCTTTGAAGATGGTACCCAGGGCAGTGCCAAAGTCGCCTTCTCTGAAATGCGTGGCGGACTCGGCGGAACCCTCACCAATCTGGGGTATGAAGTCTATGGTGACAAAGCTGCTCTCCGTGGCTATGGTACCATGTTCCAGCTTTCCGGTCATGATGGCGAACCCATCAAGATCCGTCTGGAAAAAGACAACTATGATAACAATATCGAACGCATTGAACCTGCTGCCTCTGATATCAAGAACATCTATCAGAGCCTTATTGAATGTCATGCGGAAAGCGTCCTTGCCGGCAAACCCATGAATGCCCAGGATGCTCTGCACAATATCCTGCTTTGCGAAGCTGCACACGAATCTGCCCGTAACGGCGGCAAGATCGTTACTGTTGCAAAGTAAAAAAAACGGATAAGAATAGATAAGTACGGAAGGTTTTTCCGTATGATGTCTGTATAAAAAAGAGGACTGCTGTTACTTTTTCAAGTAGCGGCAGTCCTTTTTTATTATTTCCCCCTGCTGTCAAGGGGATTTTTCCTTACTTGAGAATGAGTTCGATGACCGGTACTTCCGTGTCCGGTTTGGCGATGGGAACTCTTAATGTAACGGTATTTCTTTCTTCATCTTCTGTGAAGGTGATCTCACTTCCGTCCAGCATGAGTTTGGCAAATTTCAGTTTGCCGTACATGTTTTTCAGGTGAATGGCGAAGCAGGGCCAGTTCATCACATGCAGGAAGAGCCGGCCGGTTTCTTTGTTGTAGGTATAACGGCAATCTCTGGGTTCAGGGAACTCGTCCGGAGCCATACCGCAGCCGTAAATGGCACAAGAGTGGAACTTCATCCATTTTGCATAATCTGCAAGGCGTTCCATGGCTCTGTCTTCGATGTAACCGCGTCCGTTGGGACCTACATTCATAAGCAGGTTTCCGTCACGGCAGACATGATTGATGAGAAGGTCAATACACTGTTTGGCACTCTTCCAGTTGTTGAAATCCCGTCCGTAACCCCAGGGACCGGAGAAGGTCTGACAGCCTTCCCAGACGTCGCTGACTGTACCTTTGAGGCTGGTCACTTTCTCTTCCGGCATTACCTGTTCAGGGGTAAGGACATCTTCCATATCCGGCAGATCAAGACGGTTGTTGATAATGATCCCCGGCTGCAGTTCCCGGATCATTTTCACCAGATTTTCAGAATCCCATGCTTCTTTGCCCTTGCCTGTGGGATATTTGGGTTCGGGGAAGGAGAAATCGAACCAGATAATGTCGATTTTACCGTATTCGGTGAGAAGCTGACGGACGGAATCATGCAGATATTTGATATAGATCTTCTGATCTCTGCCCTTGTTCATTTCGGCAAGTTCTTCTCTTGTTTTACCCAGACCGGAGGGGTAATTCACGCTGTCGATGACATAATGGGGGTGATGCCAGTCAATGAGAGAGTGATAGAAGCCCACTTTGATATTTTCCGCTCTGAAGGCATCCACGATTTCTCTTATGGCATCTTTGCCGTAAGCCGTATTGGTGATTTTGAAATCGGTATAGTGGGAGTCGAACATACAGAAGCCTTCGTGATGCTTTGTAGTGACCACAAAATATTTCATACCGGCGGCGGCAGCGGCCTTTGCCCACGCTTTCGGATCAAACATATCCGGATTGAAGGCATCAAAAAATCTCTGATACTGTTCATCCGAAAGGTTTTCATAATTTTTCAGCCATTCATGTCTTCCGGGAACAGAATAAAGTCCCCAGTGGATGAACATACCGAAGCGGTCATGGATAAACCATTTCAAATAATCCTTTGCCATAAAAAGCTCCTTTGCTGTTTTTTACATGGTGAAGTGTTTGCAATAAAACCTTTATGAAGTATATTATAACAGGAAAATATGTGAAAAGCAAACTTTTTTCCATGAATTTTTACAGGTTTATTATGAAGAATAGTGACAAAAATCTTTTAAAAGAAAGTTTCCGTTTCCGTATTATCGGCTGCGGCCAGGTGCGGCTGGGGACATTCTGGAACAATCTTCAGCTTCCGGCACATTTCTGGCGTTTGTACTGTCAGGATGCGCCCGGGGCAGCAATAATCGTCAACGGGAAAAAATTTGATCTTCTGCCCGGATATATCTATCTTCTGCCGCCGCATAATGATTTTGTTTCCTGTTGTACCGGCAATCCGAAACAACTGTATTTCCACTTTGAAACCACTTTATATTCCGGAAGCAGTTCCCATTTGTGCAATGCTGTTAAAATCACGCCTGAACTGGAAGGGCTTCTGGAGGAACTGCGGAAACTTGTACCGGGTACGGAACTGAAAAGCTCCAACCGGCAGATCCTTCTTGCTACCGCTCTTGCCACTCTCGCTCTTTCCAAACTCCCGGAGGAGGCTCTCACCAGGATGCAGCCGGATATGCGGATTGCAAGGATCTGTGATATATTACGCAGTCACATGGCGGAAGAACTCAATCTGGAATTCCTTGCTGCAAAGGCAAAGATGACCAAACGTTCCTTTCTACGCCGTTTTGCTGCTTTTACCGGAAGTACCCCGCATCAGTATCTGATGAATTTAAGGTATATGCAGGCAGCCCAGCTTCTTGAGACGGGTGAAAACAATATTGATGAGATCTGTGAACTTATAGGTGTACATGACCGGTTTCACTTTTCCAGAATGTTCCGGAAGATGTTCGGTGTTCCCCCGGCAAAGTACCGCACCTTGCATCAGGAACCGGAAAAAGAGCTTCATTCCGGGCTGGAAAAATAAAAAACGGTCTCTTTTAAGAAGATTTTTTTCCGAATCCTCTTTATTTATTTTAAAAAGAGCCGTTGAAGTGCTATATTATCTTCATATGTAAATCCGAGAAAAAAAAGGAAGGTTTTTTATGGATTGCTGCAAGATCTATACAGGGATCAGCTCCCTTGTTGACGGAACAGTGAAAGAGTATCTTTCTTCAGAGAAATCTCAGGAACTCTTTTCTGCAAAGATAAGTTCTTCTATCGTTGACGGAATTGAAAATGTCCGCAGTACTTTTGTCGCCTGCAAGGATACTGAAGGCAGATTTTTTATTGATCTGGAATTTCCCGCATGGCAGGACTCCTGGTTTATTTTCATCCCCTCCGCCTGTTATGATGGAAACAGATTCACTCTCATCCCGGAATCACCCATGAAGCTGCTTGTGGTGGATTTTGTCCCGGAAGATCCTCTTGATCCCCCTGTCACCATGCTGGAACTCCCCTCTCTGGACAATGGATTCAACAGACAGATCACTGACGGATCCGCTCCGGTTCTGGGGATCTGGAAAAAGAATGAAAATGAAGCAATTTTCCTCTCTTTTGAACAGGGAACGATTCTGGGAAATCACGGAATAGAAATGGTAGTAACGGAGGAAAAAAGTCTGAAAGTGCGTCTTTCCATTCCCACATTCCGCAGAAAAGCATTTCCCATTTGTAAAAATCTGGATGATCCGGCTTATCTTACTGCCGGTACAGAAATCGAAACTGCCTTCCAGATCCGGAAATATGAGGTCAGGGAATTTGCCGCTTTCTACCGTTATTTTGCAGAGATCCGCAATAAGTTCCCTGAACAGAAAGAATATAGAAATACCCGTTCCTTCTCTCATGCCGCAGAGATCCTGATGTATCATTTCAATGAGGACAGATGGAATAAAAAATGGGGTTTTTACGGCAAAAGCATCAAGAACAATATGCGGGTCGATTTCGGCTGGGTCTCTTTTGTGGAACTGCCCGCCATTCTCGCACAGGGCGGGGAAATGGAACTGGAAAGAGTATACAGCCAGCTTACCGGATATTTTGAAAATGCTCCCCGGAAAAGCGGACTTTTTCATCCGGCAGTACAGGAAAGGGACGGCGTTCTTTCCTATGAACACTCCTTTGTACAGAGAAGTCTTCCTGCCTATCCCCGTCCCTGGGGCTATCTGCGTCACCAGTGCGAATCGCTTCTTACCTGTCTCAAATGTCTGATGATCCTTGAGGAAAAAGGTAAAAAATTTCCGGAAAGCTGGAAAAAAGTTCTGGAAGGACTTGCAGATGCTTTGCAGGGGATCTGGAAAAAATACGGTCAGCTTGGTTTTATGGTGGAACTGGAAACAAAAGAAATTATTTGCGGAAATTCCGACAGCGGCTGTACTGCTCCTGCCGCCCTGCTTCTTGCTTCAAAATATCTGGGAAGAAAAGATTTTTACGATACCGCATTGGAAATGGGGGATTTCTATCTCAAACGGCTGAGTCAGTACGGCTTTACCTTTGGCGGCCCCGGGGATGCACTTCTTGCTCCCGACAGCGAATCCGCCTTTGCCATGCTGGAAATGTTTACCCTTCTTTATGAAGATACTCTGGATGAAAAATGGCTTTCTGCTGCTGAATTTTCGGCGGACTACTGTTCCAGCTGGACTCCTGCCGTTGCATGGGCGTTTCCGGCAAATTCTCTCTTTGACCGCATGAAGATAGACTGCCGTGGTTCGGTACAGGCAAACTTGCAGAACCAGCACGGGGCTCCCGGGCCCTGCACCCTTTCCGCTTCCGCGTTGATGAGATTATATTGCTATACCGGTAAAGAACGCTTCCTTCTGCTTCTGCAGGAGATCGCCCATAACTGTGTGCAGTATATTTCCACAAAAGATCATCCCATACGCTGTGACGGTTCCGGAAAAGTTTTGGAATATGGTGCGATCTGCGAAAAGGTCTTCTTCCAGGATTATTCCAGACAGGCAGGGGATTGTCCTGCGGTAGACGGCGGCTGGACGGAAAGCAGTGTGCTTCTCACCATTACGGAAGATCCGGGGATCTTCTGGGATATGACAAAAGATAAAGTCTTTGTGCTTGACCATGTGGAAGCAAGGGTATCCGGAAGCAGCATGACGGTAAAGAATCCTCTTGCCTATCCGGTGAGTGTTACCTGTAAAGTCCTGGATGAAAAAGAAAAAGCTCCTTCTCTGGAAAATGGACTCTTCCCCCGCAAGGCGTATAAGATCATTACTCTGGATGCTGGAGAAACAAAAGTATTTTCTGCTCAGGAATTAAAATAAACAAACCTAACGAAAGGAAAAAATATTATGTTGGAAAGTCTGAAAAAAAATCCCGCTTTCACAAAAAGACGGGGACCTGTTGTATTGATGATCATGGATGGCGTTGGCATTGGAAAATATGCTGAAGGGGATGCAGTTCTGGATTCCCCCACACCCTTCCTTCACAAACTGATGAAAGAACAGCCCATGACACTGCTCAAAGCTCACGGTACTGCTGTGGGATTGCCCTCCGATGATGATATGGGCAACAGTGAAGTAGGTCACAATGCCATGGGATGCGGCAGAGTTTTCGCCCAGGGTGCCAAACTTGTTACCCAGGCTATTGAAACAGGTAAGATGTTTGAAGGTGCCACATGGAAAAAGATCGTGGATAAAGTTAACAGTGCTTCTTCCACCCTGCACTTCATCGGACTCTTTTCCGACGGTAACGTCCACAGTAATATTGCCCATCTTAAAGGCATGATCGAACAGGCAAAGAAAGACGGAGTCAAATGCGTGCGTATCCATACGCTCCTTGACGGCCGCGATGTGCCTGAAACTTCCGCCCTTGACTATATTGACCCCTTTGAAGAATATCTTAAAGGTCTGGGGGAAGATTATGCCATTGCCTCCGGCGGCGGACGTATGACCATTACCATGGACCGTTACGGTGCCAACTGGGATATGGTGAAACAGGGCTGGGCAACCCATGTGAAAGGGGAAGGCAGATTCTTTGCTTCCGCCCATGAAGCAGTAGAAACATTGCGTGCAGAAAGTAAAGCTATCGACCAGGATCTTCCTGCATTTGTGATCTCCAGAGACGGCAAAACTCCTCTGGGAGCCATCAAAGACGGGGATGCCGTCATCTACTTCAACTTCCGCGGTGACCGTGCCATTGAGATCAGTCAGGCATTCGATCAGGGGGCTGAATTCGATAAATTTGACAGAGGCGCAAAGCCCGATGTGCTCTATGCCGGTATGATGGAATATGACGGAGACTTGCATATTCCCAACAACTTCCTTGTGAATCCTCCTGAAATCGACCGGACTCTGGATGAATACCTCTGCTCTTCCTCCATCCGTCAGTTTGCCGTAAGCGAAACCCAGAAATACGGTCATGTGACCTACTTCTTCAACGGCAACCGTTCCGGTAAATTTGATGAAACAGCCGAAGAATATGTGGAAGTCAAATCCGATGTGGTTCCCTTTGAACAGCGTCCCTGGATGAAATGTGCGGAAATCACAGATATCGTCTGCGATACTATCAAAGAAGGCAAATATGATTTCATCCGTCTCAACTACCCCAACGGGGACATGGTGGGACATACCGGAGATTATCAGGCTGTCCAGGTCTCCATGGGCGCATTGGATCTCTGTCTGAAACGGGTCTATGATGCTGTTACTGCCGCCGGAGGCGTACTTGTTATCACTGCCGACCACGGGAACGCTGATGATATGTATGAACATAATAAAGACGGTTCTGTGAAACGGGGCAAAGACGGTGCCATCAAACGCAAGACCAGTCACTCCCTCAACCCTGTTCCCTGCATCATCTATGACCCTGAATATAAAGAGGATTATGCAAAGGAACTCAATACCGGTCTGGGGATCAGTTCTGTTGCCGCAACCTGCATGTGCCTGCTTGGACTCGTTCCTCCCGCAGACTATGATAAAGCGGTCATCAATGTAAAATAAAAAAGTATGGACAGGTACGGGTGTGTTTCCCGTACCTGTTGAAAAAGAAAGGTTTGTCATGGCAGTGGAAAATAATGGAAAAAAGCCGCTTCTTCTTGTAGATGCTTATTCCCAGATCTACCGGGGATTTTATGCGGTACGTTCTTTAAGCAATTCAAAGGGGCTTCCTTCCAATGCTGTTTTTGCCATGGCAAAACTTCTTTTAAGACTGGATAAGGAGTATCCCTCCTTTGATGGGGCGTTTGTCTTTGATAAAGGCAGAATAGAAAAACGCCTTGCCATCGCCCCGGATTACAAGGCGAACCGTCCTCCCATGCCGGAAGAACTGAAAATACAGATCCCTTATATCCGGGATCTTATTACTGCTTTCGGCTGGAATATCATTGAACAGGAAGGGTATGAAGCAGACGACCTTATGGGGGGAATGGCAAAATCTTTTACGGACAGAAAAGTATTGATCCTCTCTTCCGACAAGGATATAAGCCAGGTCATTGATAAAGAGGACAGAGTCAATATGCTTGTCCCTTCCCATGACGGCAAAGGCTTGAACATCCGTTCCTGGGAGGAGACGATCCGTAAATTCGGGGTGGCTCCCGACAGGATCGTGGATTATCTTTCTCTTATTGGAGATTCGTCCGATAATATTCCCGGGGTTCCCGGTGTTGGACCCAAAACGGCAGTTGCCCTTATCAATGAAAATGGTTCCATAGAGGAAATGCTCAATGATCCTCAACGGATCAAAAAAGAGTCTTTACGGGAAAAGATCCTTGCCCATAAAGAAGTTCTGAAAAAAAATATTCTTCTTATTTCTCTTATTCTCGATCTTCCGGAAGAAGCCGGTATAAATGCTTCTTCTGTAACAAAAACGGAAGTGCAAATGGAAAAAATATTTTCCATCGTTCAGGAATTTGAACTTAAAAGCATTATAAAAGAGTTGGAAAAGCTTTCCGTGAATACCGGAAAAAATGAAAATACTCCACCACCCGTCCCTGAAGAAGATCTTTTTTCTTCCCTTGCTTCCTCCGGAGCAACAAAGGAAGAAAATGAAAAAAAAGAAGAGAAACAGGAAGAAAATCAACAGCTTTTTTTCAATTTTTAAGAGAGAAAATTTATGGCAGAAAGTTTCAGGATCATCCATTTTTCCGACCCCCATGAGATCGCACAGTTTGAGACTTGTTCCATGCTGTTGGATAAACGTATTATAGGTTTTCTCAACAATAGAATATTGCGCCGTACCGGATACGGTAATCATGATACGGCCATAAAAAAGGCTGTTGACCGTATTTTGCAGGAGAAGTGCGATCTGGTCATTTTTACCGGTGATGCCACTTCCTGCGGTCAGAAGAGTGAATTTGATCTTGCCTATGAACATTTCCGTCCACTTGTGGAAAGTTCACAGCCCTTCCTCTATCTTCCCGGAAATCACGATTGTTATGTGAACAATAAAAAATGCCGGGAGGAGGCGGATAATTTCTGCCGGAAAATGAACCGGGGAAAATATGCACTGAAAGATTTTCCCTTTGTATGGGAAAATGAAAAATTCCGGCTTCTTGCCTCCAATAACTGTATTCCCATGCCGCCCTTTTTCTCCAATGGATATATGAATAAAAAGACAAGGGAATTTTATAAACGGGAATGTGAAAAAAGGAATGATGGAAGGATCATTATTTCTGCCAGTCATTTCCCCTTTTCCGATCCTCATCCCTGTCTGCATTTTCTCCATACATTATGGGGGGCAAAAGAGGTGGAAAGACTTTTGAAAGAAAAGAAGATCGATCTTGCTTTGTGCGGTCATATCCACACCCCCCGTGCCGTACTGGATGAAAGAGGCAGAGGGGAAGTCATTGCCGGAAGTCTCACCGGATGCAAAAAACTCACCCTCATCGAATATGACGGAAAAAAAGACAGGATCAGCGTCAGGCGTCTTCCCCTTGATTGATATATGAGCAATAAGGGAAAATTACTTTATTTCCTGTGAATTTTCTTTCGATTTTTCCGCACTTTCCCAGAGAAGAGCATATTTCCGCATAAATGCCGCATCTCCTATACCATCAATGATGGCACCGTCATTTTTTTCAAGCGCGGTAATGATTTTTACCGGAGTAAGCTGTTCCACCGGTCTTGCAGCCTGATAGGTACGGATCATTGTATCGCCGTTACTGATCCCTTCTGTCAGAATGCCGCTTTTGACAAGCTGGGAAAGGATCATACGGGTGGTACGGATGGGGACCATGCACTTTTCAGAAAGTTCCTCTTCTGTGAAGGGCTTTTTCCCCTGCTGGAAATTTCTGCATATACAGGAGGAAAATTCCAGAGCAATGGAATTACGTTGAAATGTGGAAATCTGTTCATCCCCGGGCAACATTTCATACTGGGAAACATTCTGTATGGCAAAAGAAAGCTGGGCTCCGGCAAGGATGAGATTCCAGCTGAGATTCAGCCAGAGGAGCAATAATGGCAATGCGGCGAAACTTCCATATACCGTATTGTAACTGACCATCATAAACTGGGCATAAATATAACACAACTGCAAAAGAATATATACTCCGGCTGTAACAAATGCCGCCGGAAGGGCTGCACGGAACTTTACTTTTGTATTCGGTATGGCAATATAGATAAAACTCAGTACCAGCCAGATGGCAAGAAAGGGCAGTCCTTTGGTCAGAAGTCCGAATACCGGAACGATATTTTCTGCTCCCGGAAATGTTTTTATAATATTTCCCACTCTTGTTGTAGCGGCAACAAGTCCGCTGCCTGCGGTAAGGAGCATGAAAGGACAGATGATGGTTATGGCAATATAATCGGTTATTTTTCTTATAAAGGTACGTCCTTTGGGAATACCCCAGATCTCGTTAAGCGTACTTTCAATATTGGAAAGAAGTTTTATGGTTGTCCAGATCAGGACAAGTGTACCGGCTCCGGCAATCACGCCGCCTTTTGCCTGACGCAAGGTGGCATCCGCAAAGGTGATGAGTTTTTCCGCAACTTCCGGATAAAGGGAGAGAGCTTCCCGCATTTTGTTTTCCAGTATATCCGATACTCCGCAGCCCTGGGCAATACCGAAAATAAGTGCAGCTACCGGTACAAAGGAAAACAATGTGAAAAATGTCAGAGATGAGGCTTTGAAGGAACATTTATTGCGGATAAAAAATTTTCCGGTGAGGATCAATATGCGCAGAAGTGAAAGGAAAAAACGTTTTATTCCCGGAAGATTTCCGGCACGGATCATCCAGATATCCATTTGCAGAAGATTTTTGATTTTGTTTTTCATTGATGATGTCCTTTTCTGTACAGCAGTAGTGCGGATTGCCCGGATAAATATATTGTCGAAATGATAAGGAAAAAAGAGGGAGAAGAAAATATTTTCTTCTCCCTTGATGACCCATTCAGGTTCAGCGGTGACGCTGGTTGCGGCGTTTGATCTCGCTGGGCTTTTCAAAATGTCTTCTGTTACGAAGTTCTTTGAGTGTGCCTTCTTTGTCCAGTTTCTTTTTCAGACGGCGGAGAGCGCGCTCGATGGGTTCACCTTTTTTCAGGCGTACTTCTGTGCATTCCATTGTTTTCACCCCCTCCCGTTTCTTTTTCCTGTTCTCATTCTTTTATCCTTATTTCCGGTTTTCCCGGAACCATTTTTATTCGTTGGCAAAGCCGGCTTCATCCATGAGAAGATCACGCAGTTTGTTCAATGCCTGGTTCTGGATCTGACGGACACGTTCCCTTGTACGGTGGATCTCCTGACTCACCTCTTCCAGAGTTTTGGGTCTGCTTCCATCCAGGCCGAAACGCAGGATAAGGATCATCCGTTCCCTGTCCTCCAGATCCCCCAGGATATCCACCAGACGGCCTACGGATTCCACGTCACTGAGGATACGGTCGGGAGTCTGGGCACTTCCGTCAGGAATGATGTCCTGAAATTCCCCGTCCTCACCCTGCTGAATGGGGTCATGCAGAGAGAAGGTACGCAAGTCGGCAAGACGCAGACTGTTGACTGTTCTTTCACTGAACGCCAGATCTTTTGCAATTTCCGCATCAGTAGGTTCACGTCCCAGCTTTTCCGCAAGTTTGATGCGCAGAGCCTTGATCTTGTTGATCTTGCCTGCTGACTGCACCGGAATACGGATGATACGGCTCTGATTGGCAAGAGCGCGGCGCATGGACTGTTTGATCCACCATGCTGCATAGGAACTGAATTTCGCCCCCTTGGCAGGATCAAATTTTTCCACAGCACGCATAAGTCCGATATTTCCTTCGGAGATCAGGTCGAGAAGCGGCAGCCCCAGACCTTTAAAGTCGTGGGCGATCTTAACTACAAGGCGTAAGTTCGCCTGGATCAGAGTCGCACGGGCGGCCTCATGGGCAGAATCATCATCTCCGTGGATCTTGGCGGCAAGAGCTACTTCCTCCTCTTTGCTCACAAGGGAGATCTGACCGATGTCCTGCATATACACTTTCATCGTATCATTTTTTGCCGATGCACCAAGTTTCATACCGGGAATATCTTTATCCCCATCGCCGTCCGCTGCACCTTCCTGATCGGAATTATCCACCTGAAGGGCACTGGGAAGACCGGCACTGCTTTTTACAGGAGAGAAGGCTTCCGGAATATTTCCGGGATTTTTGCTGCCTGCAACAGGTTCCTGTTTTGCCTTTTTCCCTGCATTTTCCTCTTTCCGCCCGGCACTTTTGGTGATCAGCTGACGGAGTACTTCACCCAATTCTTCATCAGAAAGGGGTTTTCTTACAGAAACTTTTTTATCTGCGGTTTTTTCCACAACTTTTCCCACAGGTTCAACGGGAAGTTTAGCGGGAACTTTTTCCGCTTTCTTTGTTTCCGCAGATTTTTTTACATTTTCCGCAGAAACCTTTTCCGCTTTTTTTGCTTCAGCAGTTTTTTCAACAGGAAGTTTCACGGGAGTTTTAGCGAGAGTTTTAGCGGGAGCTTTTTCCGCTTTCTTTGTTTCCGCAGATTTTTTTACATTTCCCGCAGGTTGTTTCACAGAAGTTTTAGCAGAAGCTTTTTCCACTTTCTTTGCTTCCTGCTTTTTCACTTCCGCAGTTTTTACTGCCGGAGCTTTCACTGCTTTTTTTATTTCCGGTTTCTTTTCCACTGTCTCAACAGCCGGAGCAGCTTTTGCAGCAACTTTTACAGGAGTTTTCTTTACTGCTTTTGCTGTTGCTTCAACAACAGGAGCAGCCTTCTTTTCCGGTTTTGCAGCAACTTTTACCGTTTTTTCCGCTTTAGCCGGAGTATCTGATTTACCGGTTTTCTTTGCGGCGGATTCTTTCACCGCAGGGGCAGCTGCCTTACCTTTTACGGCAGGTTTTTCACTTTTGGTACTTTTTGCTGCTTTTGATGCCTGTTTCATCAAGATAGATCTCCTTGTGTTCCGTATTTTCTCCATTTCCTGAAAGATCCTCCACGGAAAATGATGGAAAAAACAACCGGCATTTGACTTTTAATCATTCAGCATCTATTTTTAAAGCAGAACATGTGGAAACCCCTTTTCCAATGTTCCTGCAAAAAGAAAGAAATGCTGAAAAAAAACATTATCGCTTTATATTATATCACAAAATGGAAAAAAAACAAGAGTGTATCAGAAAAAAATGTAAAAAAACTCTGCTTTCTCTCTTTGACCGGATGTTTGAGTATCCGGATCAGGAGAGCCGGGAGGCAGGGGCATATCCTGTAAGTATCGCTCCGGTGGATGCTGATCTGCTTCCGGTATATCTGCTGGGCGTATATTTTTTTCTGCGCAGAGAAAAAAGTTCCCGCGGTATTTTTCTGGAAGTACCCCATTATGCCATGGCGGAAAAGTGTCTGAATGCTTTGCAGAACTGGTGCAGCAATCTGGATCTGGATATAAAAAGCATGCTTCTTCCTGATGGGATCTCCTGCGGCAAACCTCTTGCGGAAGCCGAGATCCCCCGGTCGACGGTGCTGCACAGCATCCTGCATGAGCCGCCGGATATTCTTATTGCCTCTTCGGGAGCTGTATTATCCCCCGCACCCAAGCCGGGAATGATGGAGGAAACAAGTTTTACCCTTTCCTGCGGTATGCGCATAAGTATGGAGGAATTGCTGGAAAAACTGGTCAAACTGGATTACGATGATGAACCGGAAGTAAATATCCGCGGCGAATTCGCCCGGCGGGGGGGGATCGTGGATATTTTCTCCCCTGCGGAAAAACTGCCGGTGCGTATTGAATTCTGGGGCGATGAGATCGATTCCATCCGTTACTTTTCCCCGGAGACCCAGTTGACGGTAAAGAGTGCGGAAGAGTATAACATCGTTTTGCGTTCCGGTTCAGCCCATGCCGGGATCACGGAAGAAGGTACCGGGGATCTTACACACTATCTTGCCGTATGGCAGCCCTGTACCATTTGTGCCTACCCGGAACAGTGCGGAGATAATCTTACCCGTTTCTTCGCAGAAGAATACAGTGAAAAATGGCGCCGTATTTCTTCGGAAGGTATCCTGAAAAATTCCATTCTCTTTCTGGATGATACGGAGGCGGTGTCTTACCCGGAAAGACGATCCTGTACCATTTATCCCGCTTCCAGAAATATTCTGGGACTTGTCCCTGAAGGCGCAGAGGAAAATACAGCGGAACTTGTGAGCCAGCTGAGTGCCAATTTCATCCGGCAGCTTCTGGAAGAATCTTTCGAGGTTTATGTAACGGGCGGCTCGCAGAACGATCTTTCCGTTTTACAGGAGTTCCTTTCCGGAGCTCTGGGGGAGAAAAGCAAACTTGTTAACTGTGTGGATATGGCTGTTCCCAACGGGATCTTTGCACCGGAGGAACGTACCGCAGTATTCACCCAGCAGGAGCTGTTTTCCTCTGTCCGCCGCCTTGCCAATTCCCGGGTCGTTCCGGTCCGCCAGAGTGATCATTTCCGGGATATCGTGACAAATACGGATATGGAAGCGGGGGAATGTGATCTGGAAGAAGGGGATTATGCTGTTCACATCAATTACGGAATATGTATCTATCATGGATTGAAGATCATTGAAGATAAGAACAGTACTTATGAAGCTCTGGAACTGGAATTTGATGATGACAAGATCGTTCATGTGCCGGTTTCCCGGGCCGGGACAGTGACAAGATATATCGGATCGGTGAAGGGGGGCGTACGTTTGAGCAGGATCGGGACT